>VGTG01000360.1 GCA_016874795.1 Deltaproteobacteria bacterium | reverse complement strand
ATCAAGGGCGTCGATCTCAACGAGGAGGATCGGAACGCCCTCGCTGAGCAGGGCATTGACCCCGACAGCCTCGACTACGAAGGGACAGAGATTGAGGTCGAGGTCACCAACAAGGACACTCTTCGCAAGCAGTGCGAGGAGGTCATTGACCTTCCCCCCTGAAGCAGGTCCAGTCGGAGCGATAGTCTTCGGCCTGGATCAGGAGGATCGGGATCATGGCCAGGAAGCGTCATTCGGCGGAGGAGATCGTCAACAAGCTTCGGCAGGCGGAGGTGGAGCTTGGCAAGGGCAACTCGGTGGCGGGCGTCTGCCGGCTGCTTGCCGTGACCGAGCCGACCTACTTCCGCTGGCGTCGCGAGTACGGCGGTCTGAAGGTCGATCAAGCGAAGCGGTTCAAGGAGTTGGAGCAGGAGAACGCGCGGCTCAAGCGCCTGCTCGCCGATGCGGAGCTCGACAAGGCGATTCTCCGCGAGGCGGCACGCCCAAACTTCTGAGCCCGGCTCGCCGGCGTCTGGCGGTGGAGCAGGCGCAGGGGGAGCTGGGCGTGTCGGAGCGTCGGGCGTGCAAGGTGCTGGGCCAGGCTCGCGCCGTCCAGCGGTACACGCCGGAGATTCGTGACGACGAGGATCGTCTGACGGGTCGGATCGTGGAGCTGGCAGCGGTGTACGGCCGCTACGGATCGCCGCGGATCAACGCATTACTGAGGAACGAGGGCTGGATGGTGAATCACAAGCGCGTGGAACGGATCTGGAAGGAGGCAGGCCTGAAAGTGCCGCAGAAACAGCCGAAACGAGGGCGGCTGTGGCTGAACGACGGCTCGTGCATCCGGCTTCGCCCGGAGCGAAGGGACCATGTGTGGGCGTACGACTTCGTGAGCGCGCGGACGCGCGAGGGCCTTCCACTTCGGATGCTCGTGATCCTGGACGAGTTCACTCGGGAGTGCCTGTCGATCGACGTGGCACGACGACTGACGAGCGACGACGTGCTCGAGCGTCTGGCGTGGCTGATGGCGACGCGCGGCGTGCCTGAGCACCTTCGCTCGGACAACGGCAGCGAGTTCACGGCGACGGCGGTGCGCGAGTGGCTGGCCAAGGTCGGCGTGAAGACGCTGTACATCGAACCTGGGAGCCCGTGGGAGAACGGGTACGTAGAGAGCTTCAACGGGAAGCTGCGTGACGAGCTGTTGAACGGCGAGCACTTCCACACGGTGCTGGAGGCTCGTATCCTGATCGAGCAATGGCGGCAGCGCTACAACCGGATCAGGCCGCACAGCGCGTTGGGGTACCGACCACCGGCGCCGGAGTCGATCGCTGCCGGTCCTCCCTGCGCTGCGCTCCGGTCGTCCCGGCAGCGACTCCCAACGGTGCAGGAACTCTCATAGACTCTGGTACGCAAAGTGGGGGAAGGTCACCGAGTGCAGCGTGGCCTGCGTTCCTCTTTCAGCCGCAGTTGAAGATCGACGCGTGACGATTGTGCGGGGATTTCGGGAGGAAGCGGCTTGGCGCGCCGAACGCGT
>VGTG01000359.1 GCA_016874795.1 Deltaproteobacteria bacterium | reverse complement strand
GGCGACGCGCGACTTCGACGAGCCGGGACGCTTCGTCACCGTGCTCGGCTACGAGTGGACGAGCTGGCTCCAGGGCCATCGCCACGTCCTCTACTTCGCCGACGACGGACCGGTGCTGAGCTCGATCGACCCCCGGTACGAGACGCCGGATCAGCTCTGGAAGGCGCTCGCGGGAAAGCCGGCCTTGACGTTCGCGCATCACTCCGCGGGAGGCCCCGTCGCGACGAACTGGAGCTTCGCGCCCGATCCGGAGCTCGAGCCGGTGACCGAGGTCGCGAGCGTGCACGGCAGCAGCGAGGCGTGGGACACGCCCGGGCGCATCTACAATCCCGTACGCGGCAATTTCGTGCGCGACGCGCTCGCGCGCGGCTATCGGCTCGGCTTCATCGGGAGCGGCGACAGCCACGACGGACACCCCGGGCTCGTGCAGCTCGCGGCGCCGCACGGCGGGCTCGCGGCGCTGGTCGGCGCGGAGCCGACCCGGGAAAGCGTTCTCGAGACGCTCCGGGCGCGTCGGGTCTACGCGACGAACGGACCGCGCATCTTCCTGCACGTGAGCCTCGACGGGAAGCCGATGGGCACGATTCTCGAAGCAGAGGAGGCCACGAAATCGACGTCCGGGACGCAGAAGCTCGAGATGCGCGTCGCCGGTACGGCTCCGATCGACCACGTCGACGTCGTCCGCGGTGGCGCCGGCGTCCCGGCGACGGTCGAGTCCGCTCCCGGCGAGGGCCAGCGCGAGTGGTTCGCCGAGCGCGACGTCCCCCCGCTCGAAGCAGGCGAGTACGTCTATGTCCGCGTCGTCCAGAACGACGGCGGGGCCGCGTGGTCGAGCCCGTTCTATGCCCGCTGAATTTTTCGGGGCGATCCGCGCGATATATCCGGGCGATTTTTCGTCTTCGGACGAGAACGCAAGAACGACGCCCCACCGGCACTTTTCCTTCGGCACGACGCCTGCTGATGCGCTTCTCGCGCCGCGGGAGGCCCCGCGCGCGCCAGCGGAGGGGATCATGCGGCGACGGGACGAGCGGAAGAAAGTTTTCCCTTTACAACGATCCCGCGGCGACGATAGCGATGGTCGCAGGGCGCGGGGCCGAGACGAGGAGGTCATGGAGCGGAGTCCGGGAGGGGCTCGTCCGGAGGATTCCGGACGAGAGCGGCCATACGACGACACACCGAAGAACCCGCGGCGGCCAGGCCGCCAGCGTCCTCTCGTCTTCCTGAGCTTCGCCCTTCCGCTCCTCGCGGCCGGCGTCTTCCTTCGGGCGACCGAAGCCGGCGCCCTCTGCAACATCATCCCTCCCGCGGAGCGCACCTTCCCCTCGACGCAGGGGAGCGTGCGGAGCCCCATCGCCGCACCCGGAGACGAGGTCACGGTCGAGGTCGGCGTCTGCGACGCCGGCCCCGGATTCGCGACCGATCCCGCCGACAACACGATCACGATCACCTTCCTTCCGGAGGGCGATCCGGACGCGGTCCTCGCGGTGACGTCCGACGTCACGGTCGAGGACTGCGCGTTCATGGACGACAAGTGCCACGTC
>VGTG01000358.1 GCA_016874795.1 Deltaproteobacteria bacterium | reverse complement strand
AAGACGAGTTCCGTCATCCGCGCGATCCTCACGGAGAAGCTCAGCCGTCGGCGCGCGCGTCGATCAACGGTGGCAGCAAGCGCATGAACGACGCCGAGGCGTACGAGCTGATCGAACGCATCGCGAAGATGCTGCACGAGCCGCTCGACTCGGAAGGCTGGAGGCACGCCATCGCCGCGCGCGGCGAGTACCCGCCTCTCAGCGAGCGCCTCGTCGAAGCCGTCGATCGTCTGATGCGCCGGAACCACTCGCTTGAGAAGAGCGAGGACGAGCTGCGCATGCTCCGCGCGGCCTGGGCCCCGGTCGTGCACGCGGCGGTGATGCAGTCGGTGAGCCTCTCGGTCACGGACGGCGACCACGCGGAGTGGCAGCGATGCTGCGAGAACACGGAGCGCGCCGTACAGAAGCTCACGAAAGACCAACGCAAGGAAGCGGAGCCGTAGCCCATGAAGTACAGCGAGATCCCGCCCCTCTACCGCGCCACGTGGTCCGTCTACGAGGCGCTCCGCCGGCTCGGGTTCGGGGACGACGACGTGACCTTCGTCGCCGGCCCTACGACGCAGGTCCAGGCGACTTGCCTGCACGTCGTGCTCACGACGCAGGGCAAGAGCTTCACGGTGACCGTGGGCGAACTCGACCGGCCTCTCGCCGAAGCGCGCGACCTACTGGAGAAGTTGCGGCTGTCGGTCCGCGACCGCAGCACGCCGGACGAGGTCTTGCTGCGCATCTGGCGGGAATCGGAGATGGGCGACATCGGCTACTACACGGACTTCTGCGGCGCGCTCGTGGCGCGCGGGTTCGTGCTCCCAGCGGTGACGAACTGATGAGCGCAGGGGACATCGCGCTCGGGGGCGGCCCATGAGTTCCAGGCTCGACTCCGTGCTCCAGAAGCACCCGGACCACGCAGAGGGCATCCGGCTGATCGCCGCGCGCGACCCGTCGAAGAACCTCAAGTACCTCGACTGGAGCGCGAAGGTGCTCGCCTCGGGCCAGGCGCTCGCGCCCGAGATCGCCGATGTCGTCGAGCTCTTCCACGAGTTCAAGGGGCACGCACTGCCTAGCAAGCGAGGCAAGGACGGCCGGGTACACCTCGAGAGGATCGCCCACGATCTCTACACCTACCGCGCGCAAGACTTCGCGAATCTGCGCGACAACCTGCGCCGCCTGAAGCGCACGAAGAACAAGAAGCTGCGGGAACGCGAGCGGCTCTATCGCCTCGACGGTCCGGTCGAGGCCGACGTCGTGTACGACTCGGACGACCTCGTCGTACGCCACATCAAGAACAAGAACGCGAGCGCGCACTACGGGCTCAGCACGAAGTGGTGCATCGCCATGAACCGCGAACGCTACTTCGAGGACTACGAGACGCAGAACGCGACCTTCTTCTTCTTCGAGCGCAAGGCGCCGATCAAGAACGAGTACGACAAGGTGGCGCTCGTACTCTCACGCGAGCGAGGGGCTGCCGATGGCACGGAGGGGGCCTACACGGCCCTCGACAATCGCGTCGGTCTACTGGATCTAGCCAACGCCTACGGCGCGCGCGTCTTCGACATCTTCCGCGTCGTCTACGAACGCAGCTTGGCGCATCCACCATCTGCCGCGTT
>VGTG01000357.1 GCA_016874795.1 Deltaproteobacteria bacterium | reverse complement strand
CAACATCCTCGGCCACGGCCTCGTGCACGCGATCACCATCGCGAAGCCGAAGAAGGTCGTCTTCGGCAGCGAGCACGAGGAGAAGATCGTCGAAGTCCAGGGCGAGCTCTCGCTCGGACGGGACGACCTCCTCGTCCAGCAGGAGCCCGAGGCACCGGAGCACCGGAGCGCCTTCCCGTCCTTCGACGCGCTCGTCGCCGCCGAGCCGGAGACTGCTCCCACCGTCGAGGGAACGCCCCGGGCGGACGAGAAGTTCTGCTACATCTACACGTCCGGGACGACCGGCCTTCCGAAGGCCGCGATCATCACGAACCAGCGCTTCATGGCCGCGGGAGCGCTCTTCGGCGCGTCCATCCTGGCGCTCGCGCCGGGCGAGGTCTCGTACGTCGCGTTGCCGCTCTACCACTCGAGCGCGATGTTCGCGGGCTGGGGCGCCGCGCTGTCGAGCGGGGGCGCGATCGCGCTCCGCAAGAAGTTCTCCGCGTCGCAGTTCCTCGACGACGTGCGCCGCTACGACGCGCACGCGTTCGTCTACATCGGCGAGCTCTGCCGCTACCTCCTGAATCAGCCGGAGCGGCCCGACGACCGCGACCATCACCTGCGCGTCGCGACCGGCAACGGGCTTCGTCCCGACATCTGGGAGCGCTTCCAGAAGCGCTTCGGGATCCCGCTGATCCGCGAGTTCTACGGGGCGACCGAAGGGAACGCGCCGATCGTCAACCTCGTCGGCACGCCGGGCATGGTCGGGCGCCTCCGCTCCGGTCAGGTGCTGCTGCGCTGCGACCCCGAGACGGGCGAGGCGATCCGCGACCCGAGCGGCCGCTGCACGCGTGTCGGACCCGGCGAGACCGGGCTCCTCGTCGCGAAGATCACGCGCATGGCGACGTACGACGGCTACGTCGACGCGCAGGCGACGCAGAAGAAGGTCCTGGCGGACGTCTTTGCGGGGGGCGACCGCTACTTCAACAGCGGCGATCTGCTGACGCTCCACGACCACGGCTGGCTCTCCTTCGCGGACCGCGTCGGCGACACCTTCCGATGGAAGGGCGAGAACGTCTCGACGAACGAGGTCGCCGAGATCCTGAACGGCGCGCCCGGCGTGCTCGAGAGCAACGTCTACGGAGTCGAGGTCCCGGGCACGGAGGGTCGCGCGGGAATGGCGAGCCTGAACTGCGACGAGCGCTTCTCGCTCGCGGAGTTCGCCGCGTACGTGAAGGCGAACCTGCCGGTCTACCAGCGGCCCTACTTCGTCCGTCTGCAGCGGGACATGCGCATCACGGGAACGTTCAAGCATCAAAAGGTCGACTACCGGCAGGAAGGCTACGACCCGCACCGCGTGCGCGATCCGCTCTACCTCCTCGACGGGGATGCCTATGTCGCCCTCGACGAGGAGACGCACCGACGCTTGCTCTCCGGCGAGCTGCGGCTCCGCTGAACGCGCGGAACGGGCGAGGAGGAACAGATGGCAGAGCTTCATCGCATCTTCGGCGCGGAGAACTCGCCGTACTCGGTGAAGGTGCGTTCGTATTTCCGGTACAAGGGCATCCCGCACGAGTGGATCGTGCGCTCCGCGGCGACGCAGGCGGAGTTTCAGAAACACGCGAAGCTGCCTTTGATCCCGCTCGTGGTGACGCCCGAGGGC
>VGTG01000356.1 GCA_016874795.1 Deltaproteobacteria bacterium | reverse complement strand
CGCGCGGGCATCCCGATGATCCGGCGACGCTCTACTCCGGGCTGCAATTCGGCGACTACGCGTTCCTCGGCGACGTGCGCGCCGCGAGCGCGGGCGAGAGCGGTTTGGACGTCGGCGGGCTCGGGCCGGGCTACCGCTACGTCACCTGGCAGGTGGGCGGCTCGATCCGCTCGCTCGTGCGCGCGGGGCGGATCGGCATCCTGCCGCTCCGCTTTCGCGACATTCCGCGGACCTTCGGAGCGGGCGGCGTCCTGCAGGCCGACGTGGCGATGATCCAGTGCACGCCGCCGCGCGGCGGACGCGTGAGCCTCGGCATCGCCTGCTCGATCTTTCCGAGCATGGTCGCGGCCGCCCGCTGCGTCGTCGCGGAGATCCATCCCGACATGCCCTGGACGTCGGGAGCGACCGAGATCCCGGTCGAGGAGATCGACCTCGCCGTCGACGCAACCGGCCCGCTCGGGATCCTCCCACGGCCCGAGGCGGACGACGTCGATCGCGCGATCGTCACGCGGGTCGTCGACCTCGTGCCGGAGCGCCCGTGGATCCAGCTCGGCGTCGGCGCGATCCCGGACTCGATCCTGCAGGCGCTCTCGCTACGTCCGGACGTGCGATTCCACTCGGGGATGCTGAGCGATCCGCTCCTCGACTTCCTGGAGCGCGCCCCGAGCGACGCGTCGGTCGTCGTCGGCGAGCTGGCCGGATCGCTCGAGATGTATCGCCGCGCCGCGGCCGATCCGCGCGTCGTCTTCCGGACGACCGACGTCACGCATCACCTGCCGTATCTCGCGACGCTCGAGCGGTTCGTGTCGATCAACTCGGCGATCGAGGTGGACCTGACAGGACAGGTGAACGGCGCGACTCTCGGCGGAGTTCCGGTGAGCGGCGTCGGCGGAAGCCTCGATTTCGTCGAAGGGTCCCGGTACTCGCCGGGCGGGATCTCGATCGTCGCGCTCCGCGCGACGGCGCGCGGCCGCTCGCGGATCGTCCCGCGGCTTCCGATGGGAAACATCGTGACGTTGCCGCAGTTCACCGTCGACGCCGTCGTGACGGAGCACGGAGTCGCGCGGCTGACGGGTCTCGAGCTCCGCGAGCGCGCGGAAGCCTTGATCGCCATCGCCGCGCCCGGGCATCGCGACGAGCTTCGCGCGCAGGCCGAAGCGCTCAGGGCGCCGCGCTGAGATCGGCGCGAAGCCGGGAAGGATCCTCCACCGGCGGCGAGCAGGTGAAAGCGCGGCAGACGTAGGCGGCCGGCACTCCTCCCGGCGCGACCTTGCCTCGGGCCGGGATCGGCACGAACGCGCCCGGTCGTTCTGGATCGACCACGAACACGGACTGCCCCGGCGCGTAGACGGAGTGGGCCGTCCGGACGAGAGCCTGCGTCGCGGGCGAGCCCGTCGGTCCGGCCACGACGACCTCGGTCGGCCCGCGCAGGTGATCGTCGAGGACGCCGAGCATGTAGGCGAGCCCGAAGGGCTCCCGCTCGAGGAGACCGCCGAAGAGCTCGAGCGTCCGCACGGCGGGGGCCCGCCAGCGCTCCTCGTCGAGAAGGTGCGCGAGCCGAAGCAGCGTCTCGGTCGCGACCGCGTTTCCGGACGGGATCGAGCTGTCGTACGCGATCTTCGGGCGATCGATCAGGTCTTCGTGA
>VGTG01000355.1 GCA_016874795.1 Deltaproteobacteria bacterium | reverse complement strand
CCGCTGCGCGTGCGGCGCGGTGCTCGCGCCGGCAAAGCAGGCGGCGGCCGTGGCGGATCTGCTCGAGCGGTGCGGCCTCCATCTCGCCGCGCAGGTCCGGAGCTGTCCCGCGTGCCGGCGACGCGGCCTCGCGACGGCGCAGGCCGGCATCGTCGACGCGTACTTCCAGCCGCGTCTCGCCGGCGCACGGCCGGCGACGACGCGTTCGGGAAGGAGCGCCTGAATGGCGACTCTTCCGGCTTCGATCGAGGAGCTGATCGGGGCGCACGGTCCACACGAGAGCTGGGAGCCGCCCGGCGGCTTCGCCGCGCGCACGGCGCCGGATCGCAAGGTCGAGACGCACTGCTGCTTCTGCGGCCAGCAATGCGGCGTGAAGCTCCTCGTGAAGGACGAGAAGGTCGTCGGCGTCGAGCCGTGGGAGGAGTTCCCGTTCAACCGCGGCAAGCTCTGCCCGAAGGGCGTCAAGCGCTATCTGCAGAACAACCACCCGGACCGGCTCCTGCGGCCGCTCGTGCGCACGGGCAAGGGCTTCGCGCCCATTCCGTGGGACGAGGCGCTCGACCTCGTCGCGGAGCGCTTCGAGCGCCTGCAGCGCCGCCACGGGCGCGACGCGGTCGCGGTCCTCTCCGGCGCTTCGCTGACGAACGAGAAGGCGTACCTGATGGGCAAGTTCGCGCGGCTCGCCGTGCAGACGCGCCACATCGACTACAACGGCCGTCTCTGCATGGTCGCGGCGGGCGCGGCGAACCTGAAGGCGTTCGGCATGGACCGCGCCGCGAATCCGTGGGCCGACATCGCCGCGACGGACCTCGTGATGGTGCTCGGATCGAACGTCTCCGAGTGCAGTCCGATCACGACGGACTACATCTGGCGCGCTCGCGACCGCGGCGCGCGGCTGATCGTCGTCGATCCGCGCTTGACGCCGATCGCTCGCACCGCGGACCTCTTCCTGCCGGTCCGCCCGGGTCGCGACTCCGCGTTGATGAACGCGATCCTGCACGCCGTGATCCGGCTCGGCGGCGTCGACCTCGACTTCGTGGCAAGGCACACGACGGGCTTCGACGACCTCCGCGAGACGGTCGAGCGCTACTCGCCGGCAGCGGTCGAGCGCGAGGTCGGCATCCCCGCGGCGCGCATCGTCGAGGCGGCGGAGATGTGGGTGCAGTCGCCGCGTACGATGCTCCTCCACGCGCGCGGGATCGAGCACCACACGAAGGGCGTCGAGAACGTGCTCTCGTGCATCAACCTCGTGCTCGCGACGGGCAAGATCGGCAAGCCGGGCTGCGGCTACTCGACGATCACGGGCCAGGGGAACGGGCAGGGTGCGCGCGAGCAGGGCCAGCGCTGCAACCAGCTTCCCGGTGCGCGCGACGTCGAGAACCCGGAGCACCGCGCGCACGTCGCGGCGGAGTGGGGCGTTCCGGAGAGCCGGATCCCGGGGAAGGGCGCGACGGCTCCCGAGATCGTCGAGATGGCCCATCGCGGCGAGATCCGCGGGCTCCTCTCGCTCTGCTTCAATCCGCTCGTCTCGCTGCCCGACGCGCAGTTCACGAAGGAAGCGCTCGAGCGCCTCGACTTCTACGTCGCGATCGACTTCTTCCTCTCGGAGACGGCACGGCACGCGGACCTGATCCTGCCGGGCTCGCTG
>VGTG01000354.1 GCA_016874795.1 Deltaproteobacteria bacterium | reverse complement strand
AGTCGGATCTTCTTCTTCCTCTTCTTCTTCTTCTTCTTCTTCCTCCTCCTCCTCCTCGTCTTCGTCGGCTTCCTCTTCCTCGTCGTCGTCCGCCTCTTCCTCGTCGTCTTCTTCCTCCTCCTCTTCGTCTTCTCCTTCGACTTCTTCCTGCTCCTCTTCCTCTTCTTCCTCGAGATCGCGCGTCTTCGCGGCCTTCTCGTCCTTCTTCGCCGGAGGGCGGGGTCGATCCGTCTCGAGACCGCGCACGAAGGCGGGCTCGCTCACCTCCGGCGGCTTCGCGCCGCGAGCGGCGACCTTCGCCTGTGCGCGCTCGCCGGCCCGAGATTCCGTCGCGGACGAGCGCGAGCTCCCCGGCGCCTTCGGGGCTGCACCCTTGAAGTCGAAGCTCAGATTGCCGTCCGTGCGCCGGCCCGTCGTCTTGCCGCCGCGACCCGCCTCGTTCGAGAAGACCAGGTCGCAGCGCGTGCACTTGAAGACGGGACGCGCGGTGACGAGCTTCGTCTCGGGCACCCGATACTGGGTCTGGCAGCGAGGGCACTGGACCGTCATGGATCGTTCGGGCTGCGGCCCGCTCTCGCTCGCCTCGAGGCGCGTGCGACCCGGCGGCGAAGGGGTCCGGTTGCGTTACGTTGCCACAAGCTCGGCAGGTTTTCACGCCTGGAGGGCGCGGACGTGGAGCGAAACTCGCGCCGGCTCTGGAGCGCGCGCGAAGGGCGGCTTCGTCGGAGGAGCCGGCGCGGCGCGCGATTCCCAGAGGACCGCTCCCTCGGCCTCGCCGGAGCGGCCGTCGACGAGCCACGCTTGCGGGTTCCCGACCGTTCGTCCATCGGCCGCGTCGAGGCGCTCGCCGCGAGGGGTGAAGGTCGCGCCGCCGTCGCGCGAGAGCGAAGCGTGGATCGCGGTCGCTCCGCTCGACGTCCGCTCGACCCACGTCACGAGGATCGTCTCGCCGTGGATCGCAACGGCCGGAGTAGTCCGTTCCGCGACGTCTCCGCCCGAATCGACGGTCGCGGCGGGAGAAAACGAGGTTGCGCCGTCGCGCGAGACCGCGATGACGACGCGCTCGCCGCGCTCGGCGGGCGCGCGCCAGACCGCGGCGATCGCCGCTCCATGGGAGGCGACGTCCGCCATCGGATGGAGGCCGGAGGCGACCTCGAAGAGAGCTCGCGGCGCCGACCAGGTCCGGCCCCCGTCGTCCGAGCGCGTGAGACGAACCGCGCCGCGGCCCGAGGATCCCGAGCGATACTCCGACCACGCCGCGACGAGCGCGTTGCCGGAGCGCCCGAGCCAGACGGAGCGCGGTCCGGCGGGGTGCGCGTCGATCGTCGTGGACCGCGGAGACGACGCCGCGTGCTCTTCCGGCGGGGTCGAGGCGTCGCCGAGTCGCGTGAGGGTGAGACGGCCGCTCGCCTCGAGCGTCGCGGCGACGGCGCGAGCGCCGTCGTCCTCCCTCGTGCCGAGGATCTGATACCCGAGCGGCCGGCCATGACCGACGTCGAAGCGATGCCAGCCGCCGCTCGACGGCTCGAGGAGCCACGCCGCGAGCGGCACGGCGAGCGGCCCTCCGGGTCGCGGCGGCGAGCCCACGGCGGCGAGGAGCGCCGGAGGACGGCCGCTACCACGCGGGTCGGCGGCGATGCTGCTCGCGAGCT
>VGTG01000353.1 GCA_016874795.1 Deltaproteobacteria bacterium | reverse complement strand
TCGTACGTCGAGAGTGGACGCGCGGCCGGAGCACGCCCGGGGGATCGAGAGGGGCGGGCCGTTTCCGCTCATGGCGCGCTGAGCATTTCCGCCTTGCCTTAGCGGCACGGCTTGTGCCAATAGATCTCTCAATGACGATCGCACAGTTGCCGACTCCCGAGCAGCTTCAGGGCCTTCTCGCCGGACCCGACGACGGACCCGTCGTGATGGTGAACCTGCTGCGCTACAAGCCGGCTGCGACGGCGCCGGACGAGGGCTCGAGCGGCGAGGAAGCCTACGGCCGGTACGTCGCGCCGATGCTCGATTTCATCCGCTCCCGCGGAGCCCGCGTGATCTGGAACGGCCGCGTCGAGTCTCAGGTGATCGGGACCGGGGCCGAGGAGTTCCACGCCGTGGCACTCGTCGAGTATCCCTCGCGGCGCGCGTTCTTCGAGATCGCGACGCATTCGCACGTCCAGGAGATCGGCGTCCACCGGCTCGCCGGTCTCGAGGGGCAGTGGCTCGTGGCGGCGACGTCCGCCGGCTGAGCGCCCGATGCAGGTCCTCCGCACTCCCGAAGAGCGCTTCGCGGACCTGCCGGACTTCCCGTACGCGTCGCACCGGATCTCGGTGTCGGACGGCGAGGACGGCGTGCTCGACATCGCCTACGTCGACGAGGGGTTGCGCGGGGCCGCGCCGATCCTCTGCCTGCACGGCCAGCCGACCTGGTCGTACCTCTACCGGAAGATGATCCCGCCGTTCGTGCGGGCGGGCCATCGCGTGATCGCGCCGGACCTCGTCGGCTTTGGCCGCTCGGACAAGCCGACCGAGATCACGGACTACTCGTACGCGCGGCACGTCGCGTGGATGAAGGAGTGGCTCGAGGCGCTGGACCTCCACGACGTGACGCTCGTGTGCCAGGACTGGGGCGGGCTGATCGGCCTCCGCCTCGTCGCCGAGGCGCCGGACCGCTTCGCGCGCGTCGTCGCGGCGAACACGGGTCTGCCCGACGGTAGCGGCATCCCGGCGGATGCGGGTCGCGCGCTGCGCGCGCTCTACGAGCAGATCCCACTCGTCGACCTGCGCGGGCTCGGCGAGCGCTTTCGCGACAAGGGTGGACCGCCGGCGTTCCTCTTCTGGCAGAAGTTCTGCGCGGAGACGCCGGATCTCCGCGCGAGCGACGTCGTCGGCTCCGTCTCGGGGAAGACGCTCTCGCCGGAGGTCGCGCAGGCCTACGACGCTCCGTTTCCCGACGAGCGGTACAAGGCGGGTGCGCGCCGCTTTCCGACGCTCGTCCCTGTCTTCCCGGACGATCCGTCGATTCCCGACAACCGGCGCGCGTGGGATGTGCTGCGACGCTTCGAGCGCCCCTTCCTCACTGCGTTCAGCGACGGCGATCCGGTGACCGCCGGTCTCGAGCGGCGCTTCCAGGAGGAGGTCGAGGGTGCGCGAGGGCTCGCGCATCCCACGCTGCGCGGTGCGGGACACTTCGTGCAGGAGGATGCGGGCGAGGAGCTCGCGCGCATCGTCCTCGACCTGATCGCGGCGACGCCCGAGGCGTCGCTCGAGGCCTCGCGGGCGGCGGGGTAGCTCGCCGTAGAAGCGAGCCGGCCGCCCCGGCTCACGGGGCTCATGCGGCGCACGGGGCTGACGCGGCGCACGGGGCTCATGCG
>VGTG01000352.1 GCA_016874795.1 Deltaproteobacteria bacterium | reverse complement strand
CTCGGCCTTCTTCTTGCCCATCGCGCGGCGGAGGTTGTCGGCGTCGCCGAGGCTGTAGCCGGCGAGCACCTGCGCCGCCTGCATCACCTGCTCCTGGTAGACGATGACCCCGTACGTCTCGCGCAGCACGGGCTCGAGAAGCGGGTGCGGGTAGGCGATCGCCTCACGCCCGTGCTTCCGGTGAATGAAGTGGTCGTGCAGGCCGGAGTCGAGCGGACCAGGGCGATAGAGGGCGTTGATCGCGACGATGTCCTCGAAGCACGTCGGCTTCAGGCGCGTCACCAGCTCCCGCATGCCGCTCGACTCCATCTGGAAGATGCCGACGGTCTCGCCGCGGGAGAGGAGCCGGTAGGTCTTCTTGTCGTCGAGAGGCAACCGGGCGACGTCGAGATCGACGCCGCGCGTCTCGCGGACGCGGTTCACCGCGTCCTGGATCATCGTCAGGGTCTTCAGGCCGAGGAAGTCGAACTTGATCAGGCCGACCTTCTCGATGTCCGTCCCCTGGAACTGCGTCAGGACGATACCTTCCTTGTCGACGCAGAGCGGGACGGATTCGACGAGCGGACGCGAGCTGATGACGACGCCCGCCGCGTGCTTCGAAGCGTGGCGCATCAACCCCTCGAGGCGAAGCGCGTACGAGAAGAGCCGCTCCTCGCGCTCGCCGCGCAAGCGGATCTCCTTCAAACGCGGCTCCTTCTCGAGCGCGGCAAGGAGCGGCTCGTCCTTGCCTTGACGAGGCGCGGGATAGAGCTTCGCGAGCCGGTCCGTCTCGACGTAGCTGAAGTCGAGGACGCGCCCGACGTCCTTCAGCGCCGCCTTCCCCTTCAGCGTTCCGAAGGTGATGATCTGTGCGACGCGGTCCTCGCCATACTTCTGGCGGACGTACTGGATCACCTCGTCCCGCCGCTCGAAGCAGAAGTCGACGTCGATGTCGGGCATCGACTTCCGCTCGGGATTGAGAAAGCGCTCGAACAGGAGGCCGTGCGCGAGCGGGTCGAGGTCGGTGATCTGCAGCGCCCACGCGACGAGGCTTCCGGCCGCCGAGCCGCGGCCGGGCCCCACGGGAATGCCCTGGCGCTTCGCCCACTGGATGAAGTCCGAGACGATCAGGAAGTAGCCGGCGAAGCCCATGCCGACGATGACCTGGAACTCGAGCGCGAGGCGGTCCGCGTAGGCGGCCTCGCGCGTGGCGTCGAAGGTCGGATCCGCGGCGCGGACGGCCTCGAGCCGCTCCTTCAGGCCGGCGCGCATCTCGCGCTCGAGGGCCTGCTCGAGCGTCTCCTCCTCCGCGACCTGATAGTCCGGGAACTCGTACTGGCCGAAGCTCATCTTGAAGTCGCAGCGCTTCGCCAGGTCGACCGTGTTGTCGATCGCCTCGGGGAACTCCGGGAACGCAGCGCGCATCTCCTCGGGCGACTTCACGAAAAGCTGGTTCGTGCCGAACTTCCACCGGTTCGGGTCCGCGAGCGTCTTCCCCGTCTGGATGCAGAGGAGAGCCTCGTGCGCCTCGGAGTCGTCGGGCCGGAGGTAGTGGCAGTCGTTCGTCGCGATCAACGGGATCCCGAGATGCTTCGCGATCGAGACGAGCTCGCGGTTCGCCGCGGTCTGCTCGGCGAGATGGTTGTCCTGAATCTCGATGTAGTAGCGGTCGCCGTCGAAGATCGTCGCGAACTCGCTCGC
>VGTG01000351.1 GCA_016874795.1 Deltaproteobacteria bacterium | reverse complement strand
GGCGAACGTGACGAGGGTGCAGCTGAGGCCAGATCCAGTCGTCTGACGTGAGGCCTCTCGAAATTGCGCGGATCTTCGGGGATCGTCGCGTCGCCAAACAGCGAACGAACCCACCGGAGATCCGCGATGCCGAGAATATCCGGGCCGAGCCTCGTGCGAAACGGGGAAGACGGCCCTCCCGACGAACACGCCGCGCGAGCGGCAGTGCTGGCCGGCGCGCGCAGGCTCGTCGCGCTCGCGACGGCCGAGGCCGATGCAGGCACGACGTTCGCCGCGTTCGAGAGGCAGCTGGCCCTGGAGGTGTTCGTGCTCGGCCGAGCGGTGCTCGCGCTGTTTCTCCTCGCGAGCGAGCGGCGCGTCGTCGCGTCGCTCGGGGACCGCGTCGTGCGCGACGGCGTGACGTTCCGTCGCGCGCCCGCGCAGTCGCGGAATCTGCTGACGTGGTTCGGGGTCGTACGCTACCGGCGCACGTACCTGCGGCAGGTTGGCGCGACGGAGTCGGCGCGGGGCTTCCACCCTCTCGACGCGGAGCTCGGGCTTCTCGCCGACCGCCTCAGCCCGAACCTCTTGTCGATCGCGGTGAGGCTCGCGACGCGGGTCTCGTTCTCGGAGGCGCGCGACCTGCTCTCGTGGTTCGTGCCGATGCCTCCGTCGACGGAGGTGATCGAGTCGGCCGTGCTCGGCTACGGCCGACACTCGCAGGAGTGGTTCGAGAGCGCTCCTGCCCCCGAGGACGACGGGGACGTGCTGGTGATCCAGATCGACAGCAAGGGCGTCCCAACCGCCACCGAGGAGGAGCTGCGTCGACGACGAGGCACGCGGACCCGGAAGAAGAAGGCGCCGTCGCCGCGTCATCGCGGTCGACAGGCGCGCGAGCGCCGCACCAAGAAGCCGCGCCGCAAGAAGGGCGACAAGTCGAAGAACGCGAAGATGGGCACGATGGTGGTGATGTACACCCTGCGAAGGCAGGGCAAGAAGCTGCTTGGACCGATCCACAAGCGGTACTACGCGTCGTTCGCGCCGAAGCGGCACGCGTTCGAGATCGCGCGCCGCGAGGCGACCAAGCGCGGCTTCCCGCCCGAGACCTCGCGCATCGTTCAGGTCGTCACGGACGGCGACAACGACCTCGCACGGTACGCGGCCGAGTTCTTCCCGGAGGCCATCCACACGATCGACGTCATGCACGTCGTCGAGAAGCTGTGGGACGCCGCCTCGTCGATCCATCGCGAGGGCTCGTCCGAGTGCCGCGCGTGGGTCGACGCGCAGAAGGACGCGCTCTACGGCGGCCGTGCCCCCGCGATCGTCGCCGAGCTCGACCGTCGCCTCGACGCCACGCCCAAGACCGGGCCCGGGAACAAGTACCGACGCGAGAAGCTCGCCGAGGTCCGGACGTACCTCGAAAAGCGGCTCGACATGCTCCACTACGATGCGCTGCTCGCCCGCGACCTCGAGCTCGGAACCGGAGCCGTCGAGGGCGCGATCAAGAATCTCATCCACAAGCGCATGGTCCACGGCGGGATGCGATGGATCAAGGAGCGCGCCGAAGCCTTGCTCCAGCTCCGATGCATCGATGCGAACGGAGACTGGGACGCCTTCGTCGCTCGCGTGCACCATCAGACCCGCGCCGCTGCCGTCGAGAATGGCCTACGCCCGCGATTACTGAGGAAGACCGCCGCGCCGCTCCCCGAGGTCACGCGTGACGCGGCGTGATCTGCACCCGACCG
>VGTG01000350.1 GCA_016874795.1 Deltaproteobacteria bacterium | reverse complement strand
GGCGTGCATGCGTGATCGCTTAAGCCACCTTGCGGCGTGAAACGGCCGAAGTTCGCGCGGTTCGGTAGGCATGAACGCCCTGCTCGACGGACTGGACGAGATGGGGGCGACGACGGTTTGGGTCGGGGGCCTCGTGGAGGAAGAGGCCGACGAGGTCGGGGTCGTCGCGGCGGTGCAGGACGGCGTGGAGGAGGTCGACGGCGTGCTGAGCGAGGACGATGCTCCATCGACGAGCTGGGACGACGAGACCCGCGCGGACGACGGCTCGGAACTCACGGAGGAGGGCACGGCTCGCGGCCAGGGAGAGGAGGGCGGCGTAGAGCATCGCCTCGACGACGGGACGCTTGCGGCTCGGCACCTGGTCGAGCCGGTACTGCGACTTGAGCTCCTTGAACAGCAGCTCGACCTCCCAGCGGACGGCGTAGACGCGGGAGATGTCGGTGGGAGCGAGGGCGTCGACGCTGATGTCGGTGATGTAGAGGTGGTAGTCACCGGATGCCTCGTCGCGCAGGCCGACCACGCGGAACGTCCGCACCTCGCTGCTGCGGCTCCCTGCGTAGACGCGATGGCGAGCACGGACCTGGACGAGCACGTCGAGTTCCTCGCGCTGGAGGTGCTCGACGACATCCCAGATGCGCTGGCCGACCACGGGGATCGAGCGGCCGCGCCAGAGCCGATTCTGCGCAACGATCACCGGATTGCTGCTGCGCTTCAGGCGCGAGACGAAGTGTCCGCCGAGGTCCTCGATGCGGCGGAAGAGGCCGAAGTCGAAGAAGCCGAGGTCGAACAGCAGCAGCTTGCCGCGAACCCAGGGACCGAGGACGAAGGCACGCCGGTCGTGACGCCGCTCGCCGGTAACCTTCACCGTCTGCTTGCCCGCCCCTGCCACGCACATCAGCACGTGCACCTTCGCCGCGGCGCGAGTGTGGTTGGTGCGGCACCCGGGGAACGCCCCGGCGAGCAGATCGTGGAGGCGGATCACCGTGGAGTCGGCCACGAGGATGTCACGGAACTGGCGGAGCCTTCCCGATGCTGCGCGGCTCAATCCCCAGGACTGGTCGATGACGCCGTCGAGGAGCTGGCGCAGGAGCCGGACCAGCGCCGGTGTGAACCGAGCATAGAAGCTGCTCTCTTCCAGCGTCGTCCCGGTGGCCCGCTCGAACGCCCGCCGCAGCCCGGCGATGGTCCGGACCTTTCCTGCCGAGAAGCCGAGGATCAGGCTCCAGACGAAGTCGTAGGCGTCGACCTTTCGAATCCGCTGGAATGCTCCGGTCGAGCTCGCCGCTTCGGCAACGACCGACTCGGGAAGAAGCTTGCGAAGCGTGCGGTGAAGCGATACCGATGGTGTGCGGGGCATGCGTCCTCCGTGCCGTCTGAACAGCTGCGTGGTCGCACGCGTGCCCCGCTTCCTGCAACTCGCGCACCCGCTACCCGCGCAAGGGATCGGAATGATCCAGGAATCCGGCTATCCGAACACCCGTGAACGCATCTCATAAACGCCTCAGCGTGACGAGAGCGAAAGCGAGGCTGAGAAATCCCATGAAGTTCTCGACGTGACGCTCGTAGCGCACGACGAGACGGGGGGAGTTGCCGAGCCAGGCAAAGAGGCGCTCGACCTTCCATCGCCGCTTGTAACGTCGCAGCGGACGGGCGTCTTGAGTCTTGCTGCGCCTCCTTCGATTTGGCGCAATGAGCTGGACGCCGAAGCGGTCGCGTACGCATCGATCGACCTTGTCGTCGTCGTAGGCCTTGTCCCCGATCAGCCGCTTC
>VGTG01000349.1 GCA_016874795.1 Deltaproteobacteria bacterium | reverse complement strand
AGGACCGTGGCTTCGTAACCGTACAGGAATGGACGCCGTGTGCCCCGCCCCGGCAGGGTGTCCACTGGGGGCATGACGAGGCACACGGCAGCGTGGTGGGCGAAGCGGGTGGACGAGGTCGCTCTGGGCGGCAGCGTTCCGGTCGTGGCCCGGCGGCACGGGGTGAGCGAGCGGACGCTCAAGTGGTGGCGCTCGGAGCTGCGGCGCAGGGCGAGCCTCCCGGAGGCGCCTGAAGCGCCGCGCCTGCTCCCGGTGACGGTCACCGCGGTCCCGGCGAGGTCCGAGCCGCCCGAGCTCGAGGTCGTCGTCGAGCTCGGCGCCGCCCGGGTCACGCTGCGCGGCGCTGTCCGGCCGGAACACCTCGGCGCGCTCATCGCAGGAGCTCGCCCGTGCTGAGCCTCGGCCCTCGCGTCGAGGTCGTGCTCGCGACGGAGCCGGTGGATCTCCGCCGCGGCCACGACGGGCTCGTCACCCTCGTCCGCTCGCTCTGGCAGGCCGACCCGTACAGCGGGACCCTCTTCGTCTTTCTCGGCCGGCGCATGGACCGCGTGAAGGTCCTGTTCTTCAGCTCGGGCGGGTTCGTCGTCCATTACAAGCGGCTGGAGCACGGCCGCTTCGTGCTCCCCCGCGTCCCCGCCGGAGCGGCGCGGGTCGAGCTGGACGGCGCCTCGCTCGCGATGCTGCTGGGCGGGATCGATCTCCGCGCCGTTCGCCGCCTGCCGCGCTGGGCGCCCCCGCAGAATCTTGGTCGAAAGGGGATCGACATTTCTCTCGGGGCATGATCAAAGCTGACTGTTGGCCCCTCCGAGCGACGACGTTCACGCCTGCGCCTGGCGAGAGTTCGCGCTCCACCTCCAGAAGGAGATGGGGACGATGAAGTCCGAGCTGGAGGCGAAGATCGCCGTGCTCGAGCAGGCCTTCGGCCGGCGCTCGGAGAAAAAGCGCAAGATGCCGAAGCTGCCCCGGCCTCCGCGCACCCCGCAGGAGACCGCGGACAGCCGCATCGAGCAGGCGCTCCTCCGCGCCGAGCGTGTCGTGACCGAGGAGAAGTCCGTCCCCGTCCCCGACGACCAGAAGCGGTGCACCGTCTGCGGCGGCGACTCGTTCCGAGCCGTCGGCGACGGCAAGCCCAGCGAGGTCCTGCACTACGTCCCCGGCCACTTCCGCCGCGTCGTCACCCGCCGCGAGACGCTCGCCTGCCGCTGCGGCGGCTGCGTCATCACCGCCCCGGCGCCGGAGCGCTGGTCGGAGAAGACCCGGTACGCCTCGTCCTTCGTGGCGTACCTCGTCGTCTCGAAGTGCCTCGTCGTCACCCCGCACTACCGGCTCGAGCAGGCGCTCCTCTGCACCGGAATGCCGGTCGCCCGCAGCACGATGAATGCGCTGTTCCGGCGCGGCGCGCAGAAGCTCGAGGTACTCCGCGAGCCGCTGTTCGAGGTGCTCAGCGAGGACTTCGTCCTCCACATCGACGAGACCACCTGGAAGCTCACTACCCAGGCCTCCAAGGCCTTCATGTGGGCCTTCGTCGGGCGACAGCTCACCGGCTACCGCTTCGCGCTCACCCGTGGCGGCGACGTCCCGCTCGAGGCACTCGGCGACTCCGTCGGCGCCATGGTCTGCGACGACTACCGCGGCTACGACCCCATCGCGAAGCGGGGCAACCGCCTGCGGTGCGGCTGCCTGGCGCACGCCCGCCGGAAGTACTTCGAGGCCGGCGACGTCCCCGAGGCCCGCGAGGCCCTCGACCTCGTCGCGGGCATCTATCAGGTCGAGCACGAGGCGGAGC
>VGTG01000348.1 GCA_016874795.1 Deltaproteobacteria bacterium | reverse complement strand
GAGATTCTCGCAAGCATTGCCCGATTCGCTCATCGAACCCTGGAGGCTCACGGATGACCCGCAGACTTATTCCGCGAACCATTGAGACGGGACACTAGGCTACCTGGACTTCGGGCCGGGTCAAACCGGAATGGCACCAGGTTCGACGATGCGATAGGCCTGGTCTCATGGCGAGAAGCTTCTACGAGCGGCTGACGGCCCTGGACAGCTCCTTCCTTCTCCTCGAGAAGCGGAACTCGCCGCTTCACGTGGCGTCGACGCTGACGTTCGAGGCGGGCCCGCTCCGGACCGCGGACGGCGGCATCGACGCGGAGCGGATCCGGGCGCACGTCGCCTCCGAGCTGCACCGCATCCCGCGCTATCGCCAGAAGATCGCGTGGATCCCGTTCACGCAGCGTCCCGTGTGGATCGACGACGAGCGCTTCAATCTCGACTACCACGTCAGGCACACGAGCCTGCCGCAGCCGGGCAGCGACGAGCAGCTGAAGCGCCTCTCGGCGCGCGTGATGGAGCAGCCGCTCGATCCGTCGCGTCCGCTCTGGGAGATGTGGGTCGTCGAGGGGCTCGAGGGGGACCGCTTCGCGGTGATCTCGAAGGTGCACCACTGCATGATCGACGGCGTCTCCGGCGTCGACCTCCTGAAGATCCTCCTGAGCCCGACGCCGGACGTGCACGAGTCCGAGACGCCGCGCTACCTGCCGCGCCGCGCGCCGACTCCGTTCGAGCTCTGGCGCGACGAGATGATGCGCCGCGCGCTCCTTCCGCTCGAAGCCGCGAAGGGAGCGAGCGCGCTGCTCAACGCCGCGCAGGACGTCCGCCGCGACATGCTGTCGCGCGTGCGCGCCGCCGCCGACATGGTCGGCGCGACGATGAAGACCGCCGCCGAGACTCCTTTGAACGACCGTATCAGCCCGCATCGCCGCCTCGACTGGCTCACGTTCTCGCTCGACGACGTCAAGAAGATCCGGCGCGCTTTCGGGTGCAGCGTGAACGACGTCGTCCTCGCGACCGTGACGGGCGCGATGCAGCGCTTCCTGCAGCGCCGCCAGTTCAATCCCAGCTCGGTCGATTTTCGCGTGATGGCGCCGGTGAGCGTACGCACGCCGGAGCAGCGCGGCGCGCTCGGGAATCAGGTCTCCGCGTGGATCCTCGAGCTGCCGATCGGCGAGCCCGACCCGCGCGAGCAGCTCCGCCAGATCCAGGCGCGCACGACCGAGCTCAAGGGCTCGCGCAGCGCCGTCGGAGCGCAGCTCCTGACCGAGGCCGCGGAGTGGGGCTCGTCGACGCTTCTGGCGCTCGGCGCACGGAACGTGACGCGGATCCTGCCGTTCAACCTCGTCGTGACGAACGTCCCGGGCCCGCAGTTCCCGATCTACATGGCGGGAGCGCGACTCCTCGAGACGTTCCCGCTCGTGCCGCTGATCGACAACCTCGGTCTCGTGATCGGGCAGATGAGCTACGACGGGAAGCTCTGCTGGGGGTTCAACGCCGACTACGATCTGATCCCCGACCTCGCCGCCATCGTGCGCGCGACCGCAGAGGCGTTCTCCGAGCTCCTGACCCTCGCTGGGGAGCCCGCCTCGATCGGTGCGATCGCGGCATCGCCGCCTCCACCGCCGGCAACCCCGCTGCAGATCGTTTCGAAGGGAGTCTGAGGCTCTAGTGCACCGCCGTCGAGATAGCGTCAACATCTTACCGCCCCTCGACGCCCCTCGACGCCCCTCGCGGCGTCACACCTCCTCGAAATATGCCAGATATTCCTTCGTCGGCGTTCCTTGCGAGGGACGCCGATGAACGGCAATCTG
>VGTG01000347.1 GCA_016874795.1 Deltaproteobacteria bacterium | reverse complement strand
ACCGCTGCGCGCGATGGCCGCCACGACGCGCTCGGCCACGAGTCCGGCGAAGGTCGGCAGCGAGGCGCCGCGCTCCGGATCCCAGCTCCGCAGGACGTAGCCACCGCGGTCGAAGAGCGCCAGGAAGACCTCCTGGGTGTAGTCCACCACCTCGTGGTGACTCGGCGCGCGGCCGCCAGACCGGCGGCGACGATCGAGGGCGCCGTTGACCCGCGACTGGATGGCCGGCGTGAGCGCATCGACGAGGCGACGACAGGCCGCGGGGTCTCGCGCCAGCGCGCGCGCCACCAGCTCGGGGGTCGGTGCGTCCATGGGCCGGGGCTTCGTGCCCCATCGAGGCCGCTCCGTCAAGGCCGACTACGTCCGCCGCTCGCCCACCACGCATCGGATGCGGCGCGCGAACGCCGCGAACCCGCCCAGCCCGCGGCGCTGAGCTCTCGGGGCGCGATCGTCTCGGCTACGTTGACACGGGGGGGCTCACCCCGGACGGCCGATACGGCTCCTCCGGGAGCAGATGGCTGATGAAGTGTTTCATGTAGAAGACCGGGATGAACCACTCGGTGCCCCGCTCCGAGGGGAACACATACAGACCGAGGGCGAGGGCCACGAGATAGAAGACGAACGCGAGGGGGCGCCGCAGGTAGACGTCGGCGCTGCCGAGCACCATCGTCCCCACCAGCAGATAACCCCACGAGCCCGCGAAGAAGACCCAGTCATAGGTCGACGGAAACGCAGTCCACATCAGCAGCGGCATGTAGAAGTGGGCCAGAGACCACCGCAGGTCATTGGCGAGGCGGCGCCGTTCGGGTCTGTGCCACCACCGCTTGGCGCTGGAGGTCGCGTTGGTGACCACGCCGCCCGTGATGTCGAACACGAGCCAGACGATCACCGCGACCTGCCATGGGCCCCAGCCCAGGTCGCTGACGGCGATCGCCACGGCCGCGCCCGCGGTCAGCGCCAGCGCGGCGCCCAACTGAAGGATCAGCTCGGCGGTCGTGAGACCCGGTCCGAACAGACTGTCGACGAAGCCAGGGAACCCCGCCCGACGCGCCGGGATGTTCCAGTCAATGGGTGCGTGTGCCGACATGCCTCCTCCGTTCGTTTGCTGCGGCCGGACGGCCAGGCCATGGCCCGTGGCCGCCGAGCCTGACGCTACTGCTCCGGTCGCATCCGCGTCCGCTGGAAGACCGCCGCCCCGATCCACAACATGCCCAGCCCGAGGACGACCGTCGCGACGAGCTCGAACACGACGCTCCCCATCGGTGCTCCGAAGGTGAGCTGCTGCCGGAGCGCCGCGAGGGCGTGGCGTGCGGGAAAGATGTGCCAGGGGCCGAGGTCCCGGCCCGCCACGGACAGGAACGCGAGGTCCGGGACGGGGAAGAACGCGCCGGAGAGGAACGTCACCGGCAGCAGCACGCCAGCGCCGAGGTTGGCCGCCTCCGTGGGGTTTCGGGCGACGCAGGCCACGAGCAGCCCGAGGCCGACGGCGGAGAGGCTCAGGGCGAGGCCGACCGGGATCGCCGCGATGATCGAGCCGGCGGCGTCGTAACCGAGGGCGACGGCAACCCCGAACATCACGGGGACCTGGATGCACGCGAGCACCATCTGGCTCAGCGCCACGCCACCGAACAGGTCGTTGCCGGTCATGGAGGTGAGCTGAAGCCGCTGCAGCGTGCCCGCCTGGTGCTCGTTGACGATGATGCGCATAGTTATTTCGATCTGCACGGCGCCGAGCCCTGTCCGAGCGCGACCACTGCCCCAGGATGCCCGAGGCCGGGCGATCGCGTCAACTCGCCTCTTCTCGTCGG
>VGTG01000346.1 GCA_016874795.1 Deltaproteobacteria bacterium | reverse complement strand
GCCTCGGACCGGAGGGCGACGCAGGCGTACTTGAACAGTACGTCGAGGAGCCCGGAGGGAGAAGCTCGCGAAGATTCGGTGCTATCGGCCGCCGCAGTAGGGATCTGGTGAGAAATGCAGGCTAGCTGCTAGCCGCGTGCCGCGATCGAGCCGGCTTCGTCTCGTTCGCCCGCTCTCGTCCGTCGCCCCGGAGCAGAGTCCTCGCCGTCGATTTCGACCTCGTAGCGCGTCTGCAGGTGCGAGAGGCCGCGCGACAGGTTCTCCTTGGCGCGCTCGCGCATCACCGCCCGCGTCAACGTCGGTCGAAGCTGCTCGAGCGGCGGAACGCCCGCCTCCTGCACGTCCTCGACGCGCACGAGGTGAACCCCGTACGGCGAAGCGATCGGCTCCGACCAGACGCCGCGGTCGAGCGCGAAGACCTGCTCCGCGAAAGGCTTGCCGAAGCGCGCCTGAAGCCGGAGCTCGGAGTACGAGCGAAGCTCCGTGCCGATCGGGAACGGGTCGGACAGCTCGCCCGCCTGGTCGGCCGTCCACGAGCCGGAGCGGAGCTTCGCGAGAACGTCCCGTGCGTCGGAGAGCGTGTGGTCGCCGCGCACGTCCGTCGCGAGAAAGACCTGCGTCACGCTGCGCCTCGCCGGCATCTCGAGCTCAGCGCGACCCCGGTCGAGCTGCTCCTGCAGATCCGCATCGTCGACCCGCGTGCCGCCGGGGCCGCGCTGCAGGAGGAGACGCATCTTCTCTCCGAGGAGACGCCGGATCACGACGTCGTCGTCGAGCCCGAGCTCGTTCGCCTCGCGGACGAGCTCGCTCTCGGGACGTCCGGGACGGTCGCTCACCCAGCGCATCTTCTCGACGAGGCGGCGCTGCACGCTGCCGTCCTCGAGGTCGAGGGAGAGAAAGCGCGCCTCGCGGTAGAGCATCTCGTCGAGGACGGCTTGATCGAGAAGAGCGCGTCGCTGGGCCGCGTTCGGTGGGAAGCCCCAGCGCTCGCGGAAGCCCTGCTCGAGAAGCTCGACGTCCGTACGCGAGAGGACGATCCGGGAATCGCGCCCCGGCGGCGGAGCCGCGGTCTCGGCCTTCTGCCAGACTTCGCTGCTGGCGAACAGAACGACGCCGAGCACCAGGAAATGGAGAAGCGGGCTCTTCGCGAAGCGAGCGAGCCGGCTCACGAATCCTCCTCCGCGTCCGACGACGGCTCGTACCAGATCGGCGACGTCCAGGCGCGCTGCTGCACCGTGGACGGGACCTCGCCCGAGCAGCACTGCTGGTACTCGTAGGCCGTGTAGCTGACCGGCGGCTCGCAGACGCCGCCGCCGCACTCCGCGTT
The DNA here is from genome assembly GCA_016874795.1 of Deltaproteobacteria bacterium. Lineage (GTDB taxonomy): Bacteria > Desulfobacterota > Binatia > UBA12015 > UBA12015 > VGTG01. The sequence continues at coordinate 482 of VGTG01000346.1, read as the reverse complement.
CGCGTTGCAGCCGCGGCCGTTGAACGCCGAATCGGTCGAGCCGCAGACGCCCATCTTCTTCCCGCAGTCGACGCCGCGCGCGTTGCAGTAGTACTGGTTCCAGCGGCAGCTCGGCTGCTCGAGGACGCGAGCGTAGTAGAACGCGTTCTCGTCCGGATCGAAGTCGGGATCCTGCCAGACGGTGCAGAGGCTCGCATGCCCGACGCCGTTCGGCTCGCAGGTATCGAGGTTGACCGGAGGACCGGTGACCTCGGGCAAGCGGACGCTGCCGCCGCGGATCGCCGTCTTCTGCGGTCCGCCGGCGACGTCGTACACCTTCTCGTGCGTGTCGCCGCTCGCGTCGACCCAGCCCTTCACGATCTGGATCTTGTCGAGCTTCGTGCCGGGATGGTTCGGCCAGCCGGGATCCATCATCGCGTTCACCGCGAAGCGCGGCGCGCCGCCGTCCTCCGAGAGCGTTCCGCCCATCGGCACGCCGTTCT
>VGTG01000345.1 GCA_016874795.1 Deltaproteobacteria bacterium | reverse complement strand
CCGATGGCGCCGCGCTGCGCCTTCCCGATCCGGAGCGGACGAAGTGCAAAACGGGATCTTCTGGCTTTCGGGCCTCGTCTTCTTCGCCGTCCAGATACGGACGCTCGGCGTGCTCCTGCGGCGCAACGAAGCGAGCGCCGACACGCGGACGGTCGAGATCGTCTGGACCATGGTGCCCGCGTCGCTGATCGCGGCGCTGGCCCTGATGCTCGGAGGTCTCACCAGCACCTCCTGGACGAAGCCGGAGCGCGGTGACGAGCCTCTCCAAGTGCGTCTGATCCCCGCGATCGAGGCCGCAGCACCTGCGAGCGACGCGCGATGAGCATCCCCGCCCGCGATACACGAGCGAGCGAGGATCCCGCCCTGCATGCGGCGGGAGCTTCCTCCGCCGCCCGGGGCGGGCGGTCTCCCGGTCCGACGGCTATGCTCCGATCGGTGAGCTCGACCGAGAGGAGCGTCGCGATGGCGAGCCCCGTCGCGCTCGTCCTCGACGTCGTCGAGCTCACGAAGCCGCGGATCACCTTCATGGTCGTAGTGACGACCGCGGCGGGGTACCTGCTCGGCGCGGCGCACGGCGCGCACCTGATCGAGCTCCTCCACACGATGCTCGGAACCGCGCTCGTCGCCGCGGGCGCGAGCGCGCTGAACCAGCTCCTCGAGCGCGATACCGACGCGCGCATGGAGCGCACGCGGAATCGGCCGCTCCCCGCCGGGCGTCTCGAGCCCGCGACGGTCCTCGTCATCGGCGCGGGCCTCGGTCTTCTCGGGACCGTGTACCTCGCGGCGGTCGTCAACGGCCTCACGGCCGGCCTCGCCGCCTTGACGCTCGGGCTGTACGTGCTCGCGTACACCCCGCTGAAGCGCGTCTCCTCGCTCTGCACGATCGTCGGCGCGATTCCCGGCGCGCTTCCGCCGGTCATGGGCTGGGCCGCCGCGCGCGACGATCTCTCGGCGGGCGCGTGGGTCCTCTTCGCGATTCTCTTCCTCTGGCAGATGCCGCACTTCCTCGCGATCGCGTGGATGTATCGCGACGAGTATCGCCTCGCGGGTCAGCCGATGCTGCCCGTCGTGGACGTGGACGGCGCCGGTACCGGTCGCCAGATCGTGCTCTACGCGCTCGCGCTTCTGCCCGTGAGCCTGCTTCCCTCGGTCGTCGGTCTCAGCGGACCGGCGTACTTCGCAGGTGCGCTCGTGCTCGGGATCGCCTATCTCGCGGCCGGCGTCTACGCCGCGCGCGAGCGGACGATCGACGCGGCGCGGCTCCTGCTGCGCGTCTCGGTCGTCTACCTGCCCGTCCTGCTCGGGCTGATGACCTCGGGATACTGACCCCTGGACTCCGCGCCGAAGGCCAACGCCGGCGGTGGAATCCTCCGGGTCGACCGGCTCGGGCACTCGTACGGCTCCGTCCGGGCGCTCGACGGGCTCTCGTTCGAGATCGCGCGCGGCGAGATCTTCGGACTGCTCGGCCCGAACGGCGGCGGCAAGACCACCCTCTTCCGCATCCTCTCGACCCTTCTCGCGCCCTCGGAGGGATCGGCCGCGATCGGGGGACACGACGTCGTGCGCGAGCCGCAGGCGGTGCGGCGCGAGATCGGAGTCGTCTTCCAGTCTCCGAGCCTCGACATCAAGCTCACGGTCCGAGAGAACCTCGTCCACCAGGGACACCTGCACGGCCTGCACGGCTCCGAGCTCGCGAAGCGGATCGACGAGATGCTCGCGCGCGTGCGGATGCGCGAGCGCGCCGACGACCTGGTCGAGACGCTCTCGGGCGGCATGCGTCGCCGGGTCGACCTCGCGAAGGGCTTGCTCCACC
>VGTG01000344.1 GCA_016874795.1 Deltaproteobacteria bacterium | reverse complement strand
GCCCGAGGTCGACATGCGCGTGCCGCTCCATCCCGGCATGACGGCGCTCCTGCAGGCGCGTCTACCCGTCCGTACCGTCCACCGCGTGATCGCGACCGGGAAGCGCTTCGGCGGCGAGGAGGCGGTTGCGGCCGGCATAGTCGATCGCGCCGTCGCGGAGGACGAGGTCCTGCCTGCGGCCGTCGCGATGGCCGAGGAGCTCGCGAGCAAGGCCGATCCCGCGCTCACGACCCTCAAGCGCGGCATGTATCCGCAGGTGCTCGAGGCGGTTGCGAAGAGGCTCGACTCGCTTTCGCTGTGAGGCGTCGTCCGCCGCCGTCAAGCACGCCGGCGCACGAGCGCGAACACGACGAGCCCGAGGACGACCGCGCCAACCGCGATCACGAACCACGTGAACCCGCGTTCGCTCGCGGGCGCTGCCGCCGCAGGGGCTGCGGGCGCCGGCGCGACCGCTTCTGCCGCCGGAGCCGCGGGCTCCACGTTCTGCGCCGCTCCCGCTTGCGCCGCGGGTTGCTCCGCCTGCGCGACGACGATCGGCGGCGCGTTCGGCTCGAGCTCTTCCATGGTCACGCGTGCAAGCGCGCAGCCGTCGACGGCGAATCCTCCGGGACCGGTCGCGTTCGAGCCGACGTAGGACTCGAACGAAGCTTCGCGATAGTTCTCGACCCACGCCTGCAGGACGGAACGCGAGTCGAGCTCACGTAGCCGGCGCGTCGTGCGCTTCGGATCCGGCTCCTGCTCCGCAGCGGGACAGCGTTCGACGAGGCTCCGGAAGCCGCCCTTCGCCGCTTCCGCGTCGCCCGCGGCGAGACGCGCCTGCGCCGCCGCGTACTGCGCGTCGCGCGCCATGCTTCCCTCGGAGCTCTTCGCGAGCTCGTCGAAGAGCGCTGCCGCTTCCTCGTGCTCGCCCTTCTGCAAGAGCATGTTCGCGCGTGCGAAGCGCGCGGCGTCGCGAACCGGCGGCGGAGATTCCGCGAGCTCGTCGACGGCTTCGAGCAGATCGAGCGCGTCCTGCTCCTTCCCCATCGAGGCGGCGGCCTGCGCGGCCGCGAGCATCGCCATCGGCCCGACCGGGCTCCGGTTCTCCGTCGCGAGACCGAACGACTCGTACGCGCCGTCCATGTTTCCGCGCGAGACGTCGACCATTCCGAGCCCCATGTGAGCGAAGCCGCGCCAGCCGTTGTCCTCCGGCGCCTCCGCGATCTCGCTCTTCTTCAGAGCGGAATCGAAGAAACGCCTGGCGTTCTGCAGGTCGCCCGAGCGCATGTACGCATCGCCCACCACCACGAGGGCGAGGCCTTCCATCCCGTCCGTGCCCTGCTCGGCGACGACTTCGAGGAGCCGCTCGTGGTTGGCGGCCGGGTCCTGCGCGTAGGCCTGAATGGCCTCCAGGAGCTCGGGGTTGGAGGGCTCTTCGGCCTCCTGGGCCTGCAATCCGGTCGCAGCCGCGACGGAAAGGACGGCGCACAGGGGGAGGCAGAGGAGCCGCTTCGCGAGCGGACGGTAGTTCTTGGAGCGTGCGTGCATGACCTGCAACTGTGCCTCCATGGGGGATGTCCCGGTCGCTGTTGATTCGGCGAGAGCGGCGGCTCGGTTGATGATCCCTATGCGACCTTCTTCTCCGTGTCCAGTTCTCCTTGCTTGACGAGGGTTTTCGGCGCAGCCAAGAGGCGGGGAATCTCTTGGTACCCAGGCAGCTTTCGGAAGGATCGGCTCGCTTCGCGAATTCCAGCCCCGACCCAGCGCACGACCATGTTCCCGCTGCGCCAGCGCTTCACGTTCCCGACGTAGTCGCCGACGAGGCCGTTGAGGTTCTCGAT
>VGTG01000343.1 GCA_016874795.1 Deltaproteobacteria bacterium | reverse complement strand
TCGCTCGCGAAGCTCTTCCCGTCGAGCACGACGGCCTCCGGTACGGGAACGGCCGCGAGCTCGAGCATCGTCGGGAAGAAGTCCGTGAAGTCGACGAGGCCCGGCCGTACGGCGCCGTCGACGAGGCCGGGCCCCGCGACGATCAGCGGCACCGTCGCGCCGCCCTCGTCGAGCTTGCTCTTTCCTCCGTACACGACTTTCCCCTTGCGCTTCAGCGCCGTGAACGCGTCCGTGCCGTTGTCGCCCGTGAAGAGCACGATTGTCCTGTCCTCGACGCCGAGCTCCTGCAGCTTCTCGAGGAGACGGCCGACGAGCCGGTCCAGGTATGCGACGTTCTCGCGATTGTCGACGAGGGCGCCCCGCTCGCCGCGGGCCTTCTTCGACTCCGTACCCGAGTTCACCGTCGCGGGCGTCGCCGTGTACGGCCGGTGCGCGAGCACCATCGAGTAGAAGGCGAACCACGGGCGGTCGCGGTTCTTCTCGATGAACTCGACGAGGAAGTCGGTCGAGACGTCGGGCCCGTAGACGTCGTCGCGGATCAGATCCTCGCGCAGTACCCCGTCCTCCACGATGCGCGGCGCCCAGTAGCGGTCCTTCGCGTTTCGCTGCTCCCACAGGCTGTAGGTCTCGAAGCCGAGCTGCTGCGGATGATCCGGCACCTTCTGGAGCGGTCCGAGGTGCCACTTCCCCGCGACCGCCGTCGCATATCCCGCGTCGCGGAGCGACCGTGCGAAGCTCGGCAGCGTAGGCGAGAGAGCGCTCGTCGACGCGCCCTCCAACGCGGCGGCGTGAGCCCCGGTGCGGAACGGATACTGCCCCGTCAGGAGCTCCACCCGGCTCGGCACGCAGAGCGGAGTCGCGTAGACGTTCTCGAAGCGGACGCCGCGCGCTGCCAGCGCATCGATGTTCGGCGTCTCGTAGTGCTCGCCGCCGTACGTGCGAAGCCCCTCGATGCCGAGGTCGTCCGCGACGATCAAGAGGAGGTTCGGCCGCTCGACCTCGGGCTTCGACGCGCAGGCGACGAGGACCAGGGCGGCGAACACCAGGAGAGCGCGCTCACCGACCGGCATCGCCAGAGTCATAGACGGAGCACCCGATCCCGTCCACCGCGCCCGCTCACGACGGCGCTTCGACGGCCCTCGACGGCGCATCGACGCATCTTGCGGAGCGGGCTAGAGGGTGCGCCATGCTGCGGTGCCGGAAGAGCGCGCTCCTTCTCCTCCTCGCCCTCGCTCTCGGTTGCTTCTCGCCGCGCACCGACTGGAGCGCCGCGACGCGCGAAGCCCGCGAGGCCGCCGAGCCGATCCCGGTGCTGTCGACCGCGGAGCCCAAGGCCGACGCGAAGCGTGCCTACGCGCTGCAGCGCGAGCTCGTGGAAGAGCGGCTCGAAGAGGATCGCATCGCGGGTTTCAAGGCGGCCCTGACGTCCACGGGCGCACGGCTCGCGTTCGGCGCGAACGAGCCGGCCTCGGGCGTGCTGTTCGAGAAAGGCCGCCGCACGAGCGACGCGACCATCGAAGCGGCGACGCTCCGGCGCCCGATGATCGAGGTCGAGATCGGGTTCGTGTTCCGCGAGCGCATCGACCGCCCGCTCTCGGGCGTGGAGGAGCTGCGCGAAAAGCTCCGGGGCATCGCACCCGTCGTCGAGGTCCCGGAGACGGGGTTCGTCGCGGGCGAGCCTCTCGTCGCGGTCGACCTGATCGCCGCGAACGCGGGCTCGGCCGTGTTCCTCGTGGGGAAGGAGCGCGCTCTCGGCAAGGTCGACCCGAGCGCGATCACGGTCGAGCTGAAGCGCGACGGCAAGGTCGTCAGCGAGGGACGCGG
>VGTG01000342.1 GCA_016874795.1 Deltaproteobacteria bacterium | reverse complement strand
GAGATCGTCGAGGACGGGATGTCGATACCGAGCCGCTGCATCTCCTCTCGGATCCGATGCAGCGAGAGTCCATCGCGGAACTTCTTCACGATGAACTCGGTGACGAGCGCGGAGCCGTAGGCTCCACCCGCGATGACCTTGTCGCCGAGCGGCGCGCGAACGACCGTCTCGCGGCATCCAGAGCATCCGCGCTTCTCGCGGAGATCGACGCGCACGAAGACCTGAGCCGGCTGGAAGTCGATGACTTCGTGCGGCTCGAACTCGATGAAGTTCATCGCGCAGCCGCACTTCGTGCAGCGGCGCTCGTCCTCCGGCACCAGCAGCGGGTTGTCGCGTCGTTCCAGCTTCTCGGGAGGTTCCCGTCGCGTCGGCTTACCGACGGGCGTCGGCGGGGCCGGAGGGCGCGTCTGATCCTCGCGCTGCGCGTCCTGCTCGCAGGCGGTGAGCACGGCCGCGTCCACCTCGGTCTCACTCGCTTGGAGCCCTCCCGCCGACTGTGTCGCCTCGAGCTGCGCGAGGAGAAGCTGAAGCTGCGCGGCGCTGATTCCTTCGCCCTTCTTGCGCAGGCGCTGTCGGAGATTCGCGAGGTCGCGAGCGAGCTTCTCGTTCTCGAACACGAGGCGCTTCACGATCGCCGTGGCCTCGTCGACTCGGTTGTCTGCGAGCAAGGCCTGATGCACCTCGACGACGCCGCCCGAGTACGTCCGCTCGGTGGCGGCGTCGCGTCGAGATCTGGATCCTGGTACGCGGCGGGACGTCATCGATTCGCACGATGTACTAGGTCCGCGACACGCAGATGGCCAGAGAAAAAGCCGCGAATCGTTCTTATTCGCAGACCGATCCATCGTTGTCCGTCCGTGCTGACGGAAGCTTCGACGGACTCCATCGCTTGCGCGCTCGTACGTGTCGCGCGTCGAGCCCCTCGAGCAGGAGCGACAGAGCGCCGACGTCGACCTCGAGCACGTCCTCAGCCGTCGCGAGTTCGCGAGGGAGCGCGAACTCCCCTTGCTCGAGGCGCTTGTAGACGATCGTGAATCCGCCGCGCGTCCACACGAAGAGCTTCACGTGCGTTCGCAGGCGGTTGAGGAAGACGAAGACGTGACCCGAGAGGGGATCCCGACGAAGCACGTACTTCACCTGGTTCGAGAGCCCCTCGAACGACCGACGCATATCGATGGGGTCCCGCGCGACGAACACGCGGACCGAGCCGGGGATCAAGAGCATGAGGCCCTCGTCGATGCCGCATGCGTGGCGACGGCTGCGACGAATCGCGCCCCCTCGCCGTTCGCGGGGACCTCGACCATCACGCCGCCAGCCAGGTGCATGAGGACGACCGCGGGCGATGCGATCGGTACTTCGTGGAAGGCGACCGGGGTGCCCTCCGCGCGGAGTTCGACGAATGCGTTCGCGAGCGCCCGTTCGCCGTTCGAATCGACGTCCACCGAGGCGACGGCCGTGGACGTCCGAGCGTCCGCCGCGCGGAGCTCCGCGTACCGACGAAGCCACCGCTCGACGCGACTACGATCGAGTCCGAGTCCGATCGCATGGTCCCTCGGGCTCTCGCCGTGTTCCGCGGCGTCCTCGATCAGGCGTTCGACGTCGCTCAGACGCCAATGGCGTGGACTCCGAAGAGTCTTCAGCCATGCAGCGCGAGCCCCATCAAGAGCCTTCTTCAACTTCTTCTTCGTGCGCAACGTCGCCTCCCGCTGGGCGCACGAGGCCGGCCCGCGACGCTGATCGCGCGACCGGGGCGGACCTCACCCAGCCTCCCGATCCTGCTCGTCGCGGCGTCGGCGCGGCGCGGACCTCAGGAGGCGCTGGGGCGAGTAGGTACGCAAATCCTGCAGGACGTGCTCGCAA
>VGTG01000341.1 GCA_016874795.1 Deltaproteobacteria bacterium | reverse complement strand
GAGCTCGAGCGTCCGCACGGCAGGGGCCCGCCAGCGCTCCTCGTCGAGAAGGTGCGCGAGCCGAAGCAGCGTCTCGGTCGCGACCGCGTTTCCGGACGGGATCGAGCTGTCGTACGCGATCTTCGGGCGATCGATCAGGTCTTCGTGATCGTGGGCCGTGAAGAAGAAGCCGCCGGCGTCGTCATCCTGGAAGTCCCTCAGCAGGATCTCGCCGAGCGCCCGCGCCTCGTCGAGGTAGGCGTGCTCGCCCGTCGCCTCGAAGAGGTCGAGAAGAGCTGCGGCGAGGAATGCGTGATCGTCGAGGTAGGCGGCGTACCGTCCGACGCCGTCCTTCCACGTGCGGAGCAGGCGGCCGTTCGCGTCGCGGAGGTTCCGGAGCAGGAACGTCGTCGCGCGCCGCGCGGCTTCGAGGTAGCGCTCTTCGCCGAGGACGTTCGCGCCGCGTACGAAGGCGCGGATCGCGAGCGCGTTCCAGCTCGTCAAGATCTTGTCGTCGAGACCGGGCTGCGGGCGCTTCTCGCGCTCGCGGAGCAGGAGGGCACGGCCCTCGTCGACGATCCGCTGCACGTCGGCGACGTCGCGGCCGAAGAGGCGCGCGAGGTCGTCCATTCCGAGCTTCACGTGGAGGATGCTCTGCCGCTCGTGGCCCGGCTCCGCGAAGTTCCCGACCTCGTCGACCTGGTAGTAGCGGCACACGATCTCGGCGTGCTCGGGGCCGAGGATCCGACGCATCTCCTCGATCCGCCAGAGGTAGGTCTTGCCTTCCTCGCCTTCCGTGTCGGCGTCCTGGGAGGAGTAGAAGCCGCCGTCCGGATGCGTCATCTCGCGCAGGACCCAGTCGAGAGTCTCCTCCGCGACCCGGCGGTAGAGCGGATTGCCCGTCGCCACGTACCCATCCAGGTAGAGCGGCACGAGCTGCGCGTTGTCGTACAGCATCTTCTCGAAGTGCGGGACGAGCCAGTGCGCGTCGACCGAGTAGCGATGGAAGCCGCCGCCCAGTTGATCGTACAAGCCGCCCTGCGCCATCCGGGTGAGCGTCCGCTCGAAGGTCTCGAGCATCTCCGGACGCCGCGTCACGTGATGGCGCCGAAGGAACAACGAGAACGCGGGGACGTTCGGGAACTTCGGCGCGTTGCCGATGCCGCCACTCTCCGGATCGCGGACCGAGAAGAGCTTCTCCGTCGCGCGCGCGATCGTGTCGGGATGGAGCGCCTCGCGTTTGGCCTCGAACTGCGAAAGTCGCGCGAGCCCCTCGAGGAGCCGGCTCGATGCTTCCTTCACCTCGCCCCGGCCCTCGCGATAGGCGCGCGCGACGGCCTCGAGGACGCGGGGAAAGCCGGGCCGGCCGTAGCGGTCCTCGGGCGGGTAGTAGGTCCCGCCGTAGAACGGCTCGCCCTTCGGCGTCAGGAAGACGGTCAGGGGCCACCCGCCCGCGCCCGTCAGCATCTGCACCGTGTTCATGTAGATCGCGTCGAGGTCCGGGCGCTCCTCGCGGTCGACTTTAATATTGACGAAGTGCGCGTTCATGAGCGCTGCGGTCGCCTCGCTCTCGAACGACTCCCGCTCCATCACGTGGCACCAGTGGCAGGCGGAGTACCCGATGGAGAGGAGGATCGGGCGGTCCTCGGAACGCGCCCGCTCGAGCGCTTCGGGTCCCCACGGATACCAGTCGACGGGATTGTGCGCGTGCTGGCGGAGGTAGGGGCTTTGTTCGTCGGCGAGCCGGTTCGGCCGGGCTGCCATGAACCAAAGCCTAGCCTGGCTCGCTGGAGGATCAACCCCGGGCCGCTCGCGGGTACGGAGCGGCGGGAGGACGGCTCAGTCGTCGGTGCGCGGATCGAGCAGCGACGAGAGAACGAGAGCGTTGAAC
>VGTG01000340.1 GCA_016874795.1 Deltaproteobacteria bacterium | reverse complement strand
GCGACAAGATGCGGCCGTACACCGACTACTACGGCATCGCGCTCGAGGAATGAACCGCAACCGACCGTGGAAACGGGATAGGAGGCGCGAGTGAGGTGTTTCGTGCCAAACCCATGCGCAGAACGCACAGCGGGTGCTACGACCGATTCATTGAGCTTATGACAAATTGGGCGGCTAATCCGGACTACCCGCCCTTCGCGGATTGTTCCGACGCTCGTGTGAAACGCCTCTCTCGCCAGGGTGAGACCGTGGCCTCAATCGCCCGTACCTGCAGCATGGAGAAGGAAGACGTGAGGTCCGTCCTCGACGAGGATGACGCTCGCGCCGAGAACGACGAAAGCGAGGGCAACGGAGACCCGCGCAGTGCGGGCCGCCTGTCTTCGGCACCAGGACCAACGCGTCCCCTACGGTGGTGGTCCCGCCGCCTTTCCGGTTGCTCGGGACGCCGTACGCGGGATAGGAGGGATCTGGCTCGGCTGACAGCCTCGACTTCCAGCTTCCGAGAAGAGGCATTCTGACAAATCGGCCGTTCATGGTGACTATGCTCACGATGTCGACCCTGCGATCGACGCTCGGACTCATAACGCTTATCGCGAGCCTCGCTCTCGGCTGCGGCGGCAGCTCGGGAACGGCTGCTCCGCCTTCGGGCCCGACTCCGACGCCGCCTCCCGCCGCGACCCCGACGCCTTCGCCGAGCGATCCGCTCGCGCTGCTCGTCGTCCCCGAGGGGCTCTTCGGCTTCGACGCGACGCAGGTGTCGCGCGACGGGCGCGTCGTCGCGAGCGCGCTCACCGACCAGCAGCTCTTCACCTACACCGATCCCTTCGGCGTCGAGCGAATCGGCGCGATCACGTGCAACCGCGCCTACGTCTGGCGCGACGGCCTGCCGGCGGCGCCGCTCGATCTGGATCCAGGGTGTCCCTTCCCGGAGCCGAACGACGCGGCGATCTGGTTCGGCGACTCCGTCCCGGTCGCGCTCTCCGGCGACGGCTCGATCGCCCTCGTCAATCGGAGGATCGCGGACGAGAGCGCGTTCGGCGCCTCGGCGACGTTCGGCCTCGCGCACGCGGATGGACGGTGGGAGGAGCTCGTCTGGGACGCCGTCCATCCCGATGCGCCGGTGACGCCGAACGCCACCGCGAACGACATGACCCCGGACGCGAGCGTCGTCGTCGGGAACGGCTGGATCCAGTACCCGTACCCCGGCTGGTCGCCGTCCGACTCGCGCGCGTGGCGATTCCGCGTCGGGGACGACGGGCCCGTCTGGCTCGCCGCTCCGGCGGATCGTCTCGAGAGCGCCGACCTCGTCTCCGACGACGGCAACGTCGTCGTCGGCTGCTGCGACGACTCCGACGACGACCGCCGCTCGCTGCCCGTCGTGTGGCGCGGCGACGAGGCTCCGGTCACTCTGCCCGCGCCGGTCACGCTGTCCGGCATCCGCGCGTACTGCCGCGCCAACGACGTCTCGGGCGACGGGCGGATCGTCGTCGGCCGGTGCGACAACGTCGCGGTCCGCTGGGACGACGGCGTGCCGAGCGTGATCGACGTCCCGAGCGGCGAGGTGCCCGACGGCGGTACCGTCGCGCATCAGGCGCTGCACGTCTCGTCCGACGGTGCGACGATCTTCGGTAACTCGTTCTTCTCGGGCGGTCCCCCGGGCGGGTGGGTCTGGACGGACGCGACGGGCATCCGCTCCGTGCACGAGCTGCTCGAGGAGGCGGGGATCGTGGTCGACGACGGCGTGCAGAACGGCCGGCGTCTCGGCGCCGCCCTCGCCGTCTCCGACGACGCTCGAGTGATCGTCGGGTTCGGCGAGAGCGGCATCGGCGACTCGCACGTGTCGTTCCTGTATCGCGCGACGCTGCGCTAGCCTGCATTTCTCACCAGATCCCTACTGCGGCGGCCGATAGCACCGAATCTTCGCGAGCTTCTCCCTCCGGGCTCCTCGACGTACTGTTCAAGTACGCCTGCGTCGCCCTCCGGTCCGAGGCTCGCGAATCTTC
>VGTG01000339.1 GCA_016874795.1 Deltaproteobacteria bacterium | reverse complement strand
CGGCTCGCCCTCGAAGAGCCGCCCGCAGCCTGCGGCAAACAGCGTGTCGCCGGTGAACACCGCGCGCTCCCGCTCGAAGTGATAGGCGATGTGGCCGCTCGTGTGTGCGGGCACGAAGATGACCTTTCCGACGAGGCCCCCGAGGTGGACGGTGTCGCCCTCGCGGACGCCGTCGGTCAGAGCGGGGATCCGGCCATCGTCCGCAGCGTTGCCGTAGACCCGGACCGGGACGCGCCCGGCGATCTCCTGGTTGCCCCCGACGTGATCGTAGTGGTGGTGCGTCGACAGTATCGCGGCGATCGTCACGCGTTCCTTTTCGGCAGCCGCGACCATCGGATCGACCTCGGCGCAGTCGACGACGGCGGCGACGCGCTTCGCCTCGTCGATCACCAGGTAGCTGTAGTTGTCCTGCAGGACGGGGACCGCGACGACTCGCACGCTTTCCTCCTGAACCGCTTCGACGGCGCCCTCGAGCGGGGCCGGAAAACCTCGTTTCTTCTTCGCTCACCGGGGGCAGAGACGCCAGCCCCGCCCACGCAGACGCTACGTTTCGCCTGCAAAGGTACGCCCTTGCGTATCCGGAACGGTTCCGGGAACATCGATGCGTATGTGGATTCGCCTGATCCGAGGCGGCATTCTCGCGGCCGTGCTCGCGAGCTCCGGGGGCGCGTGGGCGGGCGGGAGCGGCCTTCCGCCGGACGTCGACCTCGATCCGGACCGTGGCATGACGTTCGGACGCCTCGGCCGCACGCGGCTGCAAGGCGAGGTCTTCCAGCCGACGAAGGACAGCCTGCGGAGCCGCGTGATGGACCCGAGCATCGATCCGTTCAACTCGATGCTCCAGTCCGACCGCTACGAGCCGGCCACGGGCAAGATCCAGGGCGGGCTCACGGATACGCTACGCGACATGCGGAAGCGCCAGGAAGCGTCGCGGCGCAACTCCGACGACTCGGATTGAGCGTCCCGGCTCTCGCAGGAGGCGGCGTGCACGCCGTCCATCCCCCGCTCGAACGCTGGAAGCCGCTCGCCGCCCGAGGCGTGCACGTCGACTTCCCATTCTTCCTCGCGCCGATGGTCGGACTCTCGCACCTCGCCCTCCGGCGCACCGTGCGTGGCTACGTTCCCCGCGAGGCCGCGACACTTCTCTTCACCGAGATGCTGTCGTCTCGGCGCCTGCCCGCCGAGCGCATCGGCGACCGTCCCGAGACCGCGACCGGCGAGGAGGAGACGAACCTCGTGCCGCAGCTCCTCGCGAACGAGGAGCGCTTCATCGCCGCGTCGCTCGCCAAGCTCGAAGGAATGCGGCCGGCCGCGCTGGACATCAACATGGGATGTCCCGTGACGAAGGCCTTGAGGCACAACTGGGGCGTCGCGCTGATGGGAGACCCCGCGTACGCCGAGGACGTCGTCCGGACGACCGTGAAGCACTCGCCCTGGCCCGTCTCCGTGAAGCTCCGCACGGGCCTTCGCGACGACCCGGAGTATCTCCTCGACTTTTGTCGGATGCTCGAGGCCGCCGGGGCGGCGTGGATCACGCTTCATCCGCGGATCGCAGGCCAGCAGCGGCGCGGCGCCGCGAACTGGGAGTACATCGCGCGCGCACGCGACGCGGTGTCGATCCCGGTGATCGGCAACGGCGACGTGCAAACCGCGGAGGATGCGCTGACTCTGCTCCGCCGCACCGGTTGCGACGGGGTGATGATCGGGCGAGCCGCTTCCGCGCGGCCGTGGATCTTCTGGCAGATCGGAGAAGCGCTCGGCCTGGCGCCGCCCCCGGGGCGAGACGGCGAGCGCGCTCCCGCCGACGGCTATGCCGAGGGCCAGGAGTTCCACCGCGCCTTTCGCGAGTTCGTCGCTGCGGCCGAGCCGCGCTTCCCGTCGCGCGACGCGAGAAAGCGCGTTCAGTTCTTCGTCCACTGGGGCGCGCGCTGGCTCGATTTCGGGCACGAGCTCTGGCGCCAGGTCACCGGTGCCGCCGATCTCGGGGAGATGCGAAGCCGAGTCGAG
>VGTG01000338.1 GCA_016874795.1 Deltaproteobacteria bacterium | reverse complement strand
CGCAGGCGTACTTGAACAGTACGTCGAGGAGCCCGGAGGGAGAAGCTCGCGAAGATTCGGTGCTATCGGCCGCCGCAGTAGGGATCTGGTGAGAAATGCAGGCTAGCTCTTCGCGCCGTTTCGTTGCCTTGGTGGCCGTCTTCGTCCGGACGCCGCTTCGGCACGCGCCGCCATACTACGATCGGGAAGGAAGTCGAGTTCAACGTTCCGCCGACAGCCCTTCCGCGAGTCCCGTCGCGACGGCGGCGACGAGGAGCGCGACCGGCGCGATTCCGACGGCCGCGGTCCACGTGTAGCGCCAGAGCGGCACGCCGCGGAGTCCCGAGAGGCCGTTCACGAGGTGCGGCCCGAGCGGGAACCAGCGCGCGCAGATCAGGAAGATCGGGTGCTCGACGGGGAACCGTCGGAGCCAGTGCGGCAGTCGCTCCATCGCGACGGCGGGGTCGAGGCGCCGCGAGACGCGTCGCACGACGACGTACTCGATCCACGCTCCGAGCATCCAGGCGAGCCACACGAGCGCGCTTCCGGTCCAGAAGCCGTAGACGACGCAGAGCGCCAGCCCGACGACGTCGCTCGGGATCGGTGACAACGTCAGCGAGATCGCCGTCTGCAGCGGAACGAGGAGCAGTGCCGGGATCGGACCCCGCTGGCTCTGCGCCCACGCGACGAGACGCGACACGTCGACCCACACCCACGCGAGCCCCGCGACCGCGGCGAACGCGAGGAGGGCGAGAAGCGCGCGGCTCCCTCGTCGCCCTGGCGAAGAAGCGGTGGCCCCGTCCACCCGGTCTCCGTGCTCAGTCGACCGTGTAGGCGAAGGCCGTCGCTCCGTGCGACGTGAAGAGGCACGCCTTCAGGCGGCTCGCGATCGTGTTGCGGCACTTCGCGCCGGGGTCGGCGGCGGTGGCGTCGCTCGCGAGCGCGAGTGCGAGGAGCAGCAGGGCGAGAGCGATGCGGAGAGCGACGGCGAGCGTCGTGCGATGGATCAAGGTCGGACCTCCAGCGGCCAACCTAGCCGGTCGGCCTTCGCATCGTCCAGCGGGTTCCCGTCACTCGTCGACGAACTGGCTCGCCGCGGCCCCCGTCAGGACCTGCTTCAGCACCTTCCCGGTCGCGTTCCGCGGCAGCGGCTCCGCGCGGATCTCCCACTGCGCGGGAACCTTGTAGTAGGCGAGGGTCTTCGCGACGAAGCGTGCGAGCTCGTCCGCGTCGAGAGCGGCGCCCGCACGCGGCACGACGACCGCCTTCACCTCCTGGCCGAGCTCGCGATGCGGCACGCCGAAGACCGCGGCCTCGGCGACACCGGGGTGCTCGGCGAGACGGTTCTCGATCTCGACCGGGTAGACGTTCTCGGAGCCGCGCAGGATGAGATCGTTCCGCCGCGAAGCGAGGTAGAGGCGGCCGTCAAGGATGCGACCGATGTCGCCCGTGCGGAGCCAGCGACCGGGCCGGAGCGTCTCCGCCGTCGCGTCGGGACGGTTCCAGTAGCCGATCATGAGGAGCGGGCTCCGCACGTGGATCTCGCCTTCCTCGCCCTCGGGAAGCGCGCGCCCGTGCTCGTCGCGAATTTCTAGCTCGACGGTCGGAAGCGGCCGCCCGACGGACTTCGGATGTGCGGCCCACTCCTCGCCTCCGATCATCGTCGCGAGCGCGCCCGTCTCCGTGCTGCCGTAGCCGTGCCCGAGGTGGCCGCCGTCGCGTCCGAGCGCGGGGAAGGCCTCGCGCATGCGGCGCTGCAGCTCCGGCGAGGTCGGCGCGCCGCCGCCGCCGATCTGGCGCAGGGACGAGAGATCGAAGCGGCCGAACTCCGGGTGCTCGATCATCCGCCAGACGGCCGTGTTCATCGCGCTCCAGCTCGTGCAGCGCTCGCGCTCGATCGTCCGCATCGCCTCGGCGGGATCGAAGCGTCCGACGTTCCACACCGAGCGGAGCCCCGTCGCCATCCCCATGATCGCCGCGGTGTGCAGGCCCGAGACGTGGAACAGCGGATTCGTGACGAAGAGGCAGCTCGGCGGCGGGGGTGCGGCATCCGGTGCGGGCGGCTTAAGGAGGTA
>VGTG01000337.1 GCA_016874795.1 Deltaproteobacteria bacterium | reverse complement strand
ACGGATGATGTTCCGACGGGTCTGCGGGACGTGCAGGGCCGCGCGGATGTCGCTGGGAGTCAAGACCTTACGTTGGCACGCGTGGCGCAGTTCGAGCCTGCGGCGAACGACTACAAGATGAAGCACGCTATGACGGCTCGCCACGCCATGATCGAGAGTGCTACCTTAATCACCGGTCTCAGGTCCGGAGGACTTCACTACCTTGGGCGCATCTTGGCCGCTCCATTCGTCGCGGTAGCAGGCGTCTTGTACGAGCTCAAGACGGCGCTAGGCCCACTCAATCCCGCTGAGCGGTATTTTGATCAGCAAGGGGTAATCGACTGGGCGTGGGACACACCGGGCGACATCATCGCCAACACACTTGGACAGCTGTCGACCCTCTTGCCCATCCCCGATACTGTTAGAACCTCCATTCTTCGTTACGGTTCGCAGGTGATTCCCGGACCGGACCATACCCGGAGCCTGTCAATGAAAGTGAGACACTCCCGCGACGAAATTAGTGTAGCGCTGGCAGCGGCGACGGACTCGTGGCCGCGGTGTCGGCGCTGTTCTCGGGGGTAGCTGAGCCCTTGCTGGGGTCGAGATCGTGGCGCTGAGAGCTGCCTGTGAGGTCGCTTTTCTCCTCGATCGCCTTGGGCAGCGGGTTGGGCGGGTTGATCCACACCGCGGGTGGCAGCAGCGGTGGCTCGGGCCGGCGTCCTTTGAAGCGCTCGGGATGGCGGGCGTAGGCGCGCGCGAGCGTGGCGGCGCGCGTCGCGAGGATCGCACGAGACTCCCCGTAGTGAACGATCTCGGGCGTCAGGAATCCGATGCCCGAGTGACGGTGCTCGGCGTTGTACCAGGAGAAGAGCGAGCGGCAGTAGCTCACGGTGTCGACCAAGGAGCCGAAGCGATCGGGGAACTCGGGCCGGTATTTCGCCGTCTTGAACAGCGCCTCGCTGAAGGGGTTGTCGTTGCTCGTGTAGGGCCGCGTGTGCGTCTTGGTGATGCTGAGATCGGCCAGCAGTTGCGCCACGGTCTTCGAGGTCATCGAGGAGCCGCGATCGCTGTGGATGGTGAGCTGGCCCGGCTCGATCGCCTGCTTGGCGGCGCTCTCGGCGATCAGCCGCCGGGCGAGCGGCCCCGACTCGCGGTCGGCGACGAGCCAGCCGACGACGTAGCGGCTGAAGATGTCGAGGATCACGTAGAGATAGAAGTAGGTCCACTTGGCCGGGCCGAGCAGCTTGGTGATGTCCCACGACCACACCTGGTTTGGCCCGGTCGCCAAGAGCTCGGGCTTCACCGGCACCGGACGCACGAGCTGGCGGCGCCGTTCGTGTACCGCGTCGTGGCGGGCGAGCACCCGGTACATGGTGCGTGCCGAGCAGTGGTAGACACCCTCGTCGAGCAGCGTCGCGTACACCTCGGCCGGCGCCTGATCGACGAAGCGCTCGCCGTTGAGCACGTCGAGCACCGAGTTCTCCTCCTGCTCGCTCAGCTGCAGCGGCGGCCGACGCGACGCCTCGGCGCGAGGCGTCGGACGCTGCCAGCGGTAGTAGCTCGGCCGCGGGAGCCCGAGGGCCTTGCACGCAGCCCGCACGCCGACTCGATCGGCCAGGCCGCGTGCCGCGCTCATGACTGCCCCCCGCTCGGCTCGCCCTTTCCCAGGAGCGCCGCCACTTTTTTTTGGACCTCGATGATCACCTCCGCCTTCTCGAGCTTCTCCCGCAGCCGCTCGTTCTCACGTTCGAGCTGGGCCACGCGCGCCGCGAGCGGGTTGCGCGCCGAGGGCCGGCCGCGCGTGCGCCCGGCAAGTCCCTCACGCCGCTGCTGCCGCCACTTCTGCAGATGCGAGGAGTACAGCCCCTCGCGCCGCAGCAACGCCCCGATCTCGCCCGAGCCCTGGCAGCGGTCGGCTTCTTCGAGGACCCGCAGTTTGAACTCCGTGGTGAACCGTCGCCGGCGCGCCTTGGCGCCCACTTCCGGGTCCGGTCGGCCCGCCCCGGCGCGCGCCGCAGCCGGTGGAGAAGCTCCGGTCGCCCTTCGGGCTCCCTCCGCTTCCCCACCGGCTGCGCCATTCATCCCCTGCTCTGCTTCACGATTCATTCCCTCATCCCGTTTCCACCCTCTACTCTATTTTCCACGAGGGGGAGTGTCTCACGGTCATTGGCACAGAGGGCCGGCGGTTCTGAGGAAACCTCCCACTCCACCCGAGAGGCTGGT
>VGTG01000336.1 GCA_016874795.1 Deltaproteobacteria bacterium | reverse complement strand
GTACCCTGGACCACGCGCGTCGCCTTCCGGCGATCGTGCTCGTCGAGGAGCCTCGCCCCACTTTTCATCCGCGTGCCGCTACCGGACGGCCGCCCGCGAGAGCCAACTTCGGCTCTCGAGCAGGAGTTCGGATTGCACCCGGGACGGGGCTCCCCTCGATGGGTCGGCGATCAGCCGGGGCGAATGAGCGGCTCGGGTGGCGTAGTCGGGAGACGCAGCAACGCTTCCGTCGGCAGGAACTCCCTTGGCGCTCCTTGGTGGATCTGCGGAGACGCATCGATCGTCAAGTAGGGGGTGAACGTCTTGCCGGTGAGGATCGAGTCCACGAAGGGCGGCGTCTCGCTGACGTTGCCGTCCCAGGGGACCGAGAACTCCATCGCCGTCTGCTCGTGGCCGACGCCCTGCGCGTGCTCCGGCATCGGCTGCACGAACGCAAAGCACACCATCGCCATGATCGTGGCGACTGTGGCCCAAGCTCTGACGAACGACCGGCTCATCCCAGAAGCCGCATGCAGCAATCGGAACGCCAGACCTGGGAAGAGATTTCGCCCAAAAAACAACGATCTCCGTCGCGGACCGTCGTGCAGGTGCGCAAGATCGGGCGGGGGTGCCATGCGAGGGGGGCCGAGATCTCCCGATCCATATGGGGGACTCTACCGACTTCTTCGGTAGACACCAGAGCGTAAATTTGGCGAACTCCAGTTTTGTCGGCCGGTAAGAACCGGCCGGGGGCGGCTCGTCTGTTGCGGGGCCTTTTCAAGAGGAAGAGGGGAAGTATGCTCGACTCACTTATGAGAAAACTCATCGTCGCCGGCGCTTGCGCCATCACGCTCCTCGGCGGCTCGTCCGCCCAGGCAGGTTTCTTAGACGCGTTCGGTCCGAACAGCGACTTCCCGGACTCGGACATGGTGATGCCGTTCGCGGCCAAGGGGACGCGGCAGACGTTCTTCATGATCTCGAACGTCGGCGCGAGCGGGCAGGACGACTCGCCCGTTCCGGTGACCTGGGCGTTCTATGACGAGAACGGCGGGCTCATCATCGAAGTCGTCCGTTACATCCTCGGCGAGGGCGGCACGGACGTCGTCGACATCACCGCGGTGCGCGACAAGGCCGCGGATGGCACGCAGGGCCCGCCGACGAGCCTCGCGGGACGCGACGGCTTCGTCGTCGTCGACAAGGACGACGGCCAGCCGGATCTCGTCGGCACCTATACGATCGCGAACCTCGACTCGAACTCCGCATTCGGCGGCAACGGCGCCGGCCTCGGCTTCGTCGGCATCCTCGAGCCGAATCTGTTCTTGTTCGGCAACACGTTCGCGCCGGTCGACCTACAGGACAACCTGTTGATGATCCTCGCGATCGACGACCTCGAGCTGCCGCCGACGTCCGTCACGATCGGCGTCCCGGCGAATCCGGGCGAGACGATCTTCACGGTGCAGATCAGCCTCCACTCGAACCAGGGCGACGGGCTCGTCGCGACGGTCGATCAGCCGGTCGAGGGCTCGGCGCTGTTCGTTTCGCTCGAGGAGCTCTTCCCGGGCTTCGTGCTCGACTCCTCGATGACGATCACGGTGCTCCCGCTCACCGAGGGGGTCGCGACGATCGGCTTCTACGGACAGGCGGTGGGGCCGTTCGGTGCGGGTCAGTCGTTCCGCACGGAGCTTCCCGCCGAGTGAGCAACGTGGCGCCGCCGCCGAACGCGGTCGCTCTCGCGATCTCGGGATCGGACTCCGGCGGCGGCGCCGGCTTGCAGGCGGACGTCAAGGCGTTCGCCGCGCACGGCGTGTTCGGCGCGAGCGTCGTCACCTGCGTGACGGCGCAGAACACGCGCGAGGTGCGCCGCGTCGAGCCGCTCGAGTCCGATCTGGTTCGAGGACAGATCGACGCCGTGCTCGACGACCTGCCGGTCGCCGCCGGGAAGACGGGACTTCTACCGACGGTCGAGATCGTCGAGACGGTCGCGGACGCGCTCGCGGCGCGGCCCGCGTTTCTCCTCGTCGTCGATCCGGTTCTCGTCGCGACGAGTGGCGATCGCCTCGCAAGTGCGGCGGTGGTCGAAGCGTACCAGAGACGGCTCTTTCCTCGCGCGGCGCTTCTGACACCGAACCTTCACGAGGCGAGCGTTCTCACCGGGCGCACGATCGCGAGCCTCGGCGGCATGCGCGACGCCGCGTCCGCGCTGCGTGATCAGGGCGTCGCCGCGGTGCTCGTCAAGGGCGGCCACCTCGGGAAGGGCGCGGTCGACGTCCT
>VGTG01000335.1 GCA_016874795.1 Deltaproteobacteria bacterium | reverse complement strand
GTCGATCTCCTTCGGGCACGTCCACCCTTTCGGCGAGCGGAGGACGATCATCGGCCAGCGCGGCCGCTCGGTGCGCCCCTTCGTCCG
Organism: Deltaproteobacteria bacterium; assembly: GCA_016874795.1. GTDB lineage: Bacteria > Desulfobacterota > Binatia > UBA12015 > UBA12015 > VGTG01. Next base: position 2,165 of record VGTG01000335.1, on the reverse strand, counting down.
GGCCTCGCCCTGGATGCGCTGGATGTCGGCGATCACCGCGTCGAGAGTCGCGGCCATCTGCTGGTGCATCGCCTCGGGCTCCTCGCCCTCGACGAAGTGCGGCGTGTACCCGTAGCCGCGGAAGAGATGCTCGAGCTCCTCGTGGCTGATGCGCGCGAGCACCGTCGGGTTCGCGATCTTGTACCCGTTCAGGTGCAGGATCGGCAGGACCGCGCCGTCCGACTTCGGATTCAGGAACTTGTTCGAGTGCCACGACGTCGCGAGCGGCCCGGTCTCCGCCTCGCCGTCGCCGACGACGCACGCGACGATCAGATCCGGGTTGTCGAACGCGGCTCCGTAGGCGTGCGAGAGCGCGTAGCCGAGCTCGCCGCCTTCGTGGATCGAGCCGGGCGTCTCCGGCGCCACGTGGCTCGGGATGCCGCCGGGAAACGAGAACTGCTTGAAGAGGCGCTGCATGCCCTCTTCGTCCAGCGAGATGTTCGGGTAGACCTCGCTGTACGTCCCCTCGAGCCATGCGTTGGCGACGAGCCCGGGACCGCCGTGCCCGGGGCCGGTCACGTACAGCATCGAGAGATCGAGGCAGCGGATCACGCGGTTCAGGTGCGCGTAGATGAAGTTCAAACCGGGCGTCGTACCCCAGTGGCCGAGCAGTCGTGGCTTGACGTGCTCCCTCCGGAGCGGCTCCCTCAGGAGCGGATTGTCGAAGAGGTAGATCTGGCCGACGGAGAGATAGTTCGCGGCTCTCCAGTAGGCGTCGATCTGGCGAAGCTCCTCCGCCGAAGCGGCACCCTCCGACTTCGTCTCGCGTTTCGTCATGGCTCCTCCTCGACGCCGTCCCGCTCCGCCTCCGGCGGATAGAGCACCGCGACGCACGTGAGAGCGGCGAAGACGCCGACGTAGAGGGCCGCCATCTGGACGAACGCGGTCCACTCGCGCCGCTCGATCGCCGTCATGAAGTAGCGGCTGACGTAGCTGTTGAGCACGTTCAGGGCGTTGATGCCGAGGAGCATCACCAGGAGGAGCGCGGCGAGCATCCGGGCTCGTCCACCGACCTCGGAGGCGAGAAAGCCTCGAATGGCGCGGAGGAGTCGGCGCGCCGTGTCGCGGGCGAAGACGGCCCGTGAACTGGTCGGTTCGTTCATCTCGGGCTCCGGTCCGCTTCGCGAGAAAGGGACCGGGCTCTTTAACCCCAAAGGTAGGCGTACGCGAGAGCGCGCCGACGCTCGACAGGGCGAAGGAAACCTGGGAGGGAGGCGACGCGGGAAGAACCATGGGCTCTGCGCCTCGAACGGCCGATGCCCGCGATCGCGGGCCGACGCTCCTTCCGCCGCGTCGCTTGCTCGCCGCCTACCGGTCCGAGTGGCTCTCTGCGGATCTGCTCGCCGGCGTCACGCTCGCGGCGTACGCGATACCGGTCTCGCTCGCGTACGCCGGGCTCGCGGGGTTGCCGCCGCAGGTCGGCGTCTACGGGTATCTCCTCGGCGGGCTCGGCTACGCTCTCCTCGGCTCGTCGCGGCATCTCGCCGTGGGCCCGACCTCGGCGATCTCGCTGATGGTCGGGGGCACGATCGCGCAGATGGTCGACGGGGACACCGTCCGTTGGGCGCAGATCGCCACTCTCGCCGGCTTCGTCGTCGCGTTTCTCTGCGCGATCGGCTGGCTGCTCCGCCTCAGCACGCTGACGAGCTTCATCAGCGAGACGAACCTCCTCGGCTTCAAGGCGGGAGCGGGTCTCAGCATCGCCTCGACGCAGCTCGCGGCCTTCTTCGGCGTGCCGGGCGGCGGGGACCACTTCTTCACGCGGCTGACCGCCGTCGGCTCGCAGCTCGGCGACCTGCACGTCCTCACGACGGCGATCGGGTTTGCGGCGGTCTTCGCTTTGGTCGCGGGAGAGAAGCTCTACCCCGGCCGGCCGATCGCGCTCTTCGTCGTCGTGACGTCGATCCTCCTCGTCTCGCTCGGGGGGCTCGGGGAAGCGGGCGTCGCTCTGGTCGGCGCCGTCCCGAGCGGCCTGCCGAGCCTCGGTCTGCCCGAGCTCCGTGCGCGGGAGGTGGACGGGGTCTTGCCGCTCGCGTTTGCGTGCGTGCTCCTCGCGTACATCGAGGGCGTCTCCGCGGCGCGCGCTTTCGCGGCGAAGCACGACTATCCGATCGACGTCCGTCAGG
>VGTG01000334.1 GCA_016874795.1 Deltaproteobacteria bacterium | reverse complement strand
CCTACACGCACGGGCATCACGAGTCCGTCGTGTCGCAGCACCGGAAGCGCACCGCCGCGGAAGCGGCCGCGTTCCTTCTGCCGCACCTGCGCTCGGGCATGCGGCTTCTCGACGTCGGCTGCGGACCGGGCTCGATCACGGTCGGGCTCGCGGAGGCGGTCGCACCGGGCGAGGTCGTCGCGATCGACCTCTCGGCCGACGTGCTCGACGAAGCGCGTGCGCTCGCGGCGGAGAAGGGGCTCTCGAACGTCCGCTTCGAGCACGGCGACGTCTATCGCTTGCCGTGGCCGGACTGCTCGTTCGACGCGGTCTACGCGCACCAGGTCCTGCAGCACCTCGAGCGGCCGATCGACGCTCTGCGCGAGATGCGGCGCGTGCTCGCGAAGGACGGACTTCTCGGCGTGCGCGACAGCGACTACGGCACGAGCACGTGGAGCCCGCCGAACGAGCGCATCGCGCGCTGGCTCGACGTCTATCACGCGGTCGCGCGCGCGAACGGCGCCGAGGCCGATGCGGGCCGCTTCCTGCACGGCTGGCTCCTCGGGGCGGGCTTCGACGACGTGCGCGTCAGCGGCACGACGTGGACGTTCCCCGGCTACGACACGGTCGCCACATGGGCGCAGTCGTGGGCCGCGCGGACGACGGGATCGAACCTCGCCGCGAAGGCGATCGAGCACGGCATCGCGAGCCGCGAGGAGCTCGAGGAGATCGCCGAGGGATTTCGCGCCTGGTGTCGCGATCCCGCCGCGTTTTTCTCGATCGGCCACGTCGAGGCGCTCGGCCGCAAACGCTGAGGGCGGCATGCCGGACCGAGAGACGATCCTCGTCCGCGCGATCGCGCCGGACGACCACGCCGCGTGGCTGCCGCTCTGGCGCGGCTACCAGCAGTTCTACGAGGTCGACATCCCGGCGGAGACGAGCGCGCGCACCTGGGAGCGCTTCTTTGATCCGAGCGAGCCGATGAGCGCCGCCGTGGCGACGGCGGGCGATCGCGTCGTCGGCATCGTGCACTGGATCTTCCATCGCTCGTGCTGGACGGTCGGCGACTACTGCTACCTGCAGGACCTCTTCGTCGCGCCCGACGTGCGCAAGCACGGCGTCGGCCGGAAGCTGATCGAGCACGTCTACGCCGTCGCGACGGCCGCGGGCTGCTCGCGCGTCCACTGGCTCACGCACGAGGCGAACGCGAACGCGATGCTCCTCTACGATCGCATCGCGGACCGCTCGGGCTTCGTGCAGTACCGGAAGATGCTGAAGTAGAGGCTCGGATGTATCTGCCGCGTCACTTCCAGGAGGAGCGTCTCGAGGAGCTGACGGCCGTCGTCCGCGAGCATCCGTTCGCGACGCTGGTTTCGATGGGCGAGGATGGGCTCTACGCGACGCATCTGCCGATGCTCTGGGATCCCGAGCCGGCGCCGCTCGGCACGCTCACCGGCCACGTCGCGCGGCCGAACCCGCACGGACGCACGGTGCGCGCCGGCGCGGAATCGCTCGCGATCTTCGTCGGCGCCGCTGGGTACGTCTCACCCTCGTGGTACCCGGCGAAGCGCGAGCACGGGAAGGTCGTGCCGACGTGGAACTACGTCGCCGTGCACGCGTACGGCGAGGTGCGCTGGATCGACGACGCGGAATGGCTCCGTTCGCTGGTCACGCGTCTGACGGATCGGCACGAGGCTCCCTTTGCCGAGCCGTGGAGGGTGACGGACGCGCCCGAAGCCTTCTTCGAGCAGATGCTGAAGGGCATCATCGGGGTCGAGATGCCGATCTCCCGCATCGAGGGGAAGTGGAAGCTCAGCCAGAACCGCCCGGCGGCCGACGTCGACGGAACCATCGCCGGGCTCGAAGCGCGTGGCGACGCGGGCTCCGCGGCGCTCGCCGCCGCGATGGCGAAGCGCCGGCGCGACCGCGGCGCGTGAGCGCTCTCCCGTGTCGCTGACGATCGCCGAAGCGCGGGCGCTCTTCCGGCCCGAGCGCGTCTACCTGAACACGGCGAGCTACGGCTTGCCGCCGCGCCCCGCGTGGGACGCGCTGCAAGCCGCACTCGAGGAGTGGCGATGCGGTCGCACGAGCTGGGAGCACTGGGCGGAGACGACGGAGGGTTGCCGCGCGATTTTCGCGGACCTCGCCTCGGTCGACGTGTCGTGCGTCGCGACCGGCGCGAACGTCTCGAGCCTGATCGGCCTCGTCGCCGCGGCGCTCCCCGACGGCGCGCGCGTCGTCGCTCCCGAGATCGAGTTCACATCGGATCTCTTTCCCTTCCTCGTGCACGC
>VGTG01000333.1 GCA_016874795.1 Deltaproteobacteria bacterium | reverse complement strand
ATCGACCGCCACGGACAAGCACATGTCGGGCTCGTGCGCGAAGACGAACCCTCCGGGACGAACGGCCGCGGCGAGGCTCGCGACGGCCGCGCGCGGGTCCGGCAGATGCAGAAGCAACGTCCGGCAGTACGCGAGATCGAACGCAGACGGCTCGAGCTCGGCGGTGCGCAGATCGAGCTCGCGCACCTCGACGTTCGGAAGGTCGAGCCCGGCGAGGAAGCGGACGTCGATGTCTGCCGCGACGACGCACCCCGAGGGCCCGACTTGCTCGGCCATCCAGCGCGTCATCGAGCCCTCGGCGGCGCCGACCTCGAGGCAGCGCCAGCCCGGGCGGATGCCGATCTCGCGCATCCAGCGCTGCGTCGAAGGATTCAGCGCCTCGGAGAGGTAGCGAAGCCGCTCGCGCTCCGGCTCGAGCTCGCGGTCCTTCCCGCCGTACTCCCCGGCCTTCATTTCAACGAGGGGCTCGCGCCCCTCGCCCCGCGCGGCAGAGTTGCGCAGGGCCCACTCCCGGGCTCGCTGCCGCTCGGCCGCGCGCTGCGCGCGCGGAAAGATTTTCGTTCGTGTACACGAGCTCACACGCGGGTCGCGCGACCGGCCCAGTACGGCTCGCGCAGGACGTGCTTCTTCACCTTCCCCTGCGGCTCGCGCGGCAGCTCCGGGACGAAGTCGACGGTGCGCGGACACTTGTAGTGCGAGAGCTCCTGCCGGCAGAACGCGATCAGGTCCTCGGCCGTCGCCGCGCGTCCCGCGCGCAGCTCGACGATCGCCTTCACGGCCTCGCCCATCTCGTCGTGCGGCACGCCGATCACCGCCGCGTCGACGACGGCGGGATGGCGGTAGAGGACCTGCTCGACCTCGGCGGGATAGATGTTCGCGCCGCCGGAGATGATCATGTCGTGCTTCCGGTCGCAGATGAAGAGACAGCCGTCCTCGTCGAGATAGCCGACGTCGCCGACCGTGAAGGCGTCGCCGCGGAACGCGGACGCGGTCTTGTCGGCGTCCCCCTTGTAGGCGAAGCGTCCGCCGCCGCCGGACTGGAGGTAGATCGTTCCGATCTCGTTCGGCGGGAGCTCCTTCCCGTCGTCGCCGACGATGAAGATGCGCGCGCCGGGCCAAGCCCGGCCGACGCTTCCCGGCTTGCGCAGCCACTCCTCGGGGCCGATCCACGTGCCGCCTCCTTCGGAAGCGCCGTAGAACTCCCAGACGACGCCCGGCGGGAAAACCTCGAGGATGCGTCGCTTCACCTCGATCGGGCACGGCGCCGCCGCATGCAGGATCTTCTTGATCGACGACAGGTCCCGCCGACGCTTCTCCTCCGGCAGCGCGAGGATCCGGAAGAACATCGCCGGGACCATCATCACCGTCGTGATGCGGTGGCGCTCGATCAGGGCGAGACACTCCTCGGCGTCGAAACGCGGCTGGATCACGAGTGTCGCACCGAGACCGAGGTGCATTTGTCCCTGCGCGCCGGGCGCGGTGTGGTAGAGCGGGCCGCACACGAGGTGCACCTCGGTCTCGCCGAAGCCCCACATCGCGGCGAGACCCTTCATCTGCTCGCTCGCGCGCTCGGGCGGGAGCGGGTCGCGGAGGATCCCCTTCGGCCGTCCCGTCGTACCGGAGGTGTAGATCATCACGTTGTACGCGCCGCCAGGACGCGCGTTCGGGATCGGCTCGGGACGCTCGCTCGCGAGCTTCGCCTCGAGGGGGCTTCCGCGCCAGGGCGGCTCGCTTCCGATGACCCAGACGCGATCGTCGCTCCATCCGAGCTCCGCGAGAGCACGGTCGACCTCGGGCGCGAGCGCATTCTCCGTCACGAGAAGGCGCGCCCCGGAGTCCGCGATCATGTGCGCGATCTCCGGTCCCTTTCCGCGGTAGCTCACCGGCACCAGAATGGCGCCGAGGCGCCCGAGAGCGTTCAGCAGCTCGAACCACTCGAAAGAGTTGTGCAGCCCGACCGCGACGCGGTCTCCTTCGCCGACGCCGGCCCGCACGAGAGCACGCGCCGTCCGGTGGATGCGCTCGTCGAGCTCGCCGTAGGTTCGCACGCGCTCGCCGAGGATCATCGCCGGCTTCGCGGGCGAGCGACGCGCGGTGTCGGTGATCGCGCAACCCGAGGAGCCGTTCGTCGTCACCCCGGCAGGGCTAGCGTGGAGCGCTCGCGCGGTCAAAAGCGCCCGTCGGCCTTGATCGCGACGACGAGCGCCACGAGAGCCAGGGCGGCAAGCGCCGCGCGGGCGACGTGCGAGTATTCCCACTGGCCGCGGAGGGACTC
>VGTG01000332.1 GCA_016874795.1 Deltaproteobacteria bacterium | reverse complement strand
CTCGTCCTCTTCCCGATGCTCTTCGATCTTCGGAACAATCCCTTCGATCCGGTCGAGGCGGAGGTCGAGCGCTTCGCGCGCGAGGCGGGAATTCCGTTCTTCTCGCTGACGCCGGGATTCCGCGGACGAGATGCTTCGGCGCTGTGGGTCTCGCCGAGCGACCAGCACCCGAACGAGGAGGGGCACGCGATCGCGGCGGAGACGCTACTCCCCTATTTCACGTCCGCGCTGCCGCGCCGGGCCGCGGCGCCCGGTGAGGAGGCGAGCACCCTCACGGCAACGCCTCCACGGTGAATGAGGCCGTCCCGTCGCGATCACGTCGTCGATCGAGGTCGCGCGGCCCGCCCCGGGCCGCTCTCGACGATCGAGAGCTGGGTCGGGTGGCGGCTCGTCCACAGGTGGCTCGTTGCGCCCATTCTGCTGCGCGAGGGCGCGGAGCGAGCGCACCTCGCCCGCGCCGCTGCGGACGGTGACCGGCGCCGGCGAGATCGTCGTCTTGTCCGTCGTCTTGTCCGTCACCTCGAGGCCGACGAACCGGCAATTCGCGAGGCAGCGCCTCACTTCGCGAGATGCGTGGCGGATTGCCCCGGTCCCGGCGCCGCTCACTTGCCTCGCGCGAGCGCCTCGAAGTAGGAGCGAACGATGCCCGCGCCGGACGCGCTCGCGGAGATGCTCCGCCTCCTGACGCTCCGGCCGGGTGCCGGTTTGGATTCCGGCGACGGCCGGGTCGGCGAGACAGTGATCGGCGACACTCCGGACTGGTTCGGCGAAGTCCTCTTCGGCGGCTTCGTCGTCGCGCAGGCCGTCGCCGCGGTGACGCGCGACGCGCCCGAAGGACGGCGCCTCCACTCGCTGCATGCCTACTTCCTGCGGCCGGTGATCGCGCGGACCGAGGTCGTCTACCGCATCCGTCCGATCCGCGATGGCCGCGCGTTCAGCTCGCGGCACCTCGAAGCGACCCAGGGCGGCAAGCCGGTCCTCGAGATGTCCTGCTCGTTTACCTCGGAAGGCAACGGGTACGTCTACGATCTACCCGGTGCAGCCGACGGCCCAGGCCCCGACGGGGTCGCGCAAGAGGACGGCCCCGGCCCGTGGGTCGCTCGCTACCTCGGGCCGACCGCCGCGCGCGCCGACGGCACGCGCGAATCGACGCATCGCATGTGGTTCCGGATCCCTCACGCTTTGCCGGAGGACGAACCCCTCCACCAGGCGCTCCTCGCCTTCGCGAGCGACTGGACCGGCGTCGGCGGGCGACCCTTGGATCTCGAAGGCGATACGACGGGAATGACGAGCCTCGATCACGCCGTCTGGTTCCACCGGCCCGGGCGCGCGGACGAGTGGCTCTACTACGACGTTCAGTCGCTCGTGAACGCGGGCGGGCGCGGGCTGCTGCGCGGCGTGATGCGGGATCGCGCGGGACGCGTCGTGATCTCGGTCGCGCAGGAGATGCGGCTCGTCCCGGTGGAATCCCGCGGGTGATCCGCGGGCTTAGGCTGCAATCGAGCCCGGGTGCAGATGCGCCCGAACGAACCGGACCCCCTATTTGCCCTTCTTCTCCGCGAGCCGCTTCCGGATCAGCGTCGGGATCTCCTCGATCCGCTCCGCGACCGAGATGCCGGCCGCCTCCATGCGCGCGATCTTCTCCGCGGTCGTGTCTTCCTTGCCCTCGACGATCGTGCCGGCGTGGCCGAAGCGCATGCCCTTCATCTCGTCCATGAAGCGGCCCGCCATGAAGGCGACGATCGGAAGGCGGCTGTTGTTCTCCTTGACCCACTCGGCGAGCTCGGCCTCCATGCGGCCGCCCGGCTCGGAGTAGATCGCGATCGCCTCCGTCTCGGGATCGGCCTCGAAGAGCGGCATCAGCTCGGCGTAGGTCGTGCCGACGATCGCGTCGCCGCCGATCGAGACGCAGGTCGACTGGCCCATGCCGGCAGCGGTGAGCGTCGAGGCGATCTCGGTCGTCATGCCGCCGGAGCGCGACATCACGCCGATGTGGCCCTTCGTGTAGGCCTGGCGCGTGTTCGCGGCGGGGCCGCCGACGCCGCCCATCTTCGCCTCGCCCGGCGAGATGATGCCGAGGCAGTTCGGACCGATGATGCGCGCGCCGCGGACGCGGGCGAGCTCGACCGCTTGCGCGACGTCCTTCCGCGGCACGTTCTCGGTGACGGCGACCATGAGCTTGACGCCGTTCTGGATCGCCTCGAAGAAGGCGTCTTTCACGAAGCCGGGCGGGACGGAGATGACGGCGCCCTCGATCGGGCCGTGCGCCTTCACGGCG
>VGTG01000331.1 GCA_016874795.1 Deltaproteobacteria bacterium | reverse complement strand
TGATTGTCAGTTACGTCTCGCCATGCCCCGTCCTGACGTGAGCTCAGCGCCGTGCTGCCGTCGGGGGCATGAAGGACGAAGCGACAAGAATTCGGCGAGAATTGGCGCAGATCGAAGTGCGGCGCGGGCCGTGCGTGCCGCCCGAGCTGCGGGCACGCGCGGCGGCCTGGTTGCGCACGGAGCGCGGCCGTGGCCGTTCGATCAGGGATCTCGCCGCGGAGATCGGCGTCACCCGCGGCACCGTGACCCGATGGACGAAGACGGACGTGCGGACGTTCGTCCCTGTCCAGGTCGTTGCCGAGTCCGAGCGGCGTGGCGTCCGCGTTGTGTCTGCCGGCGGCTTCGCCATCGAGGGCGTCACGCTGGCGGAGGCAGCTGCGCTGCTTCGGGAGCTCGGGTGATCCTCGGGACAAGCCGCGCGGTGCGTGTGTTTGCGTACCCAGAGCCGATCGATCTCCGCAAGGGCTACGACGGGCTGTTCGGCCTCGTGAAGAGCGGCCTCGGTCGCGATCCGCTGAGCGGCGATCTCTTCCTCTTCGTCAACAAGCGCCGCGGCGCATGCAAGGTGCTCGTGTGGGACGGCACTGGGCTTTGCATTTTTCAGAAACGTCTCGAGCGTGGGCGCTTCGCCGTGCTCTGGCGCGACGACGGCTCCGTCGTGCATCTCACTGCGAGCGAGCTCGCGCTCTTCATCGAGGGCTGCGACCTCGTCGGGCGTCGCACGTTGTCTCCGGGGATCGTGAAGCCGAAAGTTCTTGCTCTCGATCGCTCGGCATGATCTAGAGAGAGCGTGGACCTGCGACGCGAGACGGACATCGAGCACCTCCGCCGCGTCGCCCTCGCGCAACAGGTTCAGATCGAGCAACTCCTCCGCGTTCTGAAGAGCAAGTGCGAGGAGCTCGAGTCGCTGAAGGGAAATCCAGAGGAGCTGCAGCAGACGCTCGCGCTGATCGAGACCCTCACGAAGCAGAAAGCAACCGCGGCGGAGCCGACCGCGGGGAATACGAAGATTGACGACAAGGCCGAGCGCAAGAAGCGCAAACAGTTCGGCCCCACCGAACAGCCGAGGTTGCCGCTCGTGGAGGCCGTTTTCGAGCTCGATGGCGCGGATCGCGCCTGCCCGAGCTGCGGCGGCGCGCTCCGTCCGATGGACGGGCAGTTCGAGGAGTCGGAGATGATCGACTTCGTCGACATCATCTACCGCGTCGTGAAGGTGAAGCAGCAGAAGTACGTATGCCGTTGTGGTGGTTGCGTGGAGACGGCGCCAGGACCCGAGCGGGCCACGCGCGGCGGTCGGTATTCACTCGCGTTCGCGATCAAGGTTGCGCTCGACAAGTACCTCGATCACATCCCACTCGCGCGCCAAGAGAGGATCCTCCGTCGCCACGGCGTCGAGGTGACGACGCAGACGCTCTGGGACCAGCTCTCGGCGCTTGGTCATCGTCTCGCGTCGACGGAAGTCGCGCTGTTCGCGCGTGCGATCCAGCAACCGGTCATCGGGCTCGACCAGACGAGTTGGCCGAAGCTCGAGGCGGACGCGACGAAGCCCTGGCAGATGTGGTGCATCACCGCTCCCGGTGTCGTCTGCCACCGGATCAAGGACGACAAGGCTGCCGCGACGTTCACGGAACTCGTGGGCGGCTACAACGGCACCATCGTGTGTGACGCGCTCAAGACGCACGAGGCCGGAGCGCGCGACGGACCGGGCATCGTTCTCGCCGGTTGCTGGGCTCACGTGTACCGAAAGTTCGAGGAAGCGGCTCCGGATCACCCCGAGGCCGAGCTCGCCCTGAAGTGGATCGCCGAACTCTACGAAATCGATGAGAAGGCCGCGGCCGCTCTCGACAAGAAGGCCGAGTTTCGTCGTACGGAATCGAAGGAAGTCCTCGCGAAGCTCAAGACGTGGCTCTGGAGCCAGGCCGTCCTCAAGACGCTCTCGATCGGAAAGGCTGCGGCTTACACGATCGCGAACTGGGAGCGTCTCACGCGCTTCGCGGACAACGCGCTTGTGCCACTCGACAACAACGCCACAGAACGCGCAATTCGCGGGCCAGTGGTCGGGCGCAAGAACCACTACGGTTCCAAGTCGCGTCGAGGAACGGAAGTCGCCGCAATCCTCTACACGCTCGTCGAGACGGCAAAGCTCCACGGCGTCGATCCCGCGAAGTACCTGCTCGAAGCCGTCCGCGCCGGGGATCGCGGCGAGACGCTCTTCCCGTGGCAGATGACCTCGCCGGTCTGAACCCGGGCGCCCGTATCACCCGGGACGGTGCTGGTCACGACGGGGCGCGGCGAGGACTTACCCTTGACC
>VGTG01000330.1 GCA_016874795.1 Deltaproteobacteria bacterium | reverse complement strand
AAGTCGTCCTTCGGACGCGAAGAAGCCTGGTCGGGAAATTCGACGCGCAGGAAGAGCACGCGCGCGCGGGCGCCGAGGCCCGAAGCGGGCGGCTCGTTGCGTCCCGATTCGCCGGCTGCGAATCCTCTTGCCGGAGCAAGCGCCAGAGCGAGCGCGACGGAACCCGCCGCGAGCCGCTTCGCCGTTCGAAGCGCGCGTTGACAAGCTCTCGGCCGGCGTGCGAGCAACGAAATTCGGCCCCGTGCAAGGAATCTCATGCCGAAGGTGATCATCCAGATCCCTTGCCTGAACGAGGCGGAGTCGCTGCCCGTGACGGTGCGAGCGCTGCCGCGCTCCCTTCCGGGCGTGGACGAGGTCGAGTTCCTGGTCATCGACGATGGCTCCGAGGACGATACCGTGGAGGTCGCGCGGCGGCTCGGAGTGGACCACATCGTGCGCTTCCCGCAGCACCAGGGGCTGGCGCGGGCCTTCTCGGCCGGAGTCGATGCCGCCCTCAAGCTCGGTGCGGATATAATCGTCAACACCGACGCCGACAATCAATACGAGGCGGACGACATCCCCGCGCTGATCCAGCCGATCCTCGCGGGCAAGGCCGACATGGTGATCGGCGACCGCTCGCCCTCGAGCGTGGAGCACTTCTCCCCGCTGAAGCGCTGGTTGCAGTTCTACGGGAGCTGGGCGGTGCGCGGCCTCTCGGGCACGCGCGTGCCCGACGCGACGAGCGGCTTCCGCGCGCTCGATCGTCGCGCGGCGCTGCGCCTGAACGTCGTCTCCGACTTCACCTACACGCTCGAGACCGTCGTGCAGGCGGGGAAGAAGCAGATCGCCGTCGACCACGTGCCTGTGCGCACGCGTCGCACGCGACCATCGCGACTCTTCCAGAGCATTCCGACGTACCTGCGGAAGTCGTTCGTGACGCTCGTGCGCATCTACTCGCTGTACGAGCCGATCCGCGTCTTCTGGACGATCGGCGGCACGATGGTGATCGCCGGCCTGGCGCTCGGCGTACGCTTCGTCGTCTACAACTTTCTCTACGGGCCCCAGGGACTCATCCAATCCCTGATCCTCGCCGCTTCGCTGACGATCATCGGCGTGCAGACGATCCTGATGGGATTGATCGCCGACCTGATCGCGGCGAACCGCTCGCTGATCGAAGACACGCTCCTGCGCGTGCGGAAGCTCGAGCTTCGTCTGGGCGAGAAGCCCGACCTCGAGCCCGGCTACCAGAAGGCGGAGCCGGCCGAGCCCGAGGGCGGCGATAGGGATGCGGCGTCCCGGTGATCGCCGTTCTCTTCGGGACCTTCAACTCGCGGCATGCTGCAAACGCCCTCCTCGTCGAGGACCTCCGCCGCACGGGTGCGGAGGTCCGCTTCTGCCACGAGCCGCTGTGGGAGGAGACGCGCGACAAGCTCGCTCCGTACTTCGCGCCGCGCGGGCTCCTCGCGTTGCTCGGCCGGTGGATCCGTCTCATGGCGCGGCTGGCGCTCCGCTTCCGCCCGGCCGCGGCGGGCGCGGACGTCGTGGTCGCGGGCTTCAACGGACAGCTCGACGTCCTCGTTGCGCGCGCGCTCGCACGGGGCCGCCGCATCCTCTTCGCGCCGCTCGTGACGATCACCGAGACGCTCGTCGACGACCGCGCGCAGTATGCCGCGGGCTCGTGGGCGGCTCGGCTCTTCGGGTGGATCGACCGTGCCAGCCTCCGCTCCGCCGACGTGATTCTCGCGGACACGAGCGCGCACCGTGACTATCTCGCCAGGCGGCTCGGCGTGCCGTCGGGGCGTGTCGTCGTGCAGTACCTCGGCGCCGAGTCGCAGTTCGCGCCGGGGGAGGGTCGGTCCGTCGAGAGCTCCGTCCGCCTCCGCGTCCTCGGCTACGGCACGTATCTCCCGCTCCATGGCGCGGCGGTGGTCGCCGAAGCGGCGCGGCTCCTCGATCCGGCGGAGGGCATCGTCCTCGAGCTGATCGGGAGCGGACCCGATCGTGAAGCGTCCGACCGGATCGTCCGCGGCTTGCCGCACGTCCGCACGCTCGACTGGGTCCCCTACGAGGAGCTGCCGCAGCGGATCCGCGACGCCGACGTCGTCCTCGGGATCTTCGGCGCGAGCGCGAAGGCGCAGATGGTCGTGCCGAACAAGATCTACCAGGCGGCGCAGGTCGGACGTGCGATCGTCACCGCCGACACGGCCGCGATCCGCGAGGTCTTCGCGGCGGACGAGTCGATCGTGCTCGTCGCCCCGGAGCCCGGCGCACTCGTCGCGGCGTTGCGGGCGCTCGCGAGCGATCCGGAGCGCCGCGAGCGGCTCGGCGAGGCGGCCCGCGCCGCGG
>VGTG01000329.1 GCA_016874795.1 Deltaproteobacteria bacterium | reverse complement strand
GAGCCTCGGACCGGAGGGCGACGCAGGCGTACTTGAACAGTACGTCGAGGAGCCCGGAGGGAGAAGCTCGCGAAGATTTGGTGCTATCGGCCGCCGCAGTAGGGATCTGGTGAGAAATGCAGGCTAGGGGAGGCCGATGGCCTCCGGCGCCCTCGACGAGCTCGCGCGACGCTTCCGGGACACCTCCCTGCCGAAAGAGGAATGGACACACGCCGCGCACCTTCGCGTCGGGGCGTGGCACGTCGATCGCCACGGCGCCGAAGAGGCGCTGCGGATCCTGCGCGACGGCATCCCGCGCCTCAACGACTCGCACGGGACCCCGAACACGGAGACGAGCGGCTACCACGAGACCATCACGGTCGCGTACGTGCGCCTGATCGCCTCGTACCTCGAGGCCGTCCGCGAGCCGGCTTCGCTCGAAGACCGAGTCGAGTGCCTCCTTGCCGGCCCACTGGGCGAGAGGGCGGTCCTCCTCTCCTACTGGTCCCAGGAGACGCTGATGTCGCCGCGGGCGCGGCTCGAGTGGGTGCCGCCGGACCGGGCGCCGCTCGCCCTGCCGGCCGGCGGTACGGCTTCGGGTGGGAGAAGAACCAGTCCGCCGCGAGACGTTTGAGGTCGGCCGTCGGGAAGAAGTCGTGGTCCGCGACCGCCGATCGAGCTTCCGGTTCGTTGCGGCGTATCTGTACCTGGGCTGCCCGAGGCTGGGTGCAGATACGGCCTATCGAACCGGACCCCTTGCTGACGTCCCTTGCTGACGTAGAGGACGAAACGTGCTCCCGATCGAGCAAGCGTGCTTCTGGCTGGCGAACCTTCCGCCGCATCCGGTGCACGCGCTCGCGGGAACGGTACGCGCCGACGTCGCGATCGTCGGCGCCGGGCTCACCGGTCTCTGGACCGCCCTCTTCCTGAAGGAGCTCGATCCCGCACGCGAGGTCGCCGTCGTCGAGCAAGGCATCGCGGCCTGGGGCGCGAGCGGGCGGAACGCCGGCATGCTCGCCGAGACTGTCGATCACGGCCATGCGGCGGCAATCGAGCACTTCGGCGAAGCGGAAGCGGCACGCCTCGCGCGTCTCGGCGAGAAGAACGTCGCGGAGATGATCGCGTTTCTCGCCGAGCGCGGCGTCGACTGCGACTTCGAGCCGACCGGGCGGATGATGGTCGCGCTCACCGAAGCGCAGGTCCTGGAAGCGCAGCGCGCGGTCGAGACCGCGGCCCGGCTCGGCGTCCACACGTACGCGTTCCGCGATCGGGAAGCGGTGCAGGCGGAGGTGCACAGTCCGCTCTACCGTGGCGCCGTGTCCGTACGCGGCGGCGGCATCCTCGATCCGGCGAAGCTGACGGACGGACTTCGTCGCGAGGCCGAGCGGCGCGGCGTGACGGTGTACGAGCGCTCGCCGGTCGTCGCCGTGCGCACACACGGGAGCGGCGCCTCGGTCGAGACGGCCGGAGGCCGCATCGACGCTTCCCGCGTCGTCCTCGCGACGAGCGCGTACACGCATCGGCTGCTGCCGCGCGTCGCGCGCTGGTTCCTGCCGCTCTGGGACTACATCCTCGTGAGCGAGCCGCTCGACGAGCGCCAGTGGCACGCCGTCGGATGGCGTGGCCGACAGGGGATCAGCGACGGCCGCACCTTCTTCAACTACTACCGGCCGACGCGCGACGGACGCGTGCTCTGGGGAACGAGCGAAGCGGTGTACTACCGCGGCGACCGCGTCGGTCCCGAATGCGAGCATTCGGAGCCGCACTATGCGGCGCTGCGCGAGAGCTGGCGTCGCCACTTTCCGCAGCTCGCGGACCTCCGCTTCGAGTACGCTTGGGGCGGAGCGATCTGCTCGACGACGCGCTTGACGCCCTTCTTCGGGCACGCGCACGACGGACGAGTGCTCTACGGGCTCGGCTTCACCGGTCACGGGCTCGGGACGACGCGGATCGCCGGTCGCATCCTCGCGCACCTCGCGCTGGAGAGGAGGAGCGATCTCCTCGATCTCACGCTCGTGCGGCGGAAGCCGTTTCCGCTTCCGCCGGGGCCGCTGCGCGGCTTCGCCGTCGACCGCGTGACGCGCGATCTACGTCGCGTCGACGAAGGCGGCGCGCCGAGCGTCTTCCTTCGCTTGCTCGATCGCCTCGGGATCGGCTTCAGTAGCTAGCCTGCATTTCTCACCAGATCACGTCGCGAGGCGGTCGAGAGTGCCGAAGATTCGCGAGCCTCGGACCGGAGGGCGACGCAGGCGTACTTGAACAGTACGTCGAGGAGCCCGGAGGGAGAAGCTCGCGAAGATTCGGTGCTATCGGCCGCCGCAGTAGGGATCTGGTGAGAAATGCAGGCTAGTGC
>VGTG01000328.1 GCA_016874795.1 Deltaproteobacteria bacterium | reverse complement strand
TCCGGGCTCCTCGACGTACTGTTCAAGTACGCCTGCGTCGCCCTCCGGTCCGAGGCTCGCGAATCTTCGGCACTCTCGACCGCCTCGCGACGTGATCTGGTGAGAAATGCAGGCTAGCATTTCCGTTTCAAGCGAGGGGGCACTGCCCCCTCGCCGAAGGCGCGGCAAAGCCACGCCTTCTCTATTTCCCCACTCCCCCGCTCGCCCGCAGCACCGGCCGCGCGCTTCGCGCGCGGGGGTTCGAGTCTCGGGTCGAGTTCATCTAGCCAACCCGCAGGGAGCGGAGACGGTTGATCGCAGCCGCGATCTCGTGGCGCCGGACCTGCGCGCGGTCGCCGAAGCCGCGCTCGGCGAGCGCCTCGATGCCCTCGCTCGCGAGTCGCTCGTCGAGTCGATCGAGAAGCTCGGGAAGGCTCGCGCGCCCGTCGCAGAGCCCGCGGTGGAGAGCGAGGAGCGCGTCGCCGATCAGCCGGCACTGCGCCGGATCGACGAGCTGTGCGAGGAGGGAGACGTCGATCTCCTCCGTCCCGAGCTCGATCGAGCGGGTGCTGCGGCTCCGCACGCGCTCGCCGCGTCGGCCGCGCCGCGCATCGAACGAAGCGGCCGCGGGGACGCGCTTCGCGACGGGCGGCCACGCATCCGGGGCGCGCGGACCGGCCTCCGCGGGAAGCGGCAGGGCTGCGGCGATCGCGCGCGCCGAAGCGGTCGCATCGTGCGGCTGATAGGTATCCATCGCGACGACACGGTCCGCGACGTCGAGATAGTCGCCCGCTCCGCCGACGACGAGGACGGAGGAGACGTTCCGCTCCTCGTGGAGCTGCCGTACTCGATCGAGGAACGGCGTGATCGGCTCGCGATCGGCGGACACGAGACGGCGCATGCGCGCATCGCGCAGCATGAAGTTCGTCGCGGCGGTGTCCTCGTCGACGAGGAGCGCCACGGCACCCGACTCGAGCGCCTCGACGATCGCGGCCGCCTGTGACGTCGAGCCCGAAGCGTCATCCGTGTCGAATTTCTCGGTCGAGCGGCCGAGCGGAAGGCGCCCGATGAACGGACGGAGGTCGACGCCGCGCACGGAGCGTCCGTCCTCGGCGCGGATGCAGACCGCATCGGCGACGGTCACGCAGCGCTCGCGGCCGTCGCCGGGAACGTGGTCGTACACGGAGCGCGCGATCGCCTCGAGCAGGGTCGACTTGCCGTGGTACCCGCCGCCGACGACGAGCGTCACGCCCTCGCGGACTGCGAGCCCGCGGATGCGTCCCGCATGCGGTGCTTCGAGCTCGACCGCGAGCTCCTCCGGGACGCAGAGAGCGAGAGCGCCGCGGAGGGGTCGGTCGTCAACGCCGCTCACGCGCGGCAGGACCGCTCCCTCCGCGAGGAACGCGACGAGCTTCCGCTCGCGGAGCGAACCACGGAGCGCGCACTGGTCCTCGACCGCGGCGACGTGGCGCGCGAGCGCACCGCGATCGAGGGACTCGCGGAAGAGCGCCTCCGCGAGCGCTCGCGGCAGGCGCTCGGTCAGCATCTCGACCGCGGCGCGCGCACGGATGCGACGGCCGTCTGCGGGAAGTCCCGCCGTCAGGCGCACGCGCGCGCCGCCGTCGGCCGTGACGACGACCGCGGTGCGCTCGAGAATCTCCTGGCCGACGCGCAGGATCTCGATCCGTCCGCTCGTGCCTGCACCCGCGTCGCGCGCTCGCCCGGCCGTCGCGAGCACGTCCGCGAGCGCGCGGTGGAGGAAGTCGGCGGTCGCACGTCGCGCGACCGCGGTGCCCGTCGACTCGCGCGGCAACGACAGAGCGGAAGCAGGAGCGTCGACGCGGACGCGGCTCGGCGCGGCGAACGGATCGCCCTGGACGTGCTCGACCGTCAGCGCGAGCGCCCCGACGGTCCAGGCGCGGCCGCCGATGCGGCGATACTCGCCGTACGAGCGGCCGTCGAGGGCGAGGAGCGCTTCGCGGAGGTCCGCCTCGGCCACTCTCAGCGGCTCGCGGCGAGCGCCCGGCGCATCACGTCGGTCGGCGGCTTCGTGCTCGTCCACAGCTCGAACGCCGCGGCGCCCTGATGGAGGAGCATGCCGAGCCCGTTCGCCCCCTCACGTCGTGCGCGCGACGCGGCGCGGAGGAACGGCGTCCGCGGCGCCGTGTAGATCAAGTCGTACGCGAAGCAGCCCTCGGGCGTCGCGGCGAAGTCGAGGAGACGGAACGGCTCGCCGTGCATGCCGACGGAGGTCGCGTTGACGACGAGGCCCGCGTGCCGGAGACGCTCTCCCGCCGTCTCCGCTCCGGGACGGAGCTCGTCGAGGGGAACCGCGACGAGCTCCGCGCGGGCCGACTTTCCGAGCCCGCGCACGAGCACGCGGGCTTGCTCGGGGCGCCGCGCCGCGACGAGGACGCGCCGGCTCCGCGCCGCGAGCGCCACGACG
>VGTG01000327.1 GCA_016874795.1 Deltaproteobacteria bacterium | reverse complement strand
CCGTCCCGGATCAGCGGCCTTCGCCCGTCGTCCGGGCAGCCGTTGTCCTGATCGGACGCCGCAAATCACTCTTGACCGTACGCGCCCCGTCGTGATTCGGTCGAGAATGACCAAGCGTCCGCTGCCGCTGCTACCCGCGATGCTCTGGCTGCTCGCGAGCGCGAGCCCCGGCTCGTCCGCGACGTACGATTGCCCGTCCGATCCGGGATTCTGCTACTTCGACGTGGCCAACGACGGCTGCTTCGACGCCGGCACGGACACGGGCCCGATCGATGCGCAGCTCGAGGCGGGGAGCTTCCCGAACCCCCTGCCGCCCGGGAGCGGCCTGCCGACGGATCCCGGGTCGATCATTTGCCCGCCGAGCGTCGGCGGGATCGAGCCCGTCGCCGACGTCGACTGGCGCACCGCGCTCGGAAGCCACGTGCGCCTGTTCGCGGCAGACGTCGTCCCCGCGGCGAACGCCGCGTTTCCCGTCGACGTCCACATCCACTCGGGCGGTGAGCTGCTGAGCCAGGGGGCGATCGAGAAGAACCAGGGCTTCGTCTGGCTTCGCGCCGAGGGAGATGTCGAAGTCAACGGGGACCTGAAACCGAGTCCGCTCGACTCCGTCGCCGTCGACTCGTCGGGGGCATCGATCCTGATCGGGGAGAAGGTCCAGATCCAGGGTCGGGAGATCGCGTTGAACGCCGATCAGGATCTCACGCTCTCGCACCGCGTCTCGATCCGGGAGAGAAGCGGGGGAAACCCGGGACTTCCGCTGCTGGTGGCGGGCGGCGACCTCCGCATGACCAACCCGACGCTACAGCTGCGAGAGCGCCTCCTCGAGGTGGAGGCGGCGAACATCCGTGTCATCGGCAAGGCAACCGTGAAGAACAGCGGGACTCCCGTCCCCGCCGCAGGCCACCCGTGCAGCGTGGCCTTCGATGCCGCGCCCGGCGGCTCGATCGAGATCGATCGGATGGCGCTGAAGGCCGTCGGCATCCTCTGCTTCAGCGGCGGCTCGCTCGAGATCGTGGGCGGCGGCGCGGGCGCGTCGACCTTCGTGCTCGGCAACCATCCGAACGGACCGACGTCGGTCCAGATCTCGGTCACCGGCGCGGTCGACCTCGACCGCGTGACCTTCGTCTCCCCGAACGTCGAGATCGCGACCTCGGGGACCGAGGTCGACCTGACCAACGGCACGCTCAAGGCGCCCGGGAGCAGCCCGGGCTCGACGACGATCACCACCGGGCCGGCCTCGACGTGCGACCTGACGGGTACGCGCCTCAAGAACATGGCTCTCACGGAGAATTGCGGAACCTTGATCGGTCCGTAGCCGGATTCGTGGCACGGTCGGTGCCATCGCGAAGTCTTGGGATGCCGCGGGGAAGGGAGTAGAGGTTAGAACGTCGCCGCGAGGACGAGAGACGGGCATGGCGCACACGGTTCTGATCGTCGAGGACGACCCCCTCACGCGACGACGGCTCGAGGCCGCGGTCGCCTCCGTGCCGACGCTCCGGCTCAGCTCCTCGGCGGGCACCGTCGCGGAAGGACTCGGCGGGCTCCAGGCAACACCGGACGTGATGCTCGTCGACCTCGATCTCCCCGACGGCAGCGGCGTCGAGCTGATCCGCGAGACGAAGCGCGCCGGCGGGGCGACGCACGCGATGGTCATCACCGTGTTCGCGGACGAGCAGCACGTGATGCAGGCGATCGAGGCGGGCGCTCAGGGCTACCTCTTGAAGGACGGGTCGGCCGAGTACATCGCGCGCTCGATCGAGGATCTCCTCGCGGGCGGATCGCCGATCAGCCCGCCGATCGCACGCTATCTCCTGCAGCGGTTCCAGCCGGCGCCCGCGGCGCGCACCGACGTGCCCGATCTGACCGCTCGTGAGCGCGAGATCCTCTCGCTCGTCGCGAAGGGCTTCAGCGTGCCGGAGATCGGCGAGCTGCTGCACATCTCCGAGCACACGGTGACGACGCACGTGCGGCACATCTACCGGAAGCTCGAGGTCACCTCGCGGAGCCAGGCGATCTACGAGGCCGTGAACCTCGGCCTGATCGACCTCAAGTCCTGAGCGGCAGCCGGATCTCGACGCGCGTCCCCGCGGGTCCCGAGTCGAGGACGAGCTCGCCGCCGAGCTCCTGCGCGCGCCGCTCCATGTGACCGAGCCCGCGTCCGCGTCGCTTCGGCTCGCGGAAGCCGCAGCCGTCGTCACGGATCGTGATCGCGATGTGACCGTCCGACACGGCGGTCGCGACCTCGATCGAAGCGGGGTCCGCGTGGCGCACGGCGTTCGTGATCGCCTCCTGCGCGATGCGGAGGAGGCTCAGAAACTGCTCGGGCCCGAAGCGCGTCGGCGTCGGCGTCGCGCCGACGCGCCAGCGGAACGAGATCCCCCGCCGCTGCAGGACCGGCTCGAGCCGCATGCGAAGCGCCGCGAGAAGCGCGGACACGTCG
>VGTG01000326.1 GCA_016874795.1 Deltaproteobacteria bacterium | reverse complement strand
TCCTTCTCGAGCGCGTGCTCCTCGCCGTAGCGGTGGAACGGGAACAGGATCGTCCGGGCGTCGTCCGCCTGGACCATCGGGTCGAGGAGCACCTCGGCGTTCCCGCGGACCCAGACGACCACGTAGGCGAGGAACAGGAGCCACAAGACGCACACGCTCGCCCAGTGGAGGCGCGAGCGCGGCAGGAGCGTCCCCAGCGCAGGAGCCTTGGGCGAACGCCAGACGAGATCACGCCAAGAGAGCATTCGCCTCTTCGGCTGCTGTGGCTGCACGTGCGGGGATCCCGTATCATCTGCGTCCGGGCTCGTCACGATCGGTCGCGTTCCCCGCCCGCTTCCCCGGGCTCGACCGAGCGCACCGAGTCGAACGAGCATGCGCACCAATCCCGTCGCCTGGGTGCTTCCCGTCGTGCTGGTCGCGGGCGTGGCGTGCCGCAGCCCCGTGCCCGAGCCGAGCCGGCCGCCGAACGTGCTCCTCGTCACGCTCGACACCGTCCGCGCGGACCGCCTCCGCTGCGGCGGCGACGATCCCGTCGACACGCCGACGATCGACGCGATCGCGGAGCGCGGCGTCTGCTTCTCGCAGGCGACGGCCGAAGCGCCGATCACCCTCGCCTCGCACTCGTCGCTCCTGACCGGATTGAACCCGAACCGGCACGGCGCGCGCGACAACGGGACGTACCGACTCGACGAGGCGGTGACGACGCTCGCCGAGGTCCTGCAGGCAAAGGGCTACGCGACCGCCGCCTTCGTCGCCGCATTCACGCTCGATGCGCGCTTCGGGCTGGCGCAGGGCTTCGAGGTCTACGACGACGACCTCGAGGCGGACCATCCCGCCGGTCGCCGCCGCAAGAAGGCCTGGCTCGGACACGAGCGTCCCTATGTCGACCGGCCCGCGGACGCGGTGTTCCGCCGTGCGGCGGACTGGCTCGCGCAGGAGAGGGAGCGGCCCGTCTTCCTCTGGATCCACCTGTTCGACGCGCACGCGCCGTACGCGCCGCCCGAGCCGTTCCGAGGACGTTACGCGGGCCGGCCGTACGACGGCGAGATCGCGTTCGTCGACCACGAGCTCGGCCGCTTCCTCGAGCGCGCGGGCGAGCGCTTCGCCGAGGGGGACGTGATCGTCATCGCCGCGGACCACGGGGAGGCCTTCGGCGAGAACGGGTACGAAGGGCACGGCGAGCGTCTTCACGAGCCCGCGGTGCGGGTCCCTCTGGTCGTCGCGAAGCCGGGGACGCTGCCGCGCGGAGCGGTCGTCGGCGAGCTCGTCCGGAACGTCGACGTGACGCCGACGATCCTCGATCTTCTCGGCGTGCAGCCGGATCCCGGTCTCGACGGACGCTCGCTCGTGCCACTCGCGAAGGGCGAGAAGCGCATCGGCCCACCGCCGGGGTCGTACGCCGAGACCTTGCATCCGCTCTTGCGCGGCAAGCGCGACGAGCTCCGCTCGTATCGCACCGAGGACTGGAAATACGTGCGGCACCTGCGCGACGGCGTCGTGCAGCGCGAGGAGCTGTTCTCGCTCTCCGAGGACCCGGGCGAGCTCCACGATCGCAGCGGCGCGCCCGAGTTCGCCGCGGAGCGCGCGAAGCTCGGATCGCGTCTCGACGAGGCGACGCGCGAGGAGCGCTCGACCCCGTTCGAAAGCACCGGCTCGGGCAAGCCGACGGGCGAGATCGAGCAGAAGCTCGAAGCGCTCGGCTACCTCGACTGACTACAGCGTGTACAGGAGCTCGCCGGCCGGCGTCCGGCGGACTTCGGCATCGCCGAGGAGACGCAGGTGCTCGAGGTGCGCGTACGTCTCGCTCTCCGCCATCGGCCCCCAGCTCCGCTGGCGGAACAGACGCTCGCTGAACGCGCGCACCGTGGTCGGGCCGAGCTCGCGCGCGATCGAGCGCACCTTCGCGAGACGCTCGTCGTGGTGCCGCTTGATCGCCTCGCAACGCTGCGCGAGGTCCGTGAAGGGATGGCCGTGCGCGGGCAGCACGCGGCCGACGTGCGGCGTCGCCGCGACGAGATCGAGCGACCGGAAGAACGCCGCGAGCGGGTCGCGCTCGAGCGACAGACCCGAGATGTGCGGCGTGATCGTCGGCAGCACGTGATCGCCCGAGAGGAAGAGCTCTTCCTCCGCGCTGTGCAGGCAGATGTGGTCGTTCGTGTGCCCCGGCGTGTGCGTCACGCGCCACTCGCGGCCGGCGAGACGGAGGACGTCGCCCTGCTCCACCGGCAGCGTGATCGGCGGGAACGACATCGCGTGGCCGAGAAGCCGCATGAAGCGCCAGCGCATGCGCACGCGGAGCGGCGGCATCGGCTGCTTCCCGCCCCATGGAGTCATGCCGCCCCACGGGATGCTGTCCGGCGACGCGACCTTGATCGGCGCGCGACCTTCGGAGCGGTCCGTGCGCGCGCCATCGTCCGCGACGACTTCGTGCGAGGCGTGAGCGCGACCATGCGCGTGAGCGTGATCGTGACCGTGCCGCGCATGCGCCGAGAGG
>VGTG01000325.1 GCA_016874795.1 Deltaproteobacteria bacterium | reverse complement strand
CGTGAAGCTCCTCGTGAAGGACGAGAAGGTCGTCGGCGTCGAGCCGTGGGAGGAGTTCCCGTTCAACCGCGGCAAGCTCTGCCCGAAGGGCGTCAAGCGCTATCTGCAGAACAACCACCCGGACCGCCTCCTGCGCCCGCTCGTGCGCACGGGCAGGGGCTTCGCGCCCATTCCGTGGGACGAGGCGCTCGACTTCGTCGCGGAGCGCTTCGAGCGCCTTCAGCGGCGCCACGGGCGCGACGCGGTCGCGGTCCTCTCCGGTGCCTCGCTGACGAACGAGAAGGCGTACCTGATGGGCAAGTTCGCGCGGCTCGCCGTGCAGACGCGCCACATCGACTACAACGGCCGTCTCTGCATGGTCGCGGCGGGCGCTGCCAACCTGAAGGCGTTCGGCATCGACCGTGCGGCGAATCCGTGGGCCGACATCGCCGCGACGGACCTCGTGATGGTGCTCGGATCGAACGTCTCCGAGTGCAGCCCGATCACGACGGACTACATCTGGCGCGCTCGCGACCGTGGCGCGCGGCTGATCGTCGTCGATCCGCGCTTGACGCCGATCGCGCGCACGGCGGATCTCTTCCTGCCGGTCCGTCCCGGGCGCGACTCCGCGCTGATGAACGCGATCCTGCACGCCGTGATCCGCCTCGGCGGCGTCGACCTCGACTTCGTCGCGAGGCACACGACGGGCTTCGACGAGCTCCGCGAGACGGTCGAGCGCTACTCTCCGGCAGCGGTCGAGCGCGAGGTCGGCATTCCCGCGGCGCGCATCGTCGAGGCGGCCGAGATGTGGGTGCAGTCGCCGCGTACGATGCTTCTCCACGCGCGCGGGATCGAGCACCACACGAAGGGCGTCGAGAACGTGCTCTCGTGCATCAACCTGGTGCTCGCGACGGGCAAGATCGGCAAGCCGGGCTGCGGCTACTCGACGATCACGGGCCAGGGGAACGGGCAGGGCGCGCGCGAGCAGGGCCAGCGCTGCAACCAGCTCCCCGGCGCGCGCGACGTCGAGAACCCGGAGCACCGCGCGCACGTCGCGGCGGAGTGGGGCGTTCCGGAAAGCCGGATCCCGGGCAAGGGCGCGACGGCTCCCGAGATCGTCGAGATGATCCATCGCGGCGAGATCCGCGGGCTCCTCTCGCTCTGCTTCAATCCGCTCGTCTCGCTGCCGGACGCGCAGTTCACGAAGGAAGCGCTCGAGCGCCTCGACTTCTACGTCGCGATCGACTTCTTCCTCTCGGAGACGGCACGGCACGCGGACCTGATCCTGCCGGGCTCGCTGCAGGAGGAGGACGAGGGCACCGTCACGAGCGTCGAGGGCCGCGTGATCCGCATCCGGAAGGCGGTCGAGCCGCCGGGCGAGGCGCGCGCGGACTGGCGCATCCTCTGCGACCTCGCGAAGCGGCTCGGCGTCGGCGACCTGTTCGACTTCTCGGGACCGGCGGAGATCTTCGAGGAGCTCCGCCGCGTCTCGGGCGGCGGCATCGCGGACTACTCCGGGATCACCTGGGAGAAGATCGAGCGGCAGATGGGCGTCTTCTGGCCGTGTCCGAGCCTCGATCATCCGGGAACGCCGCGTCTCTTCGAGGGCGGACGCTTCGCGCATTCCGATGGGCGCGCACGCTTCCACGCGATCGAGTACCGGCCGCCCGCGGAAGACGTCGACGAGGAGTATCCGGTGATCCTGACGACGGGACGCGTCGTCTCGCAGTTCCTTTCGGGAACGCAGACGCGGCGGATCGGTCCGCTGCTCGAGCACCAGCGCGAGCCGGAGGTCGAGATCCATCCGCGGCTCGCCGAGCGGCTGGGAATCGCAGGTGGGGAGCGTGTGCGCGTCGAGAGCCGCCGCGGGCACGTCGACGTCGTCGCGCGCGTCGTCGCGACGATCCGGCCCGACACGGTCTTCCTGCCGTATCACTGGGCGGGCGATCTCTCGGCGAACCGGCTGACGGTACGCGCCTACGACCCGATCGCGAAGATCCCCGAGTTCAAGGTCGCCGCGGTCCGCATCACGAAGCGGGAGGCGTCGTGATCCAGGAGCTCTTCGTCGACGCGAACCGCTGCATCGGCTGCCACGCGTGCGAGGAAGCGTGCAGCGAATGCCCGGACCACGGCGGCCACGCGATGATCCACCTCGACTTCCTGCAGCGCGCCGATTCGGTGCAGACGGCGCCGACCGTGTGCATGCACTGCGTCGAGCCCGCTTGCGCGAGCGTCTGCCCCGCGGACGCGATCAAGGTCGACGAGAACGGCGTCGTGCTGACGGCGATGCCCGAGCGCTGCATCGGCTGCGGCAACTGCGCACTCGCGTGCCCGTTCGGCGTCCCGCAGATCCATGCGGAGGTCGAGCTCATGAGGAAGTGCGACCTCTGCTACGACCGCACGTCCGTCGGCTTGAAGCCGATGTGTGCGACGGTGTGCCCGTCCGGAGCGCTCTTCTACGGATCGCGGGAGGAGGTCGAGGACCTGCGCCGCGCGCGGCCTCTCAGCTCGTTCCGCGTCGGCGACGAGGTCGTGCGTACGCGGAACCACCTG
>VGTG01000324.1 GCA_016874795.1 Deltaproteobacteria bacterium | reverse complement strand
GCATCGCGGAATCATGCCAAGTTTCCGCTCCCGCTCAACCTCGCCGCGAGCCGCGCCCAGCGCGGGTTTCCGAGCGTTCAGGCTCCCGTTTCTACCCACCCAAACGCCCGAAGACCCAATTTTCAAGACAGCCCATCGGCGAGGGCCCCGGAGCGGATTCGCCCGGCTCCCGCCGCCCTAGCGGTTGCAGTGGTGCGGCACGCCGAGGTCGGGGCCGCCCGGAGTCGGCTTGCACACCTCGTGGCCGTAGGACGAGAGGCGGATCAGCGTCGCGACGTCGCGGATCTCCTCGCCGCTCAAGATGTCGCGGAACGCCGGCATGTCGCGGCGGCCGCGCTCGATCACCCGGGCGATGCCGTCGATGCCCTTGATCGCGACGTGCTCGTCGAGGTTCGGGCCGCTCGTGCCGCGGGCGGCGGCCGTGCTGAGCGTGTGGCAGCCGCCGCAGCCGGAGCGGTCGAAGACCCGGAGGCCGGCGGCCGGGTCGCCGCGCGCCGGCTCGCTGCCGTCCTCGGTCACCAGCACCGTGCCCATCATGGAATTGTCCTCGTGCGGCAGGATGTGGCAGTGGTAGACGTACTTGCCCGTAAAGTCCAAGAATTGCGAGCGGAACACGATCTCGCCGTTCGCCGGGACCTGGAAGGTGTCGCGGTAGCCCTTGGCGTCGATGGGCACGCCGTCGATCGAGACCACCTGGAAGGGATTGATGTGGATGTGGAAGGGGTGCATCTCGTCGCTGGTGTTGCGGATCGTCCACTCCTCGAGGGTGCCGAGCTCGACGAGCTGATCGATGCGGTCGGGGTCGAAGGGCTTGCCGTCGATCAGGAAGAAGGGCGAGTCGTTCACCACCGACAGGGTGAGCGTCCGGCTGCGATCGACCGGCAGACCGCGCAGGTCGACGAAGGGGAGCAAGGTCGTCGGCAGCGGCTGCGTCTCGACCGGCGCGCCGTGCACGTCGACGGTCGCCAGCACGGTGTTCGGCGTCTCGATGAAGCCCTGGTTGAAGTCGAGCGTGCGGAGCGAGTAGGTGCCGGCCTCGCCGATCTGCACGATCGCTTCGAAGCGGGCCCCCGGGACGAGCTCGATGCTCTGTTCGGGCGAGACCTCGGCGAAGGTGTTCCCGTCCGAGGCGATCTGGTTCAGCACGTGGCCGTCGAGCTGGATGCGATAGGTGAAGGCGGTGCTCGCGTTCAGGACGCGCCAGCGCTGCGTCTCGCCGGGCCGCACCTCCAGGGTCGGGTTGCGCTGGCCGTTCACGGTGAAGACCGAGCCGGGGAAGTTCCAGGCGTTGTAGTCGAGCAGGAACTCGCCGTTCTCGCTGATGCCGATTTCCTTGAGCACGAAGAGCTTCTCGGGGAGACCCTTCACCCCCGGCACCTCGTCGAGAGCGCCCTCGACGATGATCGCGCCCGACATCCCCTGGTAGACCTGCTCGGCGACGTTCGGGTGGAAGTGCGGGTGGTACCAGTAGAGGCCCGCGGGGTGATTCTCCGGGAGCTGCACGTCGAGCTGGACGATCTCGCCGGGGACGACCTCGAGGAAGACGTCGTCCGAGAGCCCCGAGGGCGAGACGTGGAAGCCGTGGAAGTGCAGGTCGGTGGAGAGCGGGATCGCGTTCACCAGCTCGATCAGCATCCGGTCGCCCGCGTTCACCCGGAGCGTCGGCCCGGGGTACTGCCCCTCGTAGACGTACCGCTCGCCCGCCACCCCCGCGACCGTGACCGGCGAGAGCTTGGCCTCGAGCGTCGTCTCGAGGACCCCGTTCTCGCTCGTCCGCACCTCCGGCTCGACGAAGGTTCCTCCGTCGCCACCCCCTCCGGAACAGGCCTGGCTCCCGAGCAAGATCAGGGCGAGAACCCCCCCCCACCGCGCCGACGATCGGTCCTGTGGCACTGGTCTCTCCTCCTCAGGGAGGAGTTAACGCGCCAAACGGCTCGGGACTTTAGCTCGCGCCCGAACTCGCCCTCCTCGACGGCCACCTCCGCGAAGACGCGATGACGCTTCGCCGCCGCCAGGTCGAGTCAAGCTCGTCTCGATGGGTCGAGGACGCTCAGGTCGGAGAAGCAGCGGCGGTAGAAGCCGCGGTCGCGGCTGAGGAGAACATCGGCCTGCCGGAGCGCATGGGCGCCGACCAGGAAGTCGGCGACGACCCGCGATCGGTCGGGCGCGGCCCGGCGGCTGCGGCGGTGGAGCTCGCGCCAGAGACGCCCCGCGAGCGCGGCCGACTCCGCTGCGATCGGGTCGAAACGGAGCCCGAGCAACTCGGTCGATTCCTGGAAGACGCCCTCCTCCGGGAAGTGCGCCCGGACCTCGGGCCAGACCACGTCGCAGGCGACCAGCGCCCCGGAGCGATAGGCGGCGCGCAGCGACTCCCGCGACCGCTCGCCGAAGTCCGGATCCGCGCCGAAGACGTCGAGGAGGACCGAGGTGTCGACGGCCGTCCTCGGAAAGGCAAACGGGACTGGGCGGAGCGGCACGTGTACGAACTGCGATCTCTCCGAAAGCACTAACGCTGTGCGGGCGGCTGGATGCTTCCTCCGG
>VGTG01000323.1 GCA_016874795.1 Deltaproteobacteria bacterium | reverse complement strand
TAGCCCCCCGGGCACAGATTCGGGCGGATCGGCGACTCGAGCAGCTCCCCGAGCTCGAGCTGGTGCGCTGCGGCGGGCGGCGAACGAGCTGGGAGCGGCCGGGGGAGGTGGCGCTCGACAGGCCCAGGTAAGACAGGATCCTCCGGATCGTCTTTGGGCCCTTGATCGTTGCCAAGAGCCTCATACGACCGCCGCACCGTCGGCACGCGAGGACGTCCGTGCCGAAGGAGCGTTGCATCAGAGCCGCCCACGGCCAGTGACGTATGCTGGCGGGGCGCTCGCGACGTTCGGGCGGCGCAGGCTCGCCCGGCGCGCGCGGAGCCGCGGGATCGGCGCGAGGCTCGGCGCGGTTCACCGTCCTCCCGGTCGCCGAGAGGACAGCCACCGTGGGCGGGGCGGCTCCGGAATTCTCGCCCCCGCGAGAAGACCCAGCCGAGTCGCCGGATGCGTCCCCCGCGAAGCGGACGGTGGCGGCACGCAGGCGCGCGTGGGCTCCGCCGTCCTAGCGGCTCAGGCGTCGATGAGCGAGTGGTTTCCGGATTGCCGGCGGGTCTTCCACAACGCGGGACGCCCGATCGTGAATCCGGCTAAGGCATGGAACGCCGCGTACGAGGTGGCGGGGCTGGCGGGGCGCGTGATGCACGACATGCGGCGGTCGGCCGTTCGAAATCTCGTACGCGCTGGGGTATCCGAAAGCTTGCCATGGAACGCACGGGGCACCGCACGCGGTCGGTCTTCGACCGCTACGACACCTCCTCGGATCGGGACCGTCGCGCGGTCGCGAAGGCGCTGGATCTGGCCCATCGCGCGTCGGTTGGGGACAACTTGGGGACAGCGGATGTCCGATCGGACGGAGACGCCCCCGTAACTCACTGAAATCACTCAAGCCCCCGTAGCTCAGGTGGATAGAGCACAGGATTCCTAATCCTGGGGTCGCGTGTTCGAGTCACGCCGGGGGCATCTTCCCTACCACCGCGAATCCGCGAGGCATTTCGATTCTTGGCTGCCTCAGCGAGGCGGCGAATCGGGCGGCCTCCAGCAGCTTTGACAACCTCGCTGACAACCACGGGCTCGGGGATCGCCTCGGAAGCTGCATTGAGAAGGGCATCGACGAGCGCACCCGCGCCGCAGCCGAAGTCGAGCAGCGGCCCGGGCAGATCCGCGCAGAGCTCGAGGATCTCGTTGGATACGTCGCACACGGGTGGACCGACGGCATAGATGTGCTCGCGATGCCGCACGCCCGGGTTCGCGTGGAGCTCGGAGTAGGGCAGATGTGGCCAGGCCGTTGCTGGAAGCTTCGCCAGCGATTCATGGCCTCGTACGAGCTCGATGGGACGGTTGGACCATTCGGCCGGCAAGGTGAACTCGACCACCAGTCCGAGCCTCGCGCGAGCATCTCCGAGGATGAGTGCGAGATCGGGCCGCGTCACCCGGAAGACGTTCGTGGACGTCAGCTCCGCGCCGCCGGCACGCAGACGAAGCGCCGCCGCGAACGCGTCGGGATCGGCCGCCCATCCGATCACGCTCGCGACCCCGTCGTGCCCGGTCTCGATCCCGTCGATGCGACCACCCGCGTGCGACGTGCCGACGGGAACGTGCAGGAAGCCCTGTCGGCCGAGGAGCGCATGCTCGAGGATGCGCCGCGCGCGCCGCGCCAGACGCAGAGGCACCGCAGCGAGAGAGGTCGGCATCGGAGCCCATGGGCTCACATCGCCGATGCGGCTTCAATCGCACCGGCGCGCCTTGCGGTCATACGGTGTAGCCAAGAGCTTCGAGCCGCTTGCGCGTCGCCGCATCGAGAGCCGGCGCCTCGGGGGACGGTGCCTCAAGCTGTGACGTACGCTCGTCGGCGGCGAGCTCGAAGCTGCGCAGGAAGGCGATCCACTCGGCCGGCAAGGCGTGCAGGCGAGCGCCCCGCAGCAGGAGATTCATGTAGCGCTCGGATGGGCTTCGACCCTCGTGCCGGCGTGAGGAGACGTAGGTGAAGGAGGAGAGGGGATCGCGTCCTGCGATCTCGATCTCGACCTCGAGCCGCTGGTAGGCCGTGGGCACCCCCTCGGTCACGTCGAGGCGGGACGCTTCCTCCGCCATGATCCGGTACGCGACGCCCTCCCTACGGTGGTGGTCCCGCCGCCTTTCCGCTTGCTCGGGACGCCGACGCGGGATATAGCGATCCGGTGGGATCTCTCGCCTGTCCGGGCTCCAACTTCCGAGAGCGCATTATGACAAATCGGCCGTTCATGGCGGCTAGCTCGCTGCGCGAGTGAGCAACTTCATCCAACCGGTTCTGGGGGGACTGAACATGGGAAGCTTCGGAACTGGGATCCGCGCAACCCCCGTGGTGCTCCTGTGTCTCGCCGGTGCTCGCGCGGCCCATGCCGCCGATCCGATCGAGGTCGGTCCCGAGATCGTCATCACGACCGCCGACTACATGGACACGCCGCGCGTCGCCTCCGACCCCGCAGGCAACTTTCTGGTCGTCTGGCAGGACACGAACGAGAGTCAGGTCGAGGCACAAGGCTTCTACGCGACCGGGAACGCC
>VGTG01000322.1 GCA_016874795.1 Deltaproteobacteria bacterium | reverse complement strand
GCTTCTCCCTCCGGGCTCCTCGACGTACTGTTCAAGTACGCCTGCGTCGCCCTCCGGTCCGAGGCTCGCGAATCTTCCGCACTCTCGACCGCCTCGCGACGTGATCTGGTGAGAAATGCAGGCTAGTTCTAGAGAGGGGCGCCGCCCCTCTCCTCCACGCGGCAAAGCCCAAGCTGCGCCTCCTCACCCCGCTCGCTCGCGCTCGGCCGCGCGCTTCGCGCGCGGAGTCTTGGGTCGACGGCTATGCGTCGACCGCGCCGGCGCGACGCAAGGCGGCGCGAGCGAACTCTTCTTCCTCGCGGTTCGCCTCGAGCAGCGCGCGAAGCGTTTGCTCGATCGCGGTGAGCTCGGAGTTCACGGTGACGAGCGACTCGACGAGCGCGACCCATCCCTCCTGGTCGGGATGGCTCGGACCGCCCTCTTCGCAGAGCGCGACACAGCGCTTGGTCACTTCGAGGACACCCTCGGAGGCTCCTTCCAGGTGCGTCGCGAGGTCGATGAAGGTGTGGCGGTCGATGATCACGTAGGTGGCCTCCAGGTGGTTGGGTGTGTCCCGGAGGCGCTTTGCGCAAGTTGAATGCCACACGGTTGCAACGAAACTGCCGCGTTTTCGGTTGCTTCCTGGGCCCGACGATCGTGCATCCGAGCCAGCCATCCACACCTCTTGCGAAATCGCTCGATTTCCCGATCCCAGACGCAGTGTCGTGCGACGCAGCAAGGAGTGGGTAGAGCTACCTACTCCTCTCGGGCAACTACCGTACTCCCCTCCGGCGCCGCGGATCCTTCGGCGACGATCCTCTCGGCGACCGCGCGGCCCGCGACCGCCGAACCCGTCACGCCGGTGGCGCTCGCGCCGGCCATCTGAACGTCCTGGCTCGCGAGCCAGAGGCCGCTGCAGCTCGGCGCCACGAGCGGTAGCACCGGACGCCGCAGAGGCACGGCAGCGGGCGACTCACCGAGCCAGCAGTGCTCCCACACGACCGCTTCCGAGACCTCGGGAACGAGCGCGACGAGCGCCGCACGAAGCCCGTCGACGCGGCGCTCGATCTCGCCGGCATCGCCGATCGTGTCGAAGCCGACCGGAAGAACCGCCCGCAGCAGCGCGTGTCCGCCCGGGGCGAGCCGAGGCGCGGAAGCCGTCGCGCAGACGAAGGTCGCGCCGGCGGTCACGCTCGCCTCGCCGCGGATAGGCGCCACGAGCCGGATCACCGCGGGGGACTCCCCTTCGCGCGTCGAAGGCAGCTCGACGTCGCCGCGCACCGCCCACGCGACGGAGAGCTCGCGCAGGGAAGCGTCGGGAAGAAGACGCTCGAGCGCGCCGCGCGGACCGGCGGGCAGAAGGGACCGGAGCTCGTTCGAGGGAACCGCCAGCACGCAGCGTTCGGCCGCGACCTCCTCGAGGAACGGCACCTCCTCGCGGCGAAGCGCGAGCCGTGCGAAGCGTCCGGACTCGAAGGCGATTCCCATCGCGCGCGTGCCCAGGCGAAGCTCGCCGCCCGCTTCGATCACGACGTCGACGAGAGCCTGCACGACGCCGCGTGCTCCGGCGACCGGCGTGTCGCCGCAGACGTAGTGCGTCGGTGCTCCCTCGGCGAGCTCGCGCGCCTGCGTCGCGAGGCTCACGACGGAAGCGCGCGCGCCGTCGGGGGCGCCGAGCAAGGCAGCGCTGCGCACCATCGCCGCGGCAAGCGCCGGCTCGGCACCGCGCTCCGCGAGCCAAGCGGAGAGCTCGACGTCGCGTCCGCTCTCACGAGCGGCTGCCGCCGCGTCGCCGAGCTCGCCGTAGAGCTCTCCCAGCCCGGCGAACACGCGCGGCTGCACACCGTACAGGCGGCGCACCGCATCGAGGATCGACGGGGCCGGGACGGCACCGGGGACGGGGAGCGGGCACGGCGCTTCCGGGCCGCTCTCCGCCGCGATCGAGAGACGAAAGCCCTCCTTCGACGAGAGCGGGACGAGGCCGTGGTCTTCGACTCCGGCCGCCGCGAGTGCCTCGAGGAGACCCGGTGCCTCCCAGAGAGGCGGTCCGAGATCGACGGCGAAGCCCTGGTGGTTCGCGGTCTGCAGGCGACCGCCGGGACGCTTCGCGCGATCGATCAGGACGACGCGACGTCCGGCGCGCGCGAGGATCGCGGCGCACACGAGGCCGCCGAGCCCGGCGCCGACGATCGCCACGTCGCAGTGCGCAGCAGCGCTCCTGCGCTTCAGCGTCTCGACGGGCAAGTTCACTCGCGACCTCCGCAAAGCCAGCGAACGCGCTCTTCGCTCGCGGCGACCTCCGCCATGGCGATGCGCGCGCGCGCCGACTCGCGCGTGCAGGGCGGATCGCCCGTCGCGAGACACGTCTGGAGCTCGGCGAGAGGAGCCTTCGCCGCAGCCGCGGCTTCCTGCCACGCACGGCGGGCGCTCTCGCAGGCACGGCGCGACTCCTCGTCCTGCGACGGCGGGGAAGGAGGTGTCGCCTCGCGAGCGGGCGCCGGTGCGGGCGCCGCAGGGGCTTCTGCGGGCGCCGGTGCGGGCGCCGCAGGGGCTGCTGCGGGTGCCGGTGCGG
>VGTG01000321.1 GCA_016874795.1 Deltaproteobacteria bacterium | reverse complement strand
CGAGCTCTCCGGGTCGTCGGGCGCCGTGCTCGACGAGTGCACGCGCACGATCATCGCGGAGGTCGACGTCCTGAAGAGCCTCGTCAGCGAGTTCGCGAACTTCGCGCGCCTCCCCGCGGGCGCGCACGTGCCGACGGACCTGAACGACCTCGTCGAGGAGGCGCTCGTGCTCTTCCGCGAAGCGCATCGCCGGGTCGGCTTCCGCTTCGATCGCGACGAGTCGGTGCCGCAGCTCGACCTCGACCGGAACGGCATCCGCCGCGTGCTGACGAACATGCTCGACAACGCCGTCGCGGCGATCGAGGCCGGCGCGGGCGTCGCGGGAGCCGGTGGCGCGACCGCTGCCGCGACGGCGACGGCGAGCTCCGACGGAGACGGCGGCGACGGCGGGGAGCCGGTCATCGGGCACGTCTGGCTCGCGACGCGTCTCGACTCCGCGCGGGGTCTCGTCCGACTCGAGATCGCGGACGACGGCGTCGGCATGACCGCCGAGGTGAAGGCGCGGCTCTTCGAGCCGTACTTCTCGACGAAGGCGCAGGGGACCGGCCTCGGCCTCGCGATCGCCTCCGCCGTGATCGCGGACCATCGCGCGTTCATCCGCGTCCGCGACAACCCGCCGAAAGGCAGCCGCTTCGTCATCGAGTTCCCGCTCGGACGTCACGGCGAGGGGTACGTGGCGACGACCTGAAGGCGGGAGCCCGCAAACGGCGCCACGGAGAGCCGAGGGGATTCCGGCCGGATTCTTCGCTACAACGAGGGGGCAATGCCGACCCACATCCTGGTCGTCGACGACGAAGAGAAGATCCGCCAGACGCTTCGCGGCGTGCTCTCCGACGAGGGCTACGAGGTGACGGACGCCGGGGACGGCCGAACCGCGCTCGAGCGCCTGCGCGCCGTGCGGCCCGATCTCGTGATCCTGGACGTCTGGCTGCCCGAGATCGACGGGATCTCGCTCCTCGAGCAGGTGCGCCAGATCTACGCGGACCTGCCCGTCATCATCATCTGCGGCCACGCGAACATCGAAGCGGCCGTGCGCGCAACGCGACTCGGCGCCGCGGACTTCATCGAGAAGCCGTTCTCCCTCGACGCGCTTCTCGCCTCGATCGCGCGCGCTCTCGGAAAGGGCGAGCGCGACGGGACGAGCCCCGCGCCGAACGGCGAGATGGCCTACCCGACGCAGGGAACGGCGACGGTGCCGCAGCGCACGATCGGCAAGAGCGTCGTCGCGAGCGGGCACGGCCTGCACACGGGCGTCCGCACGGGCGTGATCCTGCACCCGATGCCACCGGGGACGGGGATCGTCTTCCAGAGCCTCGCGACGGAGAAGTCGGTTCCCGCGCACGTCGATTTCGCGGATTCGACCGGCTACGCGACGACTCTCTTCCGCGGCGGCTTCGGCGCGAAGACGGTCGAGCATCTCCTCGCGACGGCTTCCGGGTACGGCATCACGAACCTGCTCGTGAAGATGGAAGGAGAGGTGCCGGCCCTCGACGGCTCGGCGCTCGAGTTCTGCCGCCTCCTCGACGACGCGGGCGTCGTCGAGCAGTCGGGTCCCGGCGTCGCGGTGTACGAAGTGCGCAGCCGCTTCGAGGTGCGCGAGGACGATCGGACCCTCGTCGTCGAGCCGTGCGACGGCTTCGTCATCGACTACACGCTCGACTATCCTCCGCCGGTCGGGAAGCAGCACTACGTCTTCCGCTACGCGGGTCCCGACTCGTTTCGCGACGAGATCGCGCCGGCGCGCACGTTCGGCTTCGTGCACGAGTTCACGCAGCTCGCCGCCGCGGGGCTCGCCGCCGGCGGACGTCTCGACAACTGCGTCCTGATCGGGGAGGACGGCATCATCAACGGAGAGCTTCGCTTCCCGGACGAGTTCGTCCGCCACAAGATCCTCGACGTGATGGGAGACTTCGCGCTCCTCGGCCGGCCGCTCCGGGCGCGCATCGTCGCGCGCGCGACGGGTCACCGGCACAACGTCGGGATGGTCCGCACTCTCCTCGCCGCCGCGTGAGCCGCTCCGCGCACGGCACGGCCCGCCATGGCGGGGCCGGTGCGCCGCTTGCACCGGGCCCGGCGGCGATGGTTTGATCGAGGCCGAGTGGTATCGCTCTGGGCCGTAGTGCTCGTTCTCGTCGGCTTCGGCTCCCTCCTCGCGGTCGCCGAAGCCTCGATTTCGCGGATGAATCTGGCGCGCGCGATGGCCCTCCACGAGGAGGGCTGGCAAAACGCCGCGGTTCTCGAGCGGATCCAGGAGGATCCGGCCCGCTACCTGAACTCGATCTACCTCTCCGTGATGCTCGTCCAGAACGGATCCGCGATCCTGGTCGCGATCCTGGCCGAGGAGCGCTTCGGGAACATAGGCGTCGCCGTGATCTCCGCGGTGTTCACGCTCCTCTACTTCCTCGTCGTCGAGGCGATGTCGAAGACCTTCGCGATCCTGCATTCGACGCGAGCGGCGCTCGCGGTCGCCCCCATCGTGTGGGCGCTCGGCAAGGCTCTCGCGATCCCGACGCGCGTGCTCATCTGGCTCGCGAACGTGCTCCTTCCCGGTAAGGGTCTCGCTCAGGGGCCGTTCTA
>VGTG01000320.1 GCA_016874795.1 Deltaproteobacteria bacterium | reverse complement strand
CCGGTTGCTCGGGACGCCGTACGCGGGATAGGAGGGACCTGGCTCGGCTGACAGCCTCGACTTCCAGCTTCCGAGAAGAGGCATTCTGACAAATCGGCCGTTCATGGTGACTATGCTCTCGCTCTGGGGCGCCGCCGTCAACGCCTCGCGCGACGATCACGCCGACTCGGTTCGTCAATGACTATGACCTGGAGGAATCTCCATCCGGATCGACCGCCGGCCGAACCCGCACCTCGCTTTCGGCGTCGGCGAGCACTTCTGCCTCGGAGCTCACCTCGCCCGCCTCGAGCTGCGGGCGGTCTTCCGTGAGCTCGCCGGTCGCCTCGACGAGATCGCGCTGACCGGACCGGTCGAGCGTCTCCGCTCGAGCTTCCCGGGTGGCGTCAAGCACGTCCCGATCCGCTACCGCCTGCGCCCCGCTGCTCGACAGGGAGACCCGCTCGATCAGAAGCTGTAGAGGTCCAGTACGGTCAAGGTGACGACCCCCCAGATGTTCGCCAGGATGCTCGCGACGATCAGCGAGGCGGCGATCCAGCCGACCCGCTCGCGCATCCCCGCAGCGATCAGCAGCAGGAGAAAGGGAAGGAAGTCGAGGGTGTGGCGATAGCCGAACTGGGTGAAGCCGTTGCCGCCGTGCATGAGATTCGGTGCCGCGATCGCGAGCGAGGCCACGACCGAGGCGGCGGTCAAGCGCGAAAAGAGCGGAGCGCGAAACATCAGGACGAGGGCCGGCGTCGCGATCCAGATCGCCATCGCGAAGACGGACGGCGCGAAGTAGGGCGGCCCGGGGAGCACGCGCGGCATCGTCGCGAACATCTCGCGCAGGTGGATCGGAACGTAGCGGAGGCTGAGAAACCCGTGGATGTAGGAAGGGTCCCGCGGGTGCAGGACCAAGGTGTAGCCGACGTCCTCGAAGGTGCCGAAGCGAAGATAGTTGTAGAGGTAGTAGCCGAGCAGGCCCGGGAGGACACCCGCGGAAAAGGCGAGCCCGTTCCGCCAGTGGATCCGCGACCTTCTCCCGTCGAGGGTGATGAAGTCGCTGAAGAAGTAGATGGGAAAGAAGAGCGCCGCGAAGATGGTGGGAAGTCGTGCCAGGAAGGCGGCGCCGACGAAGAGTCCCGACCAGAAGAAGTGCCGCCCGTGGAGCGAGGCGAGCAGGGCGAGCCAGAGGAAGGTGATCGCGACGATGTGCGCGAAGTACCAGCCGGAACCGACCTGGGCGTGGTACCAATGGATGGTCCCGAAGGCGTGGAGGAGCGACACCCAAACCGCGAGGGCACGGCTCTTGAAGAGGGTACGCAGCGTCGCATAGCAGAGCGCCACGTTGAGCGACCCCATCGCGATGCTGAAGTAAGCTTGGTCCGTCGCTTCGCCCCACACGAGGGCGAAGGGGGTCAAGACAAGCGCGGGCGCGGGTGGGAAGACGGTGTAGAACTTGCCCTTCCACTCGGCGAGCTCGAGCCAGGACAGCTGGGGGAGGTCGATGCGTCCGTTGACGAACGCGTTGGCCAGAAGCACGTGGAAGTTGTAGGGCGAGGGGCCCTCGAAGTGCTGCGAGATGCCGTAGACGAGGAGCGTCGCCGCGCCCAGAGCGAAGGCGATGAAGACGTCAGCGACGGTGCTCCGGGGTCGAGGCTCCTCGATGGACGGCGGCCGCGGCTCGTCGCTGGGCGGCGGCGCGCTGATTTCCTCGCTGACTTTCATGAGCCGTCCTTCATACCGGACTTTGCGCGTCGACGGGAATCGCCGGAGCGCTGCCGTCGCGAGTCACTCGAGGAGACACGGGACCGAATTGGGCGGAGATTTCGGGCGCGCAGCGTTTACGCTGCCTTCCCCCTCTCGACGATCAGCTTGAGGCCGAGCGCACGAAGAAGCTCCATGATCGTATCGATCTTTGGATTCCCCCGACGCGACAGTGTGCGGTAGAGACTTTCGCGGCTCACACCGGCAGCGCGCGCAAGAGCGGCCATCCCACCTTTGGCCATGGCCACGTTACGCAGCGCCTCCAACAAGACGACCGGTTCGCCGTCCTCCAACGCCGCGTTGAGATATGCGACGACATCCTTCTGCGTCTTCAGGTAGTCCGAACCCTTATATGCAGCCGCCTTCATGCCTGCCTCCGATACTCTCGCCAATACGACTTGGCTCGCTCGATGTCGCCGCTCTGTGTCGACTTTTCGCCCGCACAGAGCAGCACCACGACGGTCGCTCCGTCTCGTGCGAAGTACCTCGGTACCCCTTTCCTTCGCGTATTCGAAGCTCGAACACCCCCGCACCGACCGCCTTCCAGTCGCCTGGGAGTCCGACCCGCAGGCGGTCGAGCTGAACGAGCATCCGTGCCTTCGCACGCGCGTCCCGCAGTCTTGCCGTCCATCGATCGAACGGAACCACGCCATCCGCTCGGCGATACTTGCGGATATCGACCAACCAGACCGAAGTGTAGCCTACAGGCTACGCCTGATCCAGCGCCGTCGCTCCCAGAGATATTGTCAAATCCTGTGGATCAGCGACGTGATCAGGCGGCGCGTTCTTCCAGTTCTTCCTTCCTCTCGATCTGAACTCCATCTTGGTACTTGACTCCGTGAGCG
>VGTG01000319.1 GCA_016874795.1 Deltaproteobacteria bacterium | reverse complement strand
GACCTGAGGGCACTTCGGACATCGGAAGGAAGTCTCTTACCCCACATGAAGGGAGGCGTCCGGGGTGCTCTCGTGGACCCCCGCCTGCGCCGGACCCTGGTGGCGACGGCGTTCACGACCGAGGCCTGGAGGGCGTGTGCCCTTCGAGCGAGCGACCTGGCGAGTCTACCGAATCGCAGGTTGAGCAACCGACCGAGGGTTTTCGCGCCGGAGTCGGGGGCACCGTACGTGCCGATAGGGAGCCTGCACCTTGCGGCTGCGATGAAAGCTGCTCGGCTCGTGCGGCCGACGCCTCTCGCGATGCTCTATGCCGCGCGACTGGCCAACCTCGTCTTCTGGACGGCGCTGGTGGCGGCCGCTCTCTGGCTGATTCCGGCGATGCGTCTCTCGCTGTTGGCGATCGCGGTTGCCCCGACCGCCCTGTTCGTAGCGAGCACATGCTCGCTCGATGGGCCGATGGATGCTCTCGCCTTTCTCTGGTTCGCGATCGTTCTTCGGCTCGCGCGTCGTCCGGAAGAGCCCCTTCGCCGCGGTACGACTCTCGCGCTCGTGGCGTTGGGTGCGGTTCTGGCGCTCGTCAAGCTCGTGTACTTTCCTCTCGTCCTCCTCCTTCTTCTCGTGCCTGCGGCGCGTTCGGATTCTTCTTGGAGACCGTGGATCATGCTCTGTGTCGCTTCGCTGGCTCTCGGCGTGGCGGCCATCGGCGTGTGGCTTTGCATGCTCCCCGGCCCTGCGAGCGCTCTCCTCTTCGATCCGATCGGAACCGGAGAAGGTGCCTCGCGCCAAATGCTGGCCGATCCGGTCGGCGCACTCGGTGCGGTCGTGAGGACGATCCGGAGAGAGGCGCTTCCTTGGATCATCAATCTGGCCTGGCCGCTCTGGACGACGTGCACGATCGCGTATCCGGCGACGGTCGCGATGGTGTGGGGAGCTTGGGCGTTGGCGCTTCTGCTCGATGCCGAGGCGCATCGCCCGACGGGTGCTCAGCGCCTCGTGGCCTTCGGGGTGTTCGTCTGCATCCTCGTCATGAGCGTCTTGGTGGCATTCGCCGCTTGGACGCCGCAAGGCGAGTCGCGCGCCGTGGGCGTCCAGGGCCGGTACTTGATCCCGGCGCTGCCGGCGCTGGCACTCGCCGTTCTCCCTCCTTCCGTTCCTCTTCGACCGTCGGTGCGGAGAGCCTTGCTCTCGGCGATCGTGGTTGCGCTGGCGACGAGCCTCGTGCTGGTCCAGGTCGCCTTCGTGCGGCAGTACGACTGGAGCGCGCGATGAGGCTCCTGCCGCGCGGGCAAGACCTCCCTGACACTTTCGCAGACGGACGAGCTCGAAGCTCAAGCCGCACTGGGGTCCGCGAAGGCTTCGTGCAGCGCTTCAGCGACGTGGCACTGTCCACTACTCACGCCACGAGCACGACGAGCTGAGGCCTCACGAGTCGCTGAGCGACCGCGTCCCGGCAGACTTGTACGAACCCTCGAGGCGCATGCTCCCAGAACCGAGCTGGGGCCGTGACTTCACCTATCCGGAGGACTCCTTGCGCACCGCGCGTGGGCTCGAGCGAGGACGTCGCGATCGATCGGGCGCGCGACGAGAGGGGCAGTCTGCGCTCGGACATGCATCGCCCGATTCAAGTCCAACGAAGTTAATTCTTGACGAGAAGATGCGGTGCTGGTAAGATGCAGCATGTCCGATGAGGCGGAGTCCGCCGTTCAGCTTGCCTTCGACGGTTTGGGGCCGCGGCCGCGCTGGGACGGACGCCGCACTGGCGCGGGCCGGCCTGCCGGGCCGCGGCCTCGCGTGCAGCATCGGTCTCGACCGTCCTTTCCTCCGCGTTGCCCCGCTCACGCCACGCTTCGCGTTCGGCACGGAGTTGCAAGCCTTCGTACTCGTCGTTTCGTTCGCGAGTTCCAGGAATCCCTCCGTGCGAGCTGCGAGCGGGGCGACTTCCGCGTCGTCCACTATTCCTTGCAGCGGAACCACGCGCATCTCATCGTCGAGGCCAACGGAGCGAGCGCGCTCGCAAGGGGAATGAAGTCCGTCGCGGCGCGCCTGGCGCTCGCCGTGAATCGCGTCTTCGAACGCTCGGGGCCCGTCCTCGACGGTCGCTACCACGTGCGGGTCCTGCGGACGCCGCGCGAAGTGCGAAACGCGCTGGCCTACGTCCTCCTGAACGCCCGCCGTCACTGGGCGAAGGCGCACGGTGCGCCGCCGTCCCTGCGAATCGACGAGGCGTCTTCGGGTCGTTGGTTCAATGGTTGGCTCGATGGCTCCCGAGCTCGAGAAGGCGAGCCGGCGGATGAACCCGAAGTCGCGGAACCTCGCACGTGGCTCGTTCGCGTGGGCTGGACGCGGCACGGGCTAGTGGATCCGGCGGAAGTTCCGGGCTGGGCGCGGAAAGGCTGAGTCGCCAACGCAGGCTCGATCGAGCGCTGCGCGCTTCGCGCGACCCGCTTCGCGCGACCCGCTTCGACACCAACGACCCCGTCTGCCAACGTTCCTCGCCCCATGGATCTCGCTCGTCTCCGCACCGCCGTCGAAGCGGCCGATCTCCGCTGCCTCCTGATGGTCGTCGTCCATCTGAGCGGCGACCGTCGCTGGCTCGCTCCGCCGTACCTGCCCGAGCGCGACGTCCGGCTGATCTCGCAGGAGGACGCGGGTCTTCCGATCGACG
>VGTG01000318.1 GCA_016874795.1 Deltaproteobacteria bacterium | reverse complement strand
CGTCGAAGCGGCCGATCTCCGCTGCCTCCTGATGGTCGTCGTCCATCTGAGCGGCGACCGTCGCTGGCTCGCTCCGCCGTACCTGCCCGAGCGCGACGTCCGGCTGATCTCGCAGGAGGACGCGGGCCTTCCGATCGACGTCCAGCGCGCGATCCGCGCCGCGGCGGTCGAGCTTCTCTCGCGTCCCGATGCGACGCCGCGGATCTCCGACCCCGGCGACGAGCTGATGCTCGAGATGATGCGCACGTGCCTCGGCGAGCGCGTTCCGCCCGAGTACGCCCCCATGATGCGCGAGGAGATGGGCTTCACGTCCCGCGCGATCGAGTGGAGCCGCGAACGAGCACCCGATGCCGGAAAGCGTCGCGCCCTGATCGTCGGCGCCGGCGTGAGCGGCATCCTCCTCGGAGCTCGCTTCGAGCAGCTCGGCATCCCGTACGTGATCGTCGAGCGAAACGAGCGCGTCGGAGGCACGTGGTGGGAGAACCAGTATCCGGGCTGCGGCGTCGACACGCCGAACCACGCGTACTCGTACTCCTTCGGCACGCGGTACCCATGGGCTCGC
This sequence comes from Deltaproteobacteria bacterium, assembly GCA_016874795.1. GTDB lineage: Bacteria > Desulfobacterota > Binatia > UBA12015 > UBA12015 > VGTG01. Next base: position 2,150 of record VGTG01000318.1, on the reverse strand, counting down.
TATTTCTCCTCGCGCGACCAGCTCCACGACTACCTCGAGCGCTGCGCCGACGAGTTCGGCGTACGGCGTCACATCCGCTTCGGCACGACGGTCACGCGCGGCGACTGGAACGAGAGCGAAGCGAAGTGGCAGGTCGCCCTATCGAGCAAGGACGGAGAGGAGACCGTCTCGGCCGACTTCCTCCTGAGCGCGATCGGCCAGTTCGGGCTGCCGCAGCTTCCGCGGATCGAGGGGCTCGAGACCTTCGCAGGCCCGGCGTTCCACACGACCGCTTGGCCGCGCGACCTCGACCTCCGCGGAAAGCGCGTCGCGATTCTCGGCACGGGCGCCTCGTGCATGCAGATCGCCCCGACGATCGTCGACGAGGTCGGCTCGCTCACGATCTACCAGCGAAGCCCGCAGTGGGCGCGCCCGATACCGCGCTATCGCGATCCGATCGGCGAGGACGGACAGTGGCTCCTCGCTGCCGTGCCCTTCTACGCCGCGTGGTTCCGCTTCACGATGCTCTGGCGGTACGGCGACGGTCTCCTGCAGTTCCTCGAGAAGGATCCCGACTGGCCGTACCCCGAACGCTCTTTGAACCGCGTCAACGACCGCCATCGGCGCGAGATGACCGAGTACATCCTCGCCGAGCTCGGCGATCGCACGGATCTCGTCGAGAAGTGCTTGCCGACGTATCCGCCCTACGGAAAGCGCATCCTCCTCGACAACGGCTGGTACCAGGCGATCCGCAAGCGCAACGCGGAGCTCGTCACCGAACCGATCCGCCACGTCGACGCGACGGGGATCGTCACCGAGGACGGCCGGCATCGCGCGGCCGACGTCCTCGTCCTCGCGACGGGCTTCGAGATGGCGAAGATGGCGGCGCGATTGAGCCTGCACGGCCGCGGCGGCACGGCGCTCGCGGACGCCTGGGCGAACGAGAACCCGACGGCGTACCTCGGCATCACCGTCTCCGGATTCCCGAACCTCTTCGTGATGCACGGGCCGAACACGGGGCTCGGCCACGGCGGCAGCGGGATCTTCCAGTCCGAGTGCCAGGCCCGCTACGCGACGGGCTTGATCGTGCAGATGATCGAGCAGGGTATCCGCGCGATCGACGTGCGCGCGGACGTGCAGGACGCATACGTCGCGCGCGTCGACGAGCGACACGAGCGGCTCATCTGGACGCACCCGGGCATGTCGACGTACTACCGGAACCGCTTCGGACGCGTGATGTCGGTCATGCCGTGGCGACTCGTCGACTACTGGCAGATGACGCACGAGCCGACGCTCGAAGCGTACGAGATCGCCTGAACGGCTCGATTCAGAGCCCGGCCAGGCGGTCCGCGCTGCCCGCGGCGAGGAGCAGGTTTCTCCTGACCGCTCCTCCGCTGCGGCTGCCGGGCGCGGTCGGTTCGCCGGCGACGCCGATCGCGACCGTGTAGGGGAGAGAGATGGGTACACGACTAGTGGTTTGGTGACATCCTCGGCGACGTCGCGTAGACGGGAGGGGCACATGAAGTATCTCCATACGATGGTCCGCGTGAACGACCTCGAGAAGTCGCTCGACTTCTGGGTGAAGAAGCTCGGTCTCGAGGAGCTCCGGCGCTACGACAACGAGGGCGGCCGCTTCACGCTCGTGTTCCTCGCTGCACCGGGAGACTCCACCGCGCAGGTCGAGCTGACGCACAACTGGGACCCCGAGGAGCTGACGGGCGGGCGCAACTTCGGCCACCTCGCCTACCAGGTGGAGGACATCTACGAGACGTGCGCCCGTCTGAAGGCGTCGGGCGTCACGATCCACCGCCCGCCGCGCGATGGCTACATGGCCTTCGTCAAGTCGCCGGACGGGATCTCCGTCGAGCTCCTCCAGAAGGGGAAGGCGCTTCCGCCGCAGGAGCCGTGGAAGTCGATGCCGAGCGAAGGGACGTGGTGAGGGAGCGTCGGGAGATCGCTCAGGGCAGGTAGCGTACGAGGACGAAACTCGACCACTCCGCGATCACCGCGTGCCCCGCGACGACGAGCGGTTCTCGGGCGTAGGCGTGCCCAGTGAGGGTGCCGTCGCTAGCCTGCATTTCTCACCAGATCCCTACTGCGGCGGCCGATAGCACCGAATCTTCGCGAGCTTCTCCCTCCGGGCTCCTCGACGTACTGTTCAAGTACGCCTG
>VGTG01000317.1 GCA_016874795.1 Deltaproteobacteria bacterium | reverse complement strand
TCGGTGCGCATTCCGCGCATCGTGATCACCCAGATCGCCGCATCGTGATCACCTCGATCGCGCATCGTGATCGGGAGTCGGAGCGAAGCGACGAGCAGGCGGTTCAGGCGGTGGCCTGAGCTCTCTCCTTTCGACGGGAAGGACCCTTCATCTTGACCTTGTGGGCGTTGTGCACGAGTCGATCGAGCACGGCGTCGGCGATCGTCGGATGAGCGATGTAGTCGTGCCAGTTTTCGACGGAGAGCTGGCTCGTGACGATGGTCGAACGGACGCCGTGGCGATCCTCGAGAACCTCGAGCACATCGCGTCGCTGTTGGTCGGTGAGCGGCGCGAGGCCCCAGTCGTCGAGGACGAGAACGTCGACCTTCGCGAGGCGCGCGAGCAGTCGCACGTAGGTGCCGTCGGCATGCGAGAGCGCGAGTTCCTCGAAGAGACGTGGGACGCGCTTGTATGCGACGCGGAATCCGAGTCGACAGGCGAGCTGCCCGAGCGCGCAGGCGAGGTAGCTCTTGCCGACGCCGGTCATCCCCGTGATGAGGACGTTCTGTCGGTCGGCGATCCACCGTCCGGTCGCGAGCTGCCGGAACAACGCCTTGTCGAGCTCCCGTTTGGGGTTGTGGTCGACGTCCTCGACGCACGCGGTCGGGATCCGGAGCTTCGCGTCGCTGAGTAGCTTCGCCATCCGCTTGTTGTCGCGCGCGAGGGTCTCCGCCTCGACGATCATCGCGAGCCGCTCGTCGAAGTGCAGGTCGGTCGTCGCTGGATCGGTTCGCTGCGCGAGCCATGCGGTCGTCATCGCGTAGAGCTTCAGCGCGCGAAGCTTCTCGATCGTGGGTTCAGTCATCATTCCTGGTCCTTCCGTCAGTTCACGTAGTAGTCGCGACCACGAACGTTCTCGTGGTCGAGGGGAGCGTCGACGACGTCCGAGACGTCCTCGACGCCGAGCTTGTCGAGGCCGTGGCGGAGCACCGACTCGACGCTTCGATACGAGCGAGCCCGCGCGGCGACGCACCGGGCGCACGCAGCCTCGACGCGGGCGTCGCCGTACTTCTTCGCGAGGCGAAGGATCCCGAGGCACGAGCGGAACCCCTGCTCGGGATGCGGTCGCTCCGCGAGGATCGCGTCGCAGAGATCGCGCGTCGATGGGCCGAGCTTCGCTGCCCACGACAAGATGCGCGACGGCGTCCACTCCGCGTGCTCGCGATGCGAACGCGGCATGTGCTCGGGCGTCGTCGAGTGACGACTTCGACCGCCGCGGGCGTGTACAGCGATGCGTCGACCGCGCAGCTGGATATCGACTGCCGTCGGGGTCGCGCAGATCCACACGACCTCGCCCACGTACCGGTGCGGCACCGAGTAGAGACGTTGCTCGAACTCGACGTGGTAGTCGATGTTGACCTTCGCCTTCTTCCACTCCGTGATTACGAGACGATCCGTCGGAAGCGGACGCAGCTCGGCACGTTCGAGCGTCTCGAACATCTCGACGCGGCTCTTGCGGTAGTCGCGCATCACGCGTCGATTCAGATCGTCGACGCATTCGCGAATCGCCTCGTTGAGCGCCGCGAGCGTGTGGAAGACGCGGTTGCGCAGACGCGCGAGAACCCATCGCTGCACGACCTGGACGCCCACCTCGACCTTGGCCTTGTCGCGCGGCCTGCGAACGCGAGTCGGCAGGATCGCGGTGCCGTAATGCTCGGCCATGTTCTGGTAGCTGCGCTGAATCTCGGGCTCGTAGAGGCTCGCGCGCGTCACGCCGCTCCGAAGGTTGTCGGGCACGATCGCGCGGGCGACGCCGCCGAAGAATTCGAATGCGCGGACGTGACTCCCGACGAAGTCATGAACCTTCTGCGAGCGCGTGGCCTCGGCGTACGAGTAGTTCGACGCGCCGAGCACCGCGACGAAGAGCTCGACCTCGATCACCTCGCCCGTCGCTGGATCGACGAGGCTCGGCTTCTTGCCCGAGTAGTCGACGAACATCTTGTCGCCGGCGACGTGGTGCTGGCGCATCACGAGGCCGCGACGCTTCACGAACGCCCGATAGCGGTCGCAGAACGCGGTGTACTGGTAGCCGCCCGGATGCTGCTCGAGGTACTCGAGGTGGAGCAGCTCGAGCGTGACGCCGGGGCGCGCGCGCTCGCGATGAATCCAGGCGCAGTCCGGCTCCGCCCGCGGGAACGGCGCGCCGCTCGTGGAGCTCTCCGGATAGAGACGCGCCTCGAGCTCGGCCTCGCCGAGATCCACGACATCGGCGTACCGAACGAGGCCGGCCTCCGACGCGCGATGAAGGACGTTGACCACCGACGCGGCGCTCACGCCGGCGCTCTTCGCGGCCTTGCGATTCGAGAGCCGCAGCTCCCACTTCGCTCTCAGAATTTCTCGTACGTTGCGCATGAGCAGTCGCTCGGTCGCCATCCCGGCCTCCGTTGAGGTCGGTGCCGCCCTGGCCGCTCTGCCGTCGTTCGCGCCGCCTCCGTGGCCCGAGGATGATCCGCCGGGGGCGGACCCGCCGGGGGCTCGGGAGCCGTCTCGGACCGAGTGGTCACCATCGCGATCCAGGTGGTCACGATGGCGATCCGCGCGATCACATTCCAGCGATCCCGGTGGTCACCATCGCAATCCAGGTGGTCACGTTGGCGATCTCGGTGGTCACGATGCCCCGATCTGGGTGGTCACGATGCGGCGATCTCGGTGGTCACGATCGCGCGGCGCGCGCACCCTC
>VGTG01000316.1 GCA_016874795.1 Deltaproteobacteria bacterium | reverse complement strand
GTGCGCGTTTCGCGGCATCGTGATCACCGATTCCGCGGCATCGTGATCACCCGTTTCGCGCCATCGTGATCACCTCTTTCGGGATGGTGATCGCCCATTTCGGCATCGTGATCGCGGCCTCCGCGGACGACTGATCGGACTGGCCGTCCGTTCAGTCTTCCGCGAGTATCGAGGGCCGCGAGGCCCGGCGTCGCGACGTTCGTTTCCCCCCAACCCCCGCGCTTCGCACGGAGCGCATGGCGACGGAGAGACTGACGATGCGGGCCCTACGAGAGATCCTTCGACAGAAGCTGCAGCTCGGGCGCAGCCACCGCGTCGCGGCACGTGCCGCCGGCGTGGGCACGGGGAGCGTGGCGAGCGCGGCGACACGCGCGCGTGTGCTCGGCCTCGACTGGGACGCGGTCGAGAAGCTCGACGACGAGCAGCTCGAGACGCGCATGTACGGGCCGCGCGGCGGCAAGCGCAGCGATCGACCGGAGCCGGATCCGTCGTACCTCCACGTCGAGCTGCGCCGCACGGGCGTCACGCTCCAGTTGCTGCACATCGAGTACCTCGAGCAGCACCCGGACGGCTACCGGTACACGGCGTTCTGCGAGCGCTACAGTATGTGGCTCGGCAGGCAGCGCCTGTCGATGCGGCAGACGCACATCGCGGGCGACAAGGCGTTCGTCGACTACTCCGGCAAGAAGCCGCACATCATCGACGCCCTCACCGGCGAGGTCATCGAGGTGGAGCTGTTCGTCGCCGTGCTCGGTGCGTCGAGCTACACGTACGCGGAGGCGACGTACACGCAGCAGCTCCCCGACTGGATCGCGAGCAACTCGCGCGCGGTCGCGTTCTTCGGCGGCGTACCGGGCGCCGTGGTCCCCGATCAGCTCAAGTCCGCCGTGACGATCGCCTGCAAGTACGACCCAGGCGTGCAGAAGACGTTCGACGAGTGGGCACGTCACTACACGACGACCATTCTTCCCGCACGCCCGAGGAAGCCCCGCGACAAGGCCAAAGTGGAGGTCGCCGTACAGGTCGCGCAGCGGTGGATCCTCGCGCGTCTCCGCAACCAGACGTTCTTCTCGCTCGCGGAGCTCAACACCCGGATCGCCGAGCTCCTCGTGGACCTCAACGACCGCCGGATGCGTACGTACAACGCGAGCCGCCGCGAGCTGTTCGAGCGGCTCGATCGCCCCGCTCTCCGCCCGCTCCCAACGGAGGCTTACGAGTACGCCGAGTGGACGCGCGTCTCGCTCAACATCGACTACCACGCCGAGCTCGACGGGCACTACTACTCGGCGCCGCACGAGTTGCGCACCGAGGGCGTCGAGCTCTGGCTTCGCGCCACTGCTTCCGTAGTGCAGATTTTCCGACCCGGAAGGTGCGTCGCGGTGCACGCCCGCAGCCGCGTCGTTGGGCGCCACACCACCATCGCCGAGCACATGCCGAGCTCGCATCGGATGCACGCCGAGTGGACGCCGGAGCGGATCCTCGGCTGGGCCGCCACCGTCGGCGTCAACACGCGTCTCTTCGCCGAGCGGTTGCTCACCGAGCGCAGTCACCCCGAGCACGGCTACCGCTCGTGCCTCGGCGTGTTCCGGCTCGCGAAGAGGTACGGCGCCGAGCGCGTCGAGGCGGCGTGTGCTCGAGCCCTCTCGGTCGGTGCGCGTTCGTACCGGCACGTCGCCTCCATCCTCCAGCACGGACTCGACCGCGCCCCCGCGCTCGACGTCGAGCCGCGCGGACCAAATGTCACCCACGAGAATGTTCGTGGGCGCGACTACTACCACTGAAGGAGATCGAAGCATGCTCAAGGAACCGACTCTCGAAAGACTCCGTGCCCTGCGCCTCGGCGCGATGGCGGCGGCGTGGGACGATCAGCAGCGCCACCCGGACATCCAGGCCATGACGTTCGACGAGCGCTTCGCGCTCCTCGTCGAGGCGGAGTGGGTCGCGCGCGAAACGAAGCGCGTCGGTCGCGCCCTCCGCGAAGCCAAGCTCCGCCTCAGCCAGGCGTGCATCGAGGGTGTCGAGTGCAACACCGCACGCCAGCTCGACAAGGCCGTCGTTCGGCAGCTCGCGACGTGTCGCTGGGTCGAGGAGCACCACGGCGTGCTCATCTCGGGCGCGACAGGCACCGGCAAGACGTACCTCGCCTGCGCACTCGCCCACCAGGCTTGTCGGAAGGGATTCCGCGCTGCATACCGTCGTGCCCCGCGCCTCTTCGACGAGCTCCGCCTCGCTCGCGCCGACGGCTCCTTCCACCGCGCTCTCGCTCGCTTCGCGCGCCTCGACGTTCTCGTCATCGACGACTTCGCCATCGCCCCGATCACCGACACCGAGCGGCGCGACCTTCTCGAGGTGCTCGAAGACCGGCACGGCGTCGGCGCGACGGTCATCGCGAGCCAGATCGATCCGAAGCACTGGCACGACTACCTCGCCGACCCCACCACCGCCGACGCCATCTGCGACCGCGTCCTCCACGCCGCGCATCGGATCGCTCTGAAGGGCCCCTCGCGCCGGAAGCCGGAGGCCACCACCTCCACCTGACCAGGTGCGCCCCCTTGAGCGCCTCGAGCTCGTGGGCGTACCGTCCCCCTCGACAAGGAGAACAACCCCGGGAACCAGAACGTCGCTTCGCTCCGACCGGATCACGCTGCCGAGGTGATCACGATGCTGCGGACCGAGTGATCACGATGGCCGGAATGCGCAGGTCGCGCAAGGTCGTACAGGTCGGCG
>VGTG01000315.1 GCA_016874795.1 Deltaproteobacteria bacterium | reverse complement strand
ACTGCCGCCCGGAGCGCGGCATCGGAAGGGAGAGTCGGGCATTCTCGTGGAAGCAGCAAGACGAGTGCCGAGTGAGTGGAGTACTTCCATGACCGCCCATGTCCTGCGTATTCCGGCGAATCCGGACACCCATTCCGGCGCAAAGCGGACGGTCATTCCGGGCAAGCCGGACACCATCGGAGCGAAGCGACGCTGGGCGTGAGATTTACTTGGAGTTCTTCTCGTCCTCGTTCAAGGGGGATCGGGTCTTCCGGATCGACTCGCCGTCGAGCTTGATGCGGTGGGCGTTGTGGACGAGGCGATCGCAGATCGAGTCGGCGGCGGTCTCGTCGCCGATGACGGCGTGCCACTGGTCGGGTTCGAGCTGGCTCGTGATGACCGTCGACGACACGTCGTACCGGTCCTCCAGCACGTCGAGGAGTACACGACGCTCGGCGGCTCCGAGGCGTTCGAGGCCGAAGTCGTCGAGGATGAGCACCGATGCCTTGGCGATCCGACGTAGGGCCGTCAAGTACGTCCCGTCGGCGCGAGCCTGCGCGAGTTCGTCGAAGAGACGCGAGGCTCGCTTGTAGATGACGCCGAAGCCGTCGCGACACGCCTTCTGGCCGAGCGCGCAGGCGAGGTAGCTCTTCCCCGTCCCGGTCTTGCCCGTGAGGATGACCGACTGGTGGTGCGCGACCCAGCGCGAGGAGGCGAGTTCCTGGAGGAGCGGCTTCTTGAGCCCGCGCGGATGGCGGTAGTCGATGTCCTCGATGCAGGCCGAGTGCCGCAAGCGCGCCTGGCGGAGCCGCGTCGTCAGCTTGCGGTTCTCGCGATGCAGCCACTCGGCATCGGCCAGCATGGCGACGAGGTCGGTCGGCTTCATCTGCTGGCGCTTGGGGTTGTCGAGCCATTCCTGGAGCGCCGTGATCATGCCCCGAAGCTTGAGGGCGACGAGCTTGTCCATGGTCTGTTCGATCAGCAAGGGGTCCTCCCGATGAAACTTGGTGGGGCTCGATGTTCGCCGCGAGCCCGTGACGGCGCGGGCGCGCGGCTCAGTGGTAGTAGCCCGGCCCTCGGATGTTCTCGTGCAGGGGCAGCGGCTCCTGGGCGGACGGCGTCACCGTCTCCTGATCGTCGAGGTTGCGCTTCAGGATCGCCTCGACGCTCCGGTACGAGATGGCACGGTGGAAGAGCGCTCGCGCACACGCCTTCTCGATCCGATGGTCGGGGTAGCGCTTGCTCAGGCGCATCACGCCGAGGCACGCCCGGTACCCGTGCTCGGGGTGCGGCCGCTGCCGGATCAGCTCCTCGACCAGCTCCGCCGTGCGCGGCCCGATCGTCTTTGCCCACGAGATGAGCCGCGACGGCGTCCACTCCGCGTGCGCCCGGTGCGCGCTCGGCATGTGCTCGGGCTTGGTCGTGTAGCCGTGCTTCTTCGAGCTTCGCGCATGGCCGGTCACCCGCGTGCCGTTGTGCAGGATCTCCACCGTCGCGGTCGTCGCCCGCAGGTCGAGCAGCGTGCCGCGCAGCGCGTGCGGGACGCTGTAGTAATGCTGCTCGTAATCGACGTGATAGTCGATGTTCGCCCGCACGCGCTTGAAGTCGGCGTACTCGTACGGCGCGGGTGGCAGCGGGCCGAGCGCCGGGCGGTCGAGCGACTCGAAGAGGTTTCGCCGCGACACCTTCAGCTTGCGCATCACACGATCGTTCAGCCGATCGACGAGCGGCCAGATCGCCTCGGCCAGCTCGTCGAGACTGTAGAAGGTCCGGTTGCGGAGCGCGGCGATGATCCACCGCTCGGCGAGCAGCACTCCCTGCTCCGCCTTCGCCTTGTCCTTGGGCTTGTACGGACGCGCCGGGAGCACCGTCACGCCGTAGTGGTCGGCCAGGTCCGCGTAGGTCGGGTTGATCTCGGGATCGTAGAAGCAGGGGCGCGTCACCCCCGCCTTCAAGTTGTCGGGGACGACCGCCTGCGGCACGCCGCCGAGGAAGTCGAAGGCGCGCACGTGGCAGCCGATCCACGTCGGCAGATCCTCGCGCAGCACCGGCTCGACGTAGGTGTAGTTCGACGCCCCGAGCACCGCGACGAAAAGCTTGGCCACCTCGTACTCGCCCGTGTGCGCGTCGACGATCACGATCCCGTCGCCCGAGAAGTCGACGAAAAGCTTGTCCCCGGCCAGATGGGTCTGGCGCATCGAGAGCGGCAGCGTCTTCGACCACTGCGCGTACCGATCGCAGAATTGGCTGTACTGATAGCCCTCGGGCTCGCCCTCCCGGTACTCCTGCCAGAGCAGCATGCGCGTGACGTGCTTGCGCCGCAGCTCCCGGTGCACCTCCGCCCAGTCCGGCTCCGGACGCCGAGCCTTGGGATGCCCCTCGTGCGGGAAGAGCAGGCGCTCCAGCGCCAAGTCGTCATCCAGCTCCGGTGGCAGCGGCCACGTGAGCCGCGCCGCCGCGATCCGGCCGACGTAGTCGCTCGCCGTGCTCCGAGCCAGGTTGCACGACTGCGCGATCTCGCGCACCGACGCGCCGAGATCGAGCTTCAGTCGCAGGATTTCTCTGAGTTTCCGCATGGGTAGCCTCGTCCGCGCCATCTCCACCTCCTGGTGGACAATGGCCCGCCGCTACCCAGCGTTCACCCCGCCTCGACGGTGTCCGGATTGCCCGGAATCACTGTCCGGTTTCGATCGGAATCGGTGTCCGGATTCCGCCGGAATCGGTGTCCGGTTTGGTCCGGAACACGCAGTCGTC
>VGTG01000314.1 GCA_016874795.1 Deltaproteobacteria bacterium | reverse complement strand
TCGCTCGGCGAGACCCACAGCGCCGAAGCATCTCGTCCGCGGAATCCCGGCGTCAGCGAGAAGAACGAAATCCCCGCCTCGCGCGCGAAGCGCTCGACCTCCGCCTCGACCGGATCGAAGGGATTGCCCTGCAGGTCGAAGAGCATCGGAAAGAGGACGAGGTGGAACGGAATACCGAGCTCCGCGCAGCGCCCCGCAAGCCGGCGCAGGGCGTCCTGCTCGACGCGCCACGACTCGGTCTGCGCGAAATCCCCGAGGTACGCGTCGTGGATCCGCCCGACGTACTCGCGCGTGAACTTCCCGCGCACGCGGAAGTCGGCCCACGTCCGGTAGAGGGCGGAGATCGGAAAGAGCCAGGACTCCTCGTACGGACGTCGCAGCTCGACGAGGCGCTCCTGATAGAAGCGGAACGAAGTCGGCAGGTGCGCGCCGCTCCGCAGGAAGAAGACCGCGAAGACCACGTCGGGGCGGTAGACGGGGAGAAGGACGTCCAGCGTCTTCACCCAGTCGCTCGGATTGCTGGCATTGACGCCGGCGTTGTACACGTCGAAGCGCGAATCCACCTCGCGAGAGCCGGGCTCGTTCAGGCGCGCCTCGACCCGGTCCGTGAACCGCGCCGCGCCGTCGTGCACGCCCTGCCCGAAGGTGAACGAGTCCCCGAGGACGAGGACGCGCGTCACGCCGTCGGCGAAGACTTCGTCCCCGATCTCTGCCTCGCGGTGCCCGAACCGGTTCGGCGGCGGCCGGTGCGTCGAGGCCATGTCCTCGAGCGCCCAGTCCTCGACCGACCCGAGGTCGAACGCGGGCCCGTGGAAGAGCCGCGCCAGTCCCTCCGCGAGGATGAGGGCGACCAGGACGGCGACCACGGCAACCGCCAGCCTGCCGAGCGCGGCGCGTCGCGAGGTCACGGGCGGAGCCTCGTCCGCCCCGACCCCGCGGTCAAGCGCGGGGAAGGTCGGACAGGGCGCGCAGGGGCCGGCTGTGCGATACGATCCTCGGGACGGCTCGAGATCCGGGAATCGCTTCTATCGCCCCGGCTTGCACGGATAGAATCCACCCCCGGCACCGGTCCGATCGCCGAGTACCGATCACGCAGTGAACGCCGAGAGCCAGAACACCACCGCGGCCTCGGAGGGCGCGCGCCGCGCCGCTCTGATCGTCGCGACCGCCGCGGTCTACTTCGTCGCCGCGAAGCTCGGCTTCAACCCCGCCTTCGTCGCGGAGCAGGTCACGGTCGTCTGGCCGCCGAGCGGAATCGCGCTCGCGGCGCTCCTCGTCCTCGGACCGGAGGTCTGGCCCGGCATCGCGCTCGGCGCGTTCCTCGCGAACATCACCGGGACGAGCCGCTCGGGACGGCGCTCGGGATCACGGTCGGTAACACGCTCGAAGCGGTCGTCGCCGCGCGCGTGCTGCTTCGCTTCGGCTTCCGCACGGCTCTCGATCGCATGCAGGACGTCCTCCTGCTCCTTCTGTGCGCGGCCCTCGGCAGCACGATGATCAGCGCGACGATCGGCGTCACGAGCCTCTGCGCGGGCGCCGTCGCGCCGTGGTCGCAGTTCGGGACGCTCTGGTCGGTGTGGTGGGTCGGCGACGCGCTCGGCAATCTGGTGATGGCGCCGATCCTCCTCGTCTGGTCGGCCGCGACCTCGATCACGGCCTCGAGCACGACCGAAGCCGGGAGCGCGACCCACCGCCGTCCTCTCGAGACGATCGCGCTCCTCGCCGCGGCGCTTTTCGCGAGCCTCGTCGTGTTCGCGGAGCAGCCGGGCCTCGGCCTCGACCGCTATCCGCTCCAGTACGTCATCTTTCCGTTCGTGATCTGGGCGGCGCTGCGCATCGGTCAGGTGGGCACGACGGGAGTCGTCTTCCTCGCGTCCGCCGTCGCGATCTGGAGCACGGCGAACGGCTTCGGTCCGTTCACGCGCGAGAGCGTGCACGAGAGCCTGATCGTGCTGCAGCTCTTCATGGGCATCGTGTCGTCGACGGGCCTCTTCCTCGGCGCTGCGATCGGCGAGCGCGACGCTTCGAACGCGCGCCGCGCGGCCGACTTCGCGGCGCTCGAGCGGAGCGGAGGCCGTCTGCGCGTGGCGCTCGACGCGGGGCGGATGGGCGTCTGGGACTGGAACGTGCGCACCGGCGGCGTCGACTGGTCCGAGAACCTCGAGCCGATGCACGGTCTCGCGAAAGGCGAGTTCCCCGGACGCTTCGGGAACTTCGAGGCGCTCGTTCATCCGGAAGACCGCCCGCGCGTCTCCGCGGAGCTGCAGCGCGTGCTCGAATCGGGAGCCGGCTACGACATCGAGTTCCGCATCGTCTGGCCGGACGACAGCGTGCACTGGGTTGCGGCGAAGGGACGCGTCATGCGCGACACGGAAGGGCAGCCCGTCCGCATGCTCGGCATCACCGCCGACATCAACGAGCGACGCCACCTCGAGGAGGAGCTTCGCGATCGCGCTCGCGAGCTCGCGGACAGCGACCGCCGGAAGGACGAGTTCCTCGCGATGCTTGCGCACGAGCTGCGCAATCCGCTCGCGCCGCTCAGCACGAGCCTCCAGCTCCTCGCGATCGACCCGGCGAAGCACGAGCGCTTCGTCGCGATCGCCGAGCGGCAGGTGAAGCACCTCGCGCGTCTCGTCGACGATCTGCTCGACGTGTCGCGCATCAGCCGCGGGAAGGTGACGCTGCGGAAGGAGCCGGTCGTGCTCTCCGAGGCGATCGACTCCGCGGCCGAGCTGACGCGCTCCGTGATCGAAGACCGCGGCTTGCGCTTCACCGTCTCGCTCCCGCCCGAGCCGA
>VGTG01000313.1 GCA_016874795.1 Deltaproteobacteria bacterium | reverse complement strand
GTCACACCTCCTCGAAATATGCCAGATATTCCTTCGTCGGCGTTCCTTGCGAGGGACGCCGATGAACGGCAATCTGCTTGACGCTATCTCGACGGCGGTGCACTAGTGCACTGGATCGTCACCGGGCGACGAAGAGGGTGGCGGCGTTGCTGCGGATGTCGGTCAGGTTCTTCGAGAAGCAGCGGGTCGGGTTCTCCGCGAAGAGCTGGATCCGCGCGCTCGTCGAGCCCGCGAGAGCGCCGGCGACGGTGGTCGGCAGCGACGTCTCGCCCTCGGTCAGGTCGTTCCGGCCGAGCACCGTGATGCGGGACTGGCCCGCCGCGCCCGCCTGGAGCCGCATCGCGCGGATCCCCGACGCCGAGGCGCTCGCATCGCGATAGCGAAAGCCGAGCGCTCCCTCGTCCTGCCAGCAGTCGCGCTGCTTGCACGCGGCGGCGGCACGCGCGACCGGATACTCACCGACGAGCGTTCCTCCGTCATCGTAGATGCACGCCGTGTAGGTCGTTCCCGGATGCACCGTGGGGTCGCCGAAGTCGTCCGGCTCGAGCTCCGGGCCGTGCACCCACTTCGCCACCAAGAGCTCGCGGCCGGCCACCCGATTGCTGACGACGACCATGCCCTTCTGAAAGCCGGTGACGCACGAGCTGCTCGGCGAAGCGGGGCAGGCGGGCGCTTCCTGCGAGCTCCCGCTGCTGAAGTGCCAGAGGAACCCGGTGTTGAAGTACACCTTCGCCGTATCGATCCGGACGTGCGACGCGTTCACGAAGAGCCCGCTCGTCTGGCAGACCCCGAAGGAGGACTGCGTGTCGTCGAACGCGAGGACGACGTCGCACTCCGGGGCCAGTCCCACGTACGAGAGGTGGATCGTGTAGTCGTCCGCAGTGCCCTGGTCCTCGTCGAGGCCGGACATCCCGATCCGGAGCGTCGCGACGTCGTCGTGCGCGAGATCGCGCTGGTCCTCGTCGGAGAAGGCGCCCTGCTGCATCACCGCCTCGGTGTTCGGAACGCCGAGTGCGACGGCGAGCGTCCGGTCCGCGTTGGCGGCGTAGAGATGGCTCGCCGGTAGATCGACCGGGCGACGGCTGTAGGTCCCCGCGTCGACGGTCGCCGCGATGCCGAACGGGTTGTTGTTCGACTTCCGGAACCAGTGCAGGTTGACGTCGTCGCCACGGAGGTCGTCGTCGGAGCCCGGGATCGCGTCGACGCCGGCGGCGGTGTTGAACACGTCGTCCGCACCGTTCGTGCTCTTCGTGTAGTTCTGTTGCGCCTCGGGAAGCCCGGACTCGGAGCCGAGGTTCGGATGCGCGAGGCCGATGCAGTGGCCGACCTCGTGCAACGCGGTCGACTCGAAGTCGATCGCGGTTGCCGGGATGTCGTTGTTGGCGCCGAACTTGAGATTGCCGGTCGTCGGAGTGAGCGCGTTGTAGGTGCCGACGACGTTCTGGACGGGGATCACCATGTCGATCGCGTACGGAGACTTGGGATCGATGCACACGGAGACGTCGACCGTGCCACCCGCGCCGGAGTAGCCCGTCGGATGCGTGATCACGCCGATGCCGGTCGTTTCGCCGGCGAAGATGAAGGCGCCGGCGTGCGCGTGCTCGCGCGTGACGAGCACTCCGACGAGCGCCAGGACGGTCGACAGCGGTCCGCGCAGGCTAACGGTGCGTCACCGAACCGCGCGAGCTCGGGGCGCTCGAGCAGGGACGTGAGCGCGCGCTCCGCCGAGGCCAGCCCCTGGATCGTGCTCGCTTGGGGATAGCGCGCCGCATCCGAGGCGAGCGCGGGCCACTCGATCGTCTTCGCGACCGCGGCCTGCGAGCGGCCGCTCGGAACCGTGCGCTCCGCGCGCTCGAGGTGCAGCTCGAGCCTCGTCGTCGCGGCGTCGTGCACCGCGAAAACCCGGCGAGCGCCGTCCTTGCTCGCACCGGCGACGCGCGCGGCGTTCACGGCTCTCTCCTTCTCGGCGCGCGCGACGGACGGATCGAACGCGACGACGTCGGCGTTCGCGACCGACTGGACGAGCGCTTCGAGCTCCGCCTTTGTGAGGCGCATCGACCACGTGCCGGCCCGCTTCATGTAGCGCGGATAGTGCGCGAGCACCGTTCCGTCGCCGTACACCTCGATCGAAGGCCCGCGATCGACGTCGCCGTCCCCGCCGAGGAGCTGCGTCCAGCGTACGAGGACGCCGCCGGACCCGCGTGGAACGTCCGCCCGCACGTCGCGCGGTACCGCGGCGAGCAGCACGAGCGACGCCGACAACGCTGCGAGACGCCGGCTCACGTAGGAAGTCTCGGCGCGGGAGGCGCGCCTCATGAGACGCGAGCCCTGTGTCGCGCGCCAGCGCAGGAGCGCCGGCGCGCACGCCGACCCGGGTCGGGCTCAGCGGCGGGGCGCCGTCGTCGCGTCGAGAGCCGCGAGGAGCTTCCGCGTCGCGACCTGCCGATAGGCTTCGAGAACGAGATCGGCGACGACGCTCCAGTCGGGATCGTCGTCGAGCACGACGGCGACCCAGCCGAGATGTCCGACGTAGGGCGGGCGGAAGTAGCGCTCCGGATCCGACTCGATGAGGGCTTCCTGCGCGCCGACGGGCGCGGGGAGCCACACCGAGAGATGCTCCGCGCCGTGGTGATGGTCGTCGAGCGTCGCGAAGACCTTTCCCTTCCCGGCGGTCCAGGTGGGCTCGCCGTGCGAGACCTTCTCGACCGCTTCGGGCAGCGCGAGGCAGATCCTCCGGAGCCGCTCGAGCGGGCGGAGCGACGGTGCGCGCTTCGCGGCGCGCGGCTCCGCCTTCGCGGCGCGCGGCTCCGCCTTCGCGGCGCG
>VGTG01000312.1 GCA_016874795.1 Deltaproteobacteria bacterium | reverse complement strand
CGGATCGAAGAGGAGCTCGGGGCGCGCGCTCGCTACGCGGGCCGCGGGTAGGACGAAAGCGGCCCGGGGACGGAGCGCTCCGTGAAGAGCGGCTCCGGCTCCTTTCCCACCGCGCGCGCCGCACTTCTCCTCGTCGCGGTCGTCGCGGCGACCGTCGTCCTCGCGCGGCCTCTCGCGCCGCACCTGCGGCCCGCGCGCCCGTAGCGGCCGCTCGGACGGGCGTCGGAAATCATGCGGTTGCACGTTTTCCGGAGCTGCCGCACGATGCATCAGGATGAGAATTCACGCAGCTGCCTTGGCATGCTCCCTCCTGGTCGCGAGCGGGGCTTCGGCGCTCGAGCCGAAGCAGCTCCCGCCGAAGCACATCTACTCGATCGGTGATTCGATCACGCGGGCGTTCGACGCCTATCTTCCCGCCGACAACCTGAACCTGAGCTGGGTGAACGGTCGCCGCAGCGCCCTCGCCGATCTCTTCGGGCTCCCGGACGTCGACTCCCACCAGCAGAGGATCCGCGCGAACTTCGGCGCCGCCGGGATCCGCAACCGCACCGCTGCGAAGAACGGGGCGAGCGTCGAGCAGTTCGTCGAGCAGGCGCGCGGCGTCCGCGGCGACGACACCTACGTGACCGTCCTTCTCGGCGGGAACGACGTCTGCCGCGACTCGGTTCTCGACCTTCCGACCGACCAGGAGTTCGCCGTCGACTTCGCGAACGGGCTCGTCGAGACGCTCGAGCGCCTCCCTGCGGGCGCGACCGTGCAGGTGATGGCGATTCCCGACGTCAAGCGCCTCTACGAGATCGGGCTCGACAAGAAGGCGCTCGGCGTCGTCGATTGCTCGCTCGTCTGGCTGACGACCGAGCTCGGCTTCCCCTGCGGGTCGATGCTCTCCCCGCGGAACACGGCCGCCGACCGCGCGTACGTCCGGCAGCGGAACGTCGGCTACAACGCGATCATGCAGTTCCTGACGGCCCTCGGGGCGCTGGCCTACCCGGACCTCTTCGTCTCGTTCAGCGACTTGACGTTCACGTACCCGTTCACGCAGAAGCACGTCTCCGACATCGACTGCTACCACCCGTCGGCGCGCGGTCAGCGCCTCCTCGCCGAGGGGACCTGGGAGGAGGGCTTCTTCCGCGACCACGAGAAGCTCGATTGAGGAGTCGAACGGCGCGCGCCTTCGTCGGAGTCGCGGCGATCGGCTCCGCGGTTCTCGTCCTGCTCGGCGGGCTCGGGGAGTCGCGCCCGCGCGAAGAGCGAGCTCTGGCCGAGGAAGCGTTGGCGCACTCCGCGCTGCGCGCGGCGCCGGTGGAGGCAGGCCGCGTCGTCTCGTCCTCGCCGGGCGTCCCTCCCCGCGCCGACGCGATCTCGAACCGGAGCTGGCGTGCGATCGCCTGGGACGCGATCGGGCTCGAGGCGACGCGCCTCGCGCTCGGCGGCACGCTGACGGAAGCGAGGCGCGAAAGGATTCTCGTCGCACTGTCCCGCCTTCGCGACGCAGCCCGGAGCGCCGAGCGGAGCGAAAACGACGCTCGCCGCGAGGTCGCGAGCGCGCGTCGGCAGCGCGCGGCCGCTCTCGAAGCGGATCGCGTGTTCCGGGAGGAGATCGGCGTGCCGCTCGCGACGTTCCTCGATCGCGTCGAGCCGGGCGGCGTCGAAGACGTCGGGTGATCGGGCTCGCGCTCGCCGTCGTTCTCGCCGCTTCGGAGGCGTCGCCGGCGGCGCGTGTCGCCGGCGACGCCATCTCGCTCGCCGAGGTCGACGCCGCGACGGAGGGGCGAGCCGCGGCGCTCGAAGCGAACCTGGTCGAGACGGCCGGCGCGATCGTCCGAGAGATCGTCGCGGGGACGGGCGAGAACGTCGAGGAGGTCGTGCTCTCGCTTCCGACGGGTCCCGAGCTCGCTTCTCCGCTCGAGCCGCCCCGCGTCGTCGCTCGGAGCCCGAGCGGCAGTGTGACGGCGAGCGCGCTCGAGAGCCGCGGCGCGCTCCGCCTGTATCGGCTTCGCGGAGAGCTCGCTCGCGTGCGGCGGCGTGCGCTGGACGAGATCGTCGAGGAGCGGCTTCTCGCGCAAGAGGCCGGTCGCCGCGACATCGCGGTGGAAGACCTCGTCGAGCCCGCGCGCGTCGAGGAGGCCGAGGTCGCGGCGCTCGTCGCCGCCGAGGAGGCGGCCGGACGTCCCGCGGCCGATCCTGCCCGCGTGCGTCCGCTTCTCGAGGCGCGCGCCCGACATCGAGCGCGCGGGGCGCTCGTGGCGAAGCTCCGGGGCGAGGCGAAGGTCGAGATCCTGCTCGGCGAGGTCGCGCCGCCGCGCTTGACGGTCTCGTCCCGTCCGGCCCCGGCGCTCGGTCCCGCGGACGGTCCGACGATCCTTCTCTTCGCCGACTACCGTAGGCCCGCGGCGCGGCGCATGCATCGCGAGATGGATCGACTGCGCTCGCTCCGGCCGGACGTGCGCGTCGTCCTGCGCGACTTCGTCTCCGACGAGGACCCGGCCACGGCGGAGGCCGCGTTCCTCGTCCGCTGCGCGGACCGTCTCGGCGGCCTCGATGCGATGCGCGCGGCGCTGCTCTCGCGCGACCCGCCGGCCCCGGGCGAGCCGTGGCTCGACGCGGCGTCCCGCGCGCAGCTCGCGGAGACTCTCGGAGTGGACGCCGCGTCGCTCGAGGCGTGCATCGAGTCCGCGGACATGGCGCGCGCCATTCGCGACGACTCGGACGAGATCCGTGCGCTCGGCTTCGAGGAGCCGCCCGCGATGCTCCTCGAGGGCCGTCCTCTCGCCGGCCTCCAGAAGGCGGAGACTCTCGCCGCCGCACTGCCGGCGAAGACGCGCTAGCCTGCATTTCTCACCAGATCACGTCGCGAGGCGGTCGAGAGTGCCGAAGATTCGCGAGCCTCGGACCGGAGGGCGACGCAGGCGTACTTGAACAGTACGTCGAGGAGCCCGGAGGG
>VGTG01000311.1 GCA_016874795.1 Deltaproteobacteria bacterium | reverse complement strand
GTGGGATCGCTCGGCTGTCCGGCGCCCAACTTCCGCGAGCGCATTCTGACAAATCGGCCGTTCATGGTGACTACGCTCCTTTCGACCGAAGACGCGCTCGCCGAGTCGGCCGCCGACTTCGTGGCGCGCCTCTCCGAGGAGGCGCTGCGGCATCGCGCCGTGCGCCACCCGTACCTCAAGGCGCTCGCAGAGGGCGCCTTGCCCGACACGCGTTGGGCGCTCGCCGACTTTGCACGCCAGTATTACGGCTATTCGTCCCACTTTCCGCGCTACCTGACGACCGTCATCTCACGCCTCGAGAACCCCGCGCATCGGCGAGCGCTCCTCGCAAACCTGACCGAGGAGTCCGGCGTCTACGACGATGCCGAGCTCGGTGAGCTCGCGACGCACGGCATCGACCGCGCGTGGATCGAGGGCATCCCGCACCCGGTCCTCTTCAAGCGTTTCTCCGAAGCGATCGGGGTCGACCGCGGCGCCGAAGCCGAGGCGGATCAGGTCATCTGTTGGCGCGAACTGTTCCTCGAGGTGCTCGCGGGCGGCAGCCCCGCGGAGGCGCTCGGCGCACTGGGGTTCGGAACGGAGACCATCGTGCGGACGATCTATGTTCCGTTCGTCGCGGCGATCGGACGCCTCGGCGATCTTGCCCCGCGTGACACCGTCTTTTTCCCCCTTCACACCGCCGTCGACGACCACCATCAGGCCTCGCTCCGCGAAATCTCCGAAGACTTCGCCCGGAGCGAGGCGGGGCGTGCCGGGCTTCGACGCGGGATGCTGAAGTCACTCCAGCTGCGCTCCGCATTCTGGGATTGGCTTCACGAGCGCGCGATGGCGCCCGACCTCGCGCACGGAGTCCTGTAATGAGCGCCGAATCGACCGAAGCAATCTACGACGCGAACGCCGACCGCTGGGCGCGCGAGGAGCGGGTGCTGCTCAGCGACTTCACGGCTCGACCGTTCGTCGTCGACGAGCTCGGCCCGTTGGCCGGAGCGCATGTTCTCGATCTCGGGTGTGGCGAGGGGTATGTCGCGCGCCTCGTCGCAAAGGCAGGGGCGGCCTCGGTCTTCGGCGTCGACGTCTCGACCGAGATGGTGCAGAACGCGCGCCTCGCGACACCGATCGGTGGCTCGTGCGTGACGACCTTCGAGGCAGGAGACGCCGCGACGCTCACGCATTTCACGCGCGACACGTACGAGCGAGTGATGGCCGTCTTTCTGTTCAACTACCTGACCCGCGCCGAGATGACGGCGGTCCTGCGCACCGTCCGCGCTCGGCTCGCGCCGGGCGGGCGGTTCGTCTTCACGGTGCCGCACCCCTGCTTCCCGTACATGCGGGCACCGAGCCCGCCGTTCTTCTTCGAGACCGAGGGGTGGAGCTACTTCGCGGGCGTCGACCGCACCTACGAGGGGAGAATCTGGCGCCGAGATGGCGCCGCGTTGCCCGTGCGGTGCGTCCACAAGACCTTCTCCGACTACTTCGCTGCGCTGGCCGAGGCGGGGTTCTCGGCGCTGCCAAAGGTCGTCGAACTCAAGGTGACGGACGAGCACGTCGCCTACGACCGCGCGTTCTTCGAGCCGCTCGTCGGCTTTCCCCTGCACGTGCTCTTCCGCGTCGAGGCGACGTGACCGCCCTCGCGCCCCGCGAGCGAGTGGAGCCGCTGGCCTGGACGGCGAGCGACATGGCGCTGCGAACGGGCTGGCGGTTCGATGCCTCGGACCCCGCGCGGGCGGACATCGAGCAGTTGGAACGATGGGCACGGACTGCGCGCGATCCCGTGACCTCGCTCGAGCGGACGTCCGTCGACACGCCCGCCCTCGACGCCCTCGGCGCGGCCGTCGCCGAGGAGCTCGACGATGGCAGCGGCGTCGCGTGGATCAGTGGCTTCCCCGGGCTCTCCGAGCTCGCGGTGCGCCTCGCCTATCTCAAGATCGGCTTGGCACTCGGCCCGACGATCGATACCTACGGCCGTCTGTACGACGTGCGGGACTCTGGCGCTTCTTACAGAGACATGCCCATCCCCGTCTCGCAGACGCGCGAGTCGACGGGCATGCACACGGACTCGTCGGGCCGCACCGTGCGGCCGGGCGTCATCGGGCTTGCCTGCGTCCGGCAGGCGCCTCAGGGGGGCGGCTCACGCGTCGTGTCGGCGGCCCGCGTTCACGAGGTGCTTCGCACGCATCGTCCCGAGCTCCTCGCGCGCCTGTACGGCACCTTCGTTCGAGACGTCGTGACGCCGGGCAGCGACCGCGACGTCGAACGCGTGCGTGACAACAGGTTCCCGATCTTCTCGTACGACGGCCGCCTCGCCCTCCGTTACATGCGCTACTGGATCGAGCGCGGTCACACGCGCATCGGTGAAACCCTCGCGCCGCTCGACGTCGCCGCCTTCGACGCCCTCGACGCCGCGCTCGAGGATCCCGCGCACGTGCTCACGTTCCGGATGCGGCCCGGGGACCTCGTCTTCATCGACAATACGACGACCGCCCATGACCGCGACGCGTACGTCGACGACCCCGCGGCCCCGCGCCTGCTTCTGCGTCTGTGGCTCGATCGCCGCCATCCTGCGAGCGTGACGCCGGTGTGACGGCGCTCAGACGCCGCTGCGGCGCGGCGACAACAGGCGGGGCAACGCCAGGGACATCGCGAGCCAGAAGGCCGACCGCAGCGACATCGCCGCCACGGTGTGCGCCTCGTAGGGGTACCCCGCCGAGATCCACCACCCGAGCGCCGCGAAGATCGACAGCGTCGCGAACGCGAGGCCGCGCGACCACCAAAGGGCGGGCCGACGGTCGGCAAGCGTCGCAAGACCGGCGAGCACATACAGAAAGCCGGCGGCGAAGTTGAACGGGAGCACGAACGGCACGATGGCGCCGGCGGCCGCGCGGGCCTCCGGGCCGCCGAACATGACATACCCGCCCTCGGCGATCGTCCTCCCTACGGTGGTGGTCCCGCCGCCTTTCCGGTTGCCCGGGACGCCGTACGCGGGATAGACGATCCGGTGGGATCGCTCGGCTGTCCGGCGCCCAACTTCCGC
>VGTG01000310.1 GCA_016874795.1 Deltaproteobacteria bacterium | reverse complement strand
CGCGAGCCTGGGCGAGGACGGATCCATCGTGATCAAGGCGATCGCCGGCGGCGGCGGGCGCGGGATGCGGGTCGTCGAGCGCCCCGAGGACGTCGACGAGGCGTACCGCCGCTGTCGCTCCGAGGCGGAATCGGCGTTCGGAAGCGGCGCGCTCTACGCGGAGGAATGGATGCCGCGCGCGCGCCACGTCGAGATCCAGATCCTCGGCGACGGCTCGGGCGCAGCTCTCGTCCTCGGCGATCGCGAGTGCACCCTCCAGCGCCGCCACCAGAAGATCGTCGAGGTGGCGCCGAGCCCGAGCCTCGGACCCGGCCTGCGCGAGCGCCTGTGCGGCGCCGCGCTCGCTCTCGCGGCGGAGGCGCGGCTCGCGAGCCTCGCAACCTTCGAGTTCCTCGTCGACGCGTCTGGGGCGTCTGGTGCGGCGGACGCCTCGGATCCCTCGCGCTTCGCCTTCCTCGAGGTGAATCCGCGGCTGCAGGTCGAGCACACGGTCACCGAGGAGACGACCGGGCTCGACCTCGTCCGCCTGCAGCTCGAAATCGCGGCGGGGAGGTCGCTCGCGGAGCTGGATCTCACGCCGGCGCCCCGCGTGCCTTCGGGGTTCGCCGTGCAGGCGCGCGTCAACCTCGAGACGATGGGCGCGGACGGCGTTCCTCGTCCTGCGAGCGGCGTGCTGCAGACGTTCGAGCCGCCGGCGGGACGCGGCATTCGCGTCGACTCGTTCGTGTATGCGGGCTACGCGCCGAGCCCCCGGTTCGACTCGCTTTTCGCGAAGGTGATCGTACGCACGCCTTCGGGCGGACTCGAGGAAGCGCTCGCGAGCCTCCGGCGGGCGCTCGCGGAGTTCCGCGTCGAGGGCGTCGCGACGAATCTGGATTTTCTACAACGGCTGCTCGCGCATCCCGACGTCGTCGCGAACCGGGTCAGCACTCGCTTCATCGACGAGCACGCGGCCGCGCTCGCGACGAGCCTCGACCGCGGCGACCGGCGCTACTTCGCGACGGGGGCTGGCGCCGAGCCGGGAGAGCCCGGTCGCGCCGGTGTGCGCCTCTCCTCCGACGATCCGCTCGCGGTGCTGGTGCACGGGAAGTCCGACGTCGCCCGCGGTGCCTCGATCGTCGCCGACGACACGCTCCCCAGCGGCACGCTCTCGGTGCGCGCACCGCTCCAGGGCACGATCGTCGAGGTCGCCGTGTCCGCAGGAGACGCGGTGCAGGCGGGCGCGGTGCTCCTCGTCATGGAGGCGATGAAGATGGAGCACGAGGTGCGCGCCCCGGCGAGCGGCATCGTCGACCGGGTCGCCGTCGCGGTGGGAGACGCCGTCCTCGAGGGGGGATCGCTCGTGCTCGTCCGCGAAGCCGAGGTCGAGGGATCGGCGACCGGCGATGCGGAAGTGCTCGATCTCGACCACGTCCGTCCCGACCTCGCCGAGGCGCGCGAGCGCCACGAGATCGGCCTCGACGCGGCTCGTCCCGAAGCGGTCGCGCGCCGCCGCAAGACCCGGCAGCGCACCGCGCGCGAGAACGTGGCGGACCTCTGCGATCCGGGTAGCTTCATCGAGTACGGCGCTCTCGCGATCGCGGCGCAGCGCCGCCGGCGCACGGCCCTGGACCTGATCCAGAGCACGCCCGCGGACGGGCTCGTCGCCGGCCTCGGCACCGTGAACGCGGACCTCTTCGGCCCCGAGCGCGCCCGCTGCGTGGTCCTTTCCTATGACTACACGGTTCTTGCCGGGACGCAGGGCTCGCAGAACCATCGCAAGAAGGACCGCATGTTCGCGCTCGCGGAGCAGTGGCGCGTCCCGCTCGTGATCTTCACGGAAGGCGGCGGTGGCCGACCGGGCGACACGGACGGCCTCGGCGTCGCGGGCCTCGACTGCTTCGCCTTCCAGTACTTCGGTGCCCTCTCCGGGCTCGTGCCGCTCGTCGGCATCAACTCGGGACGCTGCTTCGCGGGCAACGCGGCGCTGCTCGGCTGCTGTGACGTCGTGATCGCAACGCGCGACTCGAACATCGGCATGGGCGGCCCGGCGATGATCGAGGGAGGCGGGCTCGGCATCTTCCGGCCGGACGAGGTCGGTCCGATGGACGTCCAGGTCCCGAACGGGGTCGTCGACGTCGCGGTCGAGGACGAGGCCGAGGCGGTCCGCGTCGCGAAGCAGTACCTGTCCTACTTCCAGGGGCCGCTCTCGACGTGGGAGTCCGCGGACCAGCGGCTGCTGCGGCACGCGATCCCGGAGAACCGCTTGCGGATCTACGACGTCCGCGAGGTGATCGAGACGCTCGCGGACACCGGCTCCGTCCTCGATCTCCGCCGTCACTTCGCGCCGGGCATGGTGACGGCGTTGATCCGGATCGAGGGCCGGCCGATCGGCCTCGTCGCGAACAACCCGACGCACCTCGCGGGCGCGATCGACAGCGCGGGTGCGGACAAGGCGGCACGCTTCACGCAGCTTTGCGACGCCTTCGACATCCCTCTCCTCTTCCTCTGCGACACGCCGGGCATCATGGTCGGGCCCGAGGTCGAGAAGACGGCGCTCGTGCGGCACGCGGCCCGGATGTTCGTCACCGGCGCGAGCGTCACGGTGCCTCTCTTCACGATCGTCCTGCGAAAGGGCTACGGGCTTGGCGCGCAGGCGATGGCGGGCGGGAGCTTCAAGGCGCCGATGTTCACCGTCGCGTGGCCGACGGGCGAGTTCGGCGGGATGGGGCTCGAGGGCGCGGTGAAGCTCGGCTTCCGGAAGGAGCTCGCTGCGATCGAGGATCCGGAGGAGCGGCGCACGCGGTTCCAGGAGATGGTCGACCGCATGTACGCGCACGGCAAGGCCGTCAGCATGGCCTCGCACTTCGAGATCGACGACGTCATCGATCCGGCGGATTCTCGCGCCTGGATCAGCGCGGGTCTGCGCTCGGTGCCGCCTCCGCCGCCACGCTCGGGCAAGAAGCGCCCCTGCGTCGACACCTGGTAAGGGGGTCCGGTTCGTTACCGCGTATCTGCACCCAGGCTCGCCGTCGAGCCTGGGTGCAGATGCGGGCAATCGAACCGGACCCCTTTACGGG
>VGTG01000309.1 GCA_016874795.1 Deltaproteobacteria bacterium | reverse complement strand
TCCGCCTCGAGCGCGTCGCCGCCGCGCCAGAGCCGCGCGGCGGCGGCGCCGCCGAGCGTCGCGTCGACCTCGCGCAGCGATCGCACGAGGAGCGGCGCGAACCGCGCCTCGCCGTGCGAGCATTTGAGGAGCACGGCGGATCCGAGCGCAAGAGCGGTGAACGTCGGTGCGATCGCGAGTCCCGGCGTGTTCTGGGCGAGCACCGCGACGACGAGGTCCGGAGGAGTCGCGATCGAATGCGGATCGGCGAGCGCGACGTCGATCAGCTCCCGAAGGGGCTTCGCGCGCCACTGCCGGAGGGTCGCTTCGAGCAGCTCCGCGACCATCGGCGGCGCGTAGCCGGTCTCCGCCGCGATCGCCTCGGCCGCCGCCGCGAGCCGGGCCTCGTCTCCGAGCCAGAGGTCGGCGACCCGGCCGAGCGCCAGGGCACGCTCCCCCAGCGGCCACGCGGCGAGCGCGCTCCGAGCGGCTGCGAGGCGCTCGAGGAGGTCCGCGACCTGCTCCGGCGCCAGCGCTTCGGCGCGGTCGTTCGGGGTCACGGGCGTCCCGCGAGGAGGTCGGCGAGTGCCAGGGCGCAGCCGCGCGGCTCCGCTCCCGCGGCCCGTCCGAGGAGCCGGAAGCGCCGTCCCTCCATCACGCCGACGTCCTCGGTCTGCACCGCGACGACGGAGAGCGCGTTCGCGAGGTCGACGTGGCAGAGGATGCCGGGCTCGCCGTCCGGCACGGGCTCGAGCGTCGTCGGATCGACGGCGCGCGCGCGCAACCACGCGGGCCCCGCCTTCCGTCGCTTGCGATTCGTCCCGGCGAAGCGCTCCGCGAGCACGTCGTCGTAGTACTGCGAGCAGAGCTCGGTCATTCCGTACTCGTTGACGCAGTAGTAGCCGGCGACGCCGAGCGTGTGCCAGCTCGCCGTGAGGAAGCCCGCGTCCGAGAGCGCACGGCCGCCCTTCGGTCCGCCCGTGTCGACGACGCGGCTGTCCGGCGGCAGCGAGAACGCGCGTCCCTCGCGACGGCAGTGCTCGAGGAACGAGGTGAAGACGACGCGGACGCCGATCAGGCAGAGCGGCCGTCCTTCTCCGGCGAGCGCTTCGAGTCGCTCCGCCGCGCGGCCTGCATCGAAGCCATCCTCGTCGACCAGGTACGCGGGCTCGCCGCCGAGGTCACAGCGGAGCCACTCGACCATCTGCACGAGCGACGAGTCCGGCAGGATCTCGGGGCCGCCGAGAAAGCCGACGATCCGCGGCTGCATCCCGTCCGTCAGCACCATCCGGCGGAAGTGCGCGAGCGCCGAGCGGCGGTAGAGCTCGAGCCGCGGCACGTGATGGCGGCCGCGCGTCTCGCGTCCCTGCGTCGTCCCGCTCGTGAGGAACGTCTTCTGCGGCGGTGCGCACGCCAGATCGAGCGACTTGAACGCCGTCGTCGGCACGGCCGGGATCTCGCGCCAGCCGCGCACGCGATCCGGCCCGCGACCGCGGCGCTCGCAGAAGGCGCGGTACGTGGGCGAGTGCTCGTACTGGAAACGGAAGGCCTCGAGCGCCAGCGCATCGAACTCCGCGCCGCCGTCTCCCGGACCATCGTCGAGCGTCGCCTCCGCGTGACGGTCGATGAAGTCGAGCACGCGCTCGGACAGGCGATCGAGCGCGGCCGTTCCGGACGGGACCCCCACTACAGATAGGGGACGAAGTTCCGCAGCGCGCCGAGGAGCGCGGCGATGTTCGCGTCCTCCTCGAGGTGATTCTGCAGGAACTGGTACTGCGCGCGCGCCCGCTCCTGGTCCTGCTCGTCGGGGGGGACGCCGAGAGTCGCCTCGAGCGCCTTCAGCATCGGCTGCGTCTCGAGCTTCGTCTCGATCGGGAGCTCTTCCGACGTGGCGATGAGGAGGCGGATCCGCCCGATCAAGCGCTCGACGTAGTACTCGTCCGGTTTGTCCATCTCAGCGAGAGGGGCGCCGCCCCTCTCCTCCACGCGGCAAAGCCTAAGCTGCGCCTCCTCTCCCCGCTCGCTGGCGCTCGGCCGCGCGCTGCGCGCGCGGAAACCCTCCTCACTAGCTGCTACCTTCCTTCGGCTCTTTCAGCTGGCGCTTCCAGTCGAGCATGCGGGCCTTCGCGGACTCGGCCTCGGCTTCCGGGACCATGTCCTTCCGCATGTAGAACGTCGACAGGCTCGTGTGCGCGAGGATGTCGTCGGGCGAGACCGCGCAGAGCTGCTTCCCGATCGCGATCGCCTCGTCGAGCTGGCCCTGCTCTGCGTGCGCCATCGCGAGCGCGTGCAGCGCGTCGACGTAGCCTGGATCGATCTCGAGGGCGGCCTTGTACTGCTCGATCGCGCCGGCGTAGTTCTCGTCGAAGGCGAGGTCTAGGCCGGCGTCGTAGAACTCCTCCTTCGAAGCCATGAGGGTCACGTACCCGCGTCCGCCCGTACAGGCAAGGCTGGGGGGAATGCTCGAAAGCGCGCCTTCAACGCGGTGCGCGGAGGTAGCGGACGATGAGGCCGGCGCCCTCGCGGAGCGCGCGCTCGCGGCTCCGGAAGACCTTCTCGCGCACCCATTCGCCGTTCGCCCACGCATCGAAGGAGGACTGGCTTCCGAGCGTGAGCTCGACGATGCGCTCGCCGACGGGATCGCCGGTCGCGATCGCGCGGATCGAGGTCCCGGCGTCGACGAGGACGCCGCGCGCCCAGCGCGGCAGCCGCAGCATGCGGCGCACCTTCGCGATCCGCTCCTCCGGGGACTTGTCCTCGATCATCGAGAGGTACGCCCACGTCCCCTCGCTCGGGTTCGCCTCGCGGATCAAGTTCAGGTTCGAATCGGTGAGCGCGCTCCGGGCGCGGTCCTGATCGAAGCCACGTCCGACCGCGAAGAAGCGATCGCCGACGATCGGTGCGCCCTCGCCCGAGGTCGCGCGCGCGCCGCTGCCGCGCGCCTCGCGTTTTCCCGTGTCGACCCACCAGCGATTCTCGACCGCCGCCCTGTCGGCGTTCTCGCCTTCCGGGGCGGGATCGCCGGGTGGATCGGGCTCGATCATGCGCGGCCCGAGCGGCGCCGCCGCTCGGGTTTCTTCGCCCTGCTCTGCGCGCGGCTCTGTGCACGGGTCTGCGCCCGGCGTGCGCTGCCGGGCCGGGTGGTCCGG
>VGTG01000308.1 GCA_016874795.1 Deltaproteobacteria bacterium | reverse complement strand
CGCCTTCGACGGCAGCATCGAGAACCATCAGGATCCGGCGTGCCGTGCGGCGATCGACGTCGGCGGCAAGCAGGCGATCTACGACTGGAATGGCGTGCGCCAGGGCGCCGCGGCGGGACGGCACACCTCTCTCATCCCGGACGGCCGGCTCTGCGGAGGCGGCAACGCGGACTTCGTCGGCATGGATCTCGTGCGTACGGACTGGCGCACGACGCCGATCGCGCCCGGAGCGGGCGGCGCGTTCGAGTTCGTCTGGCACGCGACCGCGCCGCACGCGACGCAGGACTGGGGATTGTACTTGACGCGCGACGGCTGGAATCCCGGCCACGCAATCGCCTGGAGCGACCTCGAGCTCTTCTGTACGAGCGGCGGCGTGCCGCTCTCGGTCGACGGGCAGGGACGCCAGGTCTATCGCATTCCCTGCGTGCTGCCGCCGCGCACGGGTCGGCACGTCGTCTTCGCGACGTGGCAGCGAAGCGACAGCCCGGAGGCCTTCTACTCGTGCAGCGACGTGCAGTTCACGGGCGGCACGAATCCGACCGGCTGGCAGCAGCTCGGCTCGGTACAGGCGCCGGAGCGCCTCACGGTCGGGACGCGCGTGACGTTCCGCTTGTTCGACGAGTCGGGTGCGGATCTCGAGCGGACCGAGGTGACGCTCGCGAAGGCGCAGGTGAACCGGAAGAAGTGGCCGGTCGTTCTCGCGGAGAAGGTGAACGCGACGTCGTCGCTCGCGCGGATCGGCGTGCTGCGGTCGAGCGGGCAGGTGGTGCCGACGAGCGAGCTGAACGGGAACCTCGTCTACGGCGTCGAGGGGCGCGTGCTCCGCTTCCAGATCGACGTCGCGAAGCCGAGCGGCGGCGGGGGTGGTGGAGGCGGGGGCGGTGGTGGCGAGCCCGTGTATCCGAGCGGCATCGGCTCGTACGGGCCGGGGACGCGCGTCCGTGGAACGGACGGCCTTCTCTACGAGTGCCGGCCGTTCCCGAGCTCGGGCTGGTGCAATCAATCGCCGCCGCACTACGCGCCGGGGACCGGATCGGACTGGGCCGACGCCTGGTTCCGGCCCTGAGGGTCGATCGCGTAGCTCGTCCGAGATGGCGCGGGAGCAGCGTCCTCGCTAGCGTCCGCCGATGGTGAGCGAGAAGCGCGACGCAGCGGTTCTCGTCGTCGGCGCGGGCCCGACGGGGCTGCTCCTCGCGGCCGAGCTGCAGCGGCGCGGCGTACGAACGCTTCTGATCGACGCGCACGACGCGCCGCTCGACTGGGACCGCGCGACGGTCGTGCATCCGCGCTCGCTCGAGATCTTCGAGTCCCTCGGCTTCGTCGAGGGCTTCCTCTCCGAGGGCGTCAAGCAGCGCATCGCGCGCATCCGGTCGGCGGGCTCCGTCATCGGGGAGATCGATCTCTCGATCTGCGGGAGCCGGTACGGGTACAACATCGGCATCTCCGAGGAGGTGACCGAGCGGTTCCTCACCGATTACCTGCACCGCCTGGGCGGGGAGGTCGGGCGCTCATCGAAGCTCGTCTCGCTCGAGGATCGTGGCGAGGCCGTCGTCGCCGGCATCGAGCGCCGGTTCATGCGCGAGGAGGTGACGGTCGACTGGGTCGTCGGTTGCGACGGCTATCACAGCGCGACGCGCGGGCTCCGCGGGATCGAGCTCGTCGGTCACGACGCGGAAGAGGCGTGGGCGGTCTTCGACGTCACCTTGACGGGCTGGCCGGAGCCGTACGAGGGGAACTTCAACTACCTCGACGGGTCGCCCGTGCTGATCACGGCGCTTCCCGGCCGGCGCTGGCGCGTCTACGTGCGGCCTTCGCGGCCTTCGTCCGAGGACGGCGACCTCGCCTCCGACGCGCTCGCGGCGATGCTGCCGTATCATCCGGGCATCGGCTTCGACGACGTGACGGAGCCGGTGCGCTTCCGTTGCCACACGAAGGTCGCGGAGCGCTACCGCTCGGGCCGCGTGTTGCTCGCGGGAGATGCGGCGCACGTTTGCTCGCCGTCGCAGGGGCACGGCATGAACTGCGGGCTGCAGGACGCGTTCAACCTCGCGTGGAAGCTGGCGCTCGTGTGCGCGGGTCGGAGCGAGGCGGATCTCCTCGACAGCTTCGAGCTCGAGCGGCGTCCCGCCGCGGAGCGGATCGTCGCTTCGGGCGAGGAGGTGGATCACCTCCAGACGATGACGGACCCCGAGCAGCGTCGAGCGCGCGACGCGACGCTGCGGAAGGTGTTCGGCGAGGCGACGTCGCGTCATCACGAGGCGATCGCGGAGGCGGAGCTCGACATCGACTATGCGTCCTCGCCGATCGTGATGGGCGACGTGAATCCGGCGCTGCAGCCAGGCGAGAGGATTCCCGACACGATTCCGATCGACCGTGCGGGCGACCGGAGCTTCCTGCACGAGCTCGCGCACCGCGCCGGGCACACGGCGCTGGTGATCGGCGGTCCAAGCGCGCGCGGCGAGGATCTCGAGCGGATCGAGAGGGAGGCGAGGGCGGCGGCCGATTCGTCGCTGATCGAGGCGACGGTCGCGCTCGTGGCGCGGAAGCGGGAGGGTTGGGCGCGGCTCGGTCCGGATGGCGCGGGGGATCTCGGGGTCGAGGGCGTGACGGTGCTCGTCGTGCGGCCGGATGGGCACGTGGGTCTTCGCGCGGATCGGGATCACGCGGAGCAGGTGGCGAAGTATCAGTCGGTGCTGCGCGCGGGCCGGCCTTGAAGGGGCCGTCTTCGACTTCGACGGATCGTTCAGCTTCTCAATGCTGCGGCGTGCACGCGAAGCACGGAGCGGCGACGCCTTCGTCGCACGGCGTCTCCTGGCACACGCCGAGCGGTCCGCCGGGGAGCTGACACTGCGCGCCGATGCGGGAGCAGGTGGACGGGATCGGCGGGGACGTCTGTAAGCCGTCGCACGATGTGGAGAGGCAGACGAGGGCAATTCCGATCGCGAGCCGAACGGCGACGGCTCCACGCTGCGTGAGCTCGAGGTTCATCCTCGGTGCCTAGCACTCCGGCTCGAGCCCGACTCGCTCCGCCGCCGTGCTGGCGCCCTCGGTGGGACTCGACTAGCCTGCATTTCTCACCAGATCCCTACTGCGGCGGCCGATAGCACCGAATCTTCGCGAGCTTCTCCCTCCGGGCTCCTCGACGTACTGTTCAAGTACGCCTGCGTCGCCCTCCGGTCCGAGGCTCGCGAATCTTC
>VGTG01000307.1 GCA_016874795.1 Deltaproteobacteria bacterium | reverse complement strand
CCCCTCGACGCCCCTCGCGGCGTCACACCTCCTCGAAATATGCCAGATATTCCTTCGTCGGCGTTCCTTGCGAGGGACGCCGATGAACGGCAATCTGCTTGACGCTATCTCGACGGCGGTGCACTAGTGTCTGAAATGGCGGGCGCCGGTCATCACCATCGTGGCGCCGCGTGCGTCGGCGGCCGCGACCACGTCGTCGTCGCGCACGCTGCCGCCGGGCTGGACGATCGCGGTCGCGCCCGCGTCGAGCGCCAGCTCGACGCCGTCCGGGAACGGGAAGAACGCGTCGCTCGCGAGCGCGCTTCCGCGGAGGTCGAGCCCCTGCCGCTTCGCCTTCTCGATCGCGATCCGCACCGCATCGACGCGCGAGGTCTGCCCGCCGCCGACGCCGAGCGTCCGGTCCGGACCCGCGAAGACGATCGCGTTCGACTTCACGTGCTTCACGACCTTCCAGCCGAAGGACATCGCGGCAGCCTCGTCCTCGCTCGGGCGCCGCTTCGTCGCGACCTTCCCCGCGGCCGGATCTTCGCTCGCGACGTCGCGGTCCTGCACGAGGAAGCCGCCGACGACGGAGCGGACGTCGAGCTCCGAAGCGGGCATGCGGTCCCGGTGCCAGCGCATCAGCCGGCGCGCCTTCTTCTTCTCGAGGAGCGCGAGCGCGTCGGGCGTGAAGTCGGGCGCGATCAGGACCTCGCTGAAGATCTCGTCGACGACCTCCGCGAGCGGCAGGTCCCAGACCCGGTTCGAGACGAGGATGCCGCCGAACGGCGACTCGGGATCCGTCGCGAACGCCTTCTCGTACGCCTCGCGCGGCGAAGCACCCGCGCCGACGCCGCACGGCGTGTTGTGCTTCAGGATCGCGACGACCGCGCGCGAGTCGCCGGCAAACTCCATCATCAGGCGGAGCGCCGAGTCGATGTCGACGATGTTGTTGAACGAGAGCTCCTTCCCGTGGAGCTGCTCCAGCGCCTCGCCGAAGCGGCCGTACAGCGCCGCCTTCTGGTGCGGGTTCTCGCCGTAGCGGAGGTGTGCCGAGCGCTCGAGGCCGAGGTGGAGCGTCTCGCCGAAGGGCTCGTCCGCGCTCCGCTCGAGAGCGCCGAGATAGTCGGCGATCGTGCCGTCGTACGCGGCGGTCGTGCGGAAGACCTTCTTCGCGAGGCGCTTCCGCGTCGCGAGGGTCGTCGCACCGCGGTGCTCGCGCATCTCCGCGATCACGACCGCGTAGTCGGCGGGATCGACGAGGACCGTCACGGCGTCGTGGTTCTTCGCCGCGGAGCGGAGCATCGACGGGCCGCCGATGTCGATGTTCTCGATCGCCTCCTCGAACGTGCAGCCGCGGCGCGTGACCTCGGCGAACGGGTAGAGGTTCACGCAGACGAGGTCGATCGGCGGGATGCCGTGCTCCTGCATCGCGGCGACGTGCGCGGGAAGGTCGCGGCGTCCGAGAAGTCCGCCGTGGATCTTCGGATGGAGCGTCTTCACGCG
The DNA here is from genome assembly GCA_016874795.1 of Deltaproteobacteria bacterium. Classification (GTDB taxonomy): domain Bacteria; phylum Desulfobacterota; class Binatia; order UBA12015; family UBA12015; genus VGTG01. The sequence goes on along the minus strand of VGTG01000307.1, from coordinate 1,713 downwards.
GCCGTCGAGCATCTCGGGGAAGCCGGTGTGCTCCGCGACCTCGCGCACGGGGAGGCCGGCGTCGCGGAAGAGCTTCGCGGTGCCGCCGGTCGAGAGAAGCAGGGCGCCGTGCGCGGCGAGCTCCTTCGCGAGGTCGAGCACTCCGTTCTTGTCGCTCACCGAGATCAGCGCCCGGCGGATCGGCGTGTCGGTACCGCTCATTGCCTTCTCACCCCCTCAACCACCTCGATACACACGGGGGACGCCGTGCGCGACTCGCGAGAGAAGCTCGTAGCCGATCGTGCCGGCGCTCTTGCCGAGCTGCATCACGTCGGGACCGGTGCCGCCCCAGAGGACGACCTCGGTGCCGGGCTCGACGTCCGGAACGTCGGTCACGTCGACCGTGACGTGGTCCATCGAGATCGTTCCGACGACGGGCGCCGTCGCTTCGCCGATCGCGACGTGCGCGCGATTCGAGAGCGCGCGTGGATAGCCTTGCCCGTATCCGATCGGCAGCACCGCGAGCCGCGTCTGCCGCTCGGCGCGCCACGTGAAGCCGTAGCCGACCGCGTCGCCGGGTGGGATCGTCTTCACCTGGACGACGTGCGTGCGGAGCTCCATCACGGGACGAAGCGTGACCCGATCCGCGAAGCTCGCGTGCGGCAGGCAGCCGTAGAGCACGAGGCCGGCGCGCACCATGTCGAAGTGGGTGCGCGCGTCGGCGAGAAGGCCGGCGCTCGCCGCGAGATGGCGGATGCGCGGACGGAGGCCGACCTCCTCCGCGAGCGCGAGCGCTTCCTCGAACTCGGCGAGCTGCGCGGCGACGCTCGCGTTCTCCGGCTCGTCGGCGCAAGCGAGGTGCGAAAGGACGCCGTCGACTTCGACGGACAGCTCCGTCGCCGTCCGGATCAGCTCCTCGAGCGCGCTCGGCGCCGCGCCGAGACGATGCATGCCGGTGTCGACCTTGAGATGGATCTGCAGCCGACGTCCCGAAGGGACCGCGGAGGCGATCTCGCGCAGCGCCTCCGCGTCCCAGACGACGGGCGTGAGCCCCAGGCGGACGGCGTCGGCCGCCAGCTCCGCGTCGATCCCGCCGAGGATCAGGATCGGGACCGCGAGCCCGGCGGTGCGAAGCTCCTCCGCCTCCTCGAAGCATGCCACCGCGAGAGCGCCCGCGCCGCCCCGCAGGAGCGTCCGAGCGACCGGAACGGCGCCGTGGCCGTAGGCGTTCGCCTTCACCACGCCGCAGACGCGCACCTTCGGACCGACGATGCGCTGCACCTCGGCGAGGTTGTGCGCGAGCGCGTCGAGGTCGATGAAGCAGACGGCGCGAGCGGTCATCCCACGACTTCCCTGCGAATGCCTCGCGCCACGGGCGGCGCTACCAGAGCGGAGGCCAGGTTGTAAAGGCGCCCGTCCGCCACTATCGTCGAGGAGCGTGGAGATTCGCCTGAACGGAGAGGCGTGCTCTGTGCGCGAGGGCTCCTCGCTGATCGACCTCCTCGAGACTCTCGGTCTCGCGGATCGGCGCGTCGCGATCGAGGTGAACCGCGACATCGTGCGCCGTGGCAGCTACGCGACGACTCGTCTCGCGGCCGGCGACGTCGTCGAGGTCGTGCAGTTCGTCGGAGGCGGATAGCAAGATGATCCGAGACTTGATTCTCCGCGCGCAAGGCGCGCGGCCGAGCGCGAGCGAGCGGGGAGAGGGGGCCCCGTCGGGCTCTGCCCGATGGG
>VGTG01000306.1 GCA_016874795.1 Deltaproteobacteria bacterium | reverse complement strand
CCGCGCCGCGCCCGAAGCCGACCCGGGTCGCCGCGAAGCGCGTGCCCGCGCCGCGCCCGAAGAAGCGTTCCCAGCGCCGCCGCAAGTGATCCGGGAAGCGTAGAGCCGCCTCACTCGCAGCGGAGCGCTCAGCTCTGGTGGCGAAGGTGGGCGTGGAAGAACGCCGTCGCGCGCGACCACGCGTCCGCGGCGGCTTCCGGCCGGTACGCGTCCGGCCGCGCCTCGTTCAGGAACGCGTGCCCGGCGCCGTCGTAGGTGATCAGCTCGAAGGCCTTGCCTTCGCGCGCGAGGATCGCGCGTAGCTCGGCCACGTCCGCGAGTGGGATCAACGGATCTTCCGCGCCGTAGAGCCCGAGGAGCGGGCAGGCGAGCTTCGGCGCCAGATCGAGCGGGCTCGCGGGCTTGTGCGCGGGGTACGCCGCGTAGCGCAGCATCCCGTAGAAGCTCGCGCAGGCCGCGAGGCCATCGACGAGGCACGCGGACATCAGCGCGTACTGGCCACCGAGGCAGAAGCCGAGGATGCCGATCCGATCGGCGCCGACGTCCGGGCGCTCCGCGAGGAAGCGGCGCGCGCCTCCGACGTCGCCGAGGACGCGCTCGTCCGGCAGGCCCGCGATCACGCGGTCGACCGCTGCCATGTCGGGAAGGTCGGGGACGCCCTCACGGCTGTAGATGTCGATCACGAGCGTCGTGAAGCCTTCGCGCGAGAGCCGTCCGGCGAGCCCGAGGTAGAGCGGCGAGATTCCGCGGACGTCGGGGATCAGGATCAATCCCGGCGACGGCGACGGCGACGGCGACGGCGACGCAGCAGCCACCTCCGCGTCCGCGACGAGGATCTCTCCTCGCACCGTCGCGCGATCGCTCGCGATCGAGGGAAACCCGACTCGCTCGCCACCTGCGATTGTCGTCACGTACAAGACCCTCGCTTTCGCAACCGGATCGTTGTCGCCCCCGACATCGATGCGGCTTGCCGCGAGCGGAAGCGGCGCGGTATCGCTCGAGCACCTCGAAGCGTCGTTCCCCCGCGACGCGCGGTGCGGCATCCGGCGAGAGCTCGTCGGATAGAAGCGCAGCCCGAAAGGCTGCGCAAGGTGGATGGACATGTTGGGTGTGGAGGGTGCAGTGGGGCGCGGGCGGCGCGCGTGGCGCCTGGCGGCCGCGGTCGCCGTGGCGGCGGCTCTCGGCTCGGGTCCGGCCTTCGCCGTCGGGGAGAAGGTGGATCTGAACACGGCGTCGCTCGACGAGCTGACGGAGCTTCCGGGGATCGGCCCGGCGCGGGCGCGCGCGATCATCGAGCGGCGGGAGGAGACGCCGTTCCGGACCGCGGAGGATCTCCGCGAGGTGCCCGGCATCGGCGACAGCCTCTACGAGAAGCTGGCCGATCAGATCGCGGTCTCGGAGCCGGCTGCGGAAGCCGCGAACGCCGGGGACGAGAAGCCGGCCTCCTCGAAGCGCTGAAGCCGCCGTCGGGTGGGCGTCGCGGGCTCGTGCCCGCGGCGCTCTTCCGGCGGAGCGGCGCTCAGCCGCGTCCCGCGCGTCTCTCGATCTCCGCCTTCAGCTCGAGAACGGAGTCGCGTAGCGCCTGGCGCTCGAACATGCGACGGAGTGGTCCCGGCAGCCAGAATCCGAGGTCGACCTCCTGCGTGCACGTCGCGCGCGAGCGTCCGTCGGGAAGCGGCTCGAGGTCGTAGGCTCCCTGCACGCCGCTCAAGTCGCCCGCGACGAGCTCCCACGTGAGCCTTCGCGGCAGCGCATAGGAGTACTCGAGCGTGTACCGGATCGTCCGGATGCGCATGTCGAGCGCGAACGCGACGCGCCGGGGCCGTCCTTCGGCGTCCGTCTCCTCGATCTTCGCCTCGAGGATCGGCGTCGACCAGTCCGGATAGCGTTCGAAGTCGAGGAGGACCGCGATGCAGTCGTCGACGGTCGCGTCCACCTCGGCGGAGTAGCTCTGATTCGTCTCGGCCATGTGCGGCTCGCGTCGTGAAGCTCTCTTCTTTTCTCACCTCTGGTTTCCCGCCGCGCGGAAGTCAAGGAAGTGGGATTTGCTTCGAGGCCCGTGCGCGAAGCAGGATGAGAGCGGTGGCGAAGAAAGGAAAGAAGAAGCGGCGTCGGAGCGCCGTGAAGGAGCCGGCGAAGGAGCCGACCGCGGGGCCGGCGAAGACCGCCGCCGGGAGCGCGAAGGACCGGATCGTCGCCATCACGGGCATCCACGGGATGGCGGCGCGTCGCTTGATCCAGCGCCTCGAGCGCGAGCCCGCTTGCCGCCGCCTCGTCCTGATCGACGTTCGTCCGCCGCCGTTCCCGGTGCGCGGCGCTGCCTTCCACGAGATCGACCTGACGGAGCCGCTCGCCGACACGGTCGTCGCGGATGTGCTGCGACGCGAGCGCGTCGACACGGTCGTGCACCTCGCGCTTCGCGAGGCGCCGCGCGCACACGACGAGGGCGCGCACGAGCTCGACGCGGTCGGAACGATGTACGTCCTGAACGCGATCGCCGACAACCTCGCGCACGAGGGCAACGTCGCTCGGCTCGTCACGAGCACGACGGCGATGGTCTACGGCGCGAGCCCGTCGAATCCCGCCTACATGGCGGAGGATCACCCGCTCGACGGCGGCGAGCAGGGCGCTTTCGTCCGCGACAAGGTCGACGTCGAGCGGCAGCTCGACGCGTTCCGGCGGCAGTTCGGGCTTCCGGTCTGCGTGCTGCGTCCCGCGTGGATCGTCGGTGGCGGCGGCGAGACGCTGGCGACCCGTCTTCTTCGCGATCGTCCGGCGCTCGGCGTGCTCGGCTTCGATCCGCTCTTCCAGCTCCTGCACGTCGACGATCTCGTCGATGCGCTCGTTCATGCCGTGCAGGACACCGTCGACGGGCCCTTCAACCTCGCGGCGCCAGGTGTGCTGCCGCTGTCCGCGATCCTCCGCCTCGCGGGACGGACGCGTTTCTCTCTGCCGTCGCCGCTCGCGTATCCGCTCGCGGACGTGCTGTGGCGAGCGTGGGGCATCGGGCCGGGAGTCTCGCTCGACTACCTCCGCTACCTCTGGGTCGTCGATCGCGAGCGCGCCGCGGCGGAGCTCGGCGTGCGACCGCGCTTCGACGTTCGCACGGTGGCGAGCGCTTCGGCGAGGCTCTGAGCAGATCGGAGGCTCGAGCGCGGGTGCAAACGCGCTGTCAGGAGCAGTTAGTCAAGTCCGGGTCATAAGCAGTTTAAGATGTCCGCTCGTTCAAGCTGCTTTTTTCTTGGTCTTGGATTCGGTGAGGATATCTCCTTGCTGGCTGTAGGCCGCGAG
>VGTG01000305.1 GCA_016874795.1 Deltaproteobacteria bacterium | reverse complement strand
TCGATGCGGCCTTCCTGTACTTCGAGCGCCCGCACGAGCCGCTCGTGGTCGGCTGCGTCGTCGAGCTCGAGAGCGCGCCGGAGCGCCGCCGGCTCCTCGCGGACCTCGCGTCCCTCGTGCGGCGCGTGCCGCGTCTCCGTCAGCGTCCCGTGCGCTCGCCGCTCGATCTCGAGCGGCCGCGGTGGAAGCGCGATCCCGGGTTCTCCGTCGGCCGCCATCTCCGCCACGTCGTTGGACCGAGGACGAAGCAGGAGCAGGCGCACCGCGAAGCCGTCGAGACGGCGCTGTCGCGCAGGCTCCCGCGGGACCGTCCGCTCTGGGACGTCGCCTCGATCGAGCCGCGCTCCGGCGGTCCCGCTCTGCTGGTGCTGCGGGCGCATCACTGCCTCCTCGACGGGATGAGCGGCATGCGCCTGGTCGAGCTCCTGAGCACACCGATCGCGGAAGAGCGTCCACGATCGGCGGCTCGGGCGCACGCTCCGAAGCACGCGCTTCGCCGTTCGCCCGCCGATCCGCTGTGGGACGGCGCTCGCGCCCTCGCGGAGCTGACGGCGACCTGCGTCTCGCTCCTGCACGACGCACCCGCACCGCCGACGCCGTTCAATGGAGCGCTCGGCAAGCGTCGCCGCGCGGTGTGGACGACCTTCTCGCAGGCGGCCTTCGACGCGGTCCGCGCCGGAACCGAGGCGACGCTGAACGACACGGCGCTCGCGGTGATCAGCGGCGCGCTCCGGCGCCTTCTCCGGCGGCATTCCCGCGGCGCGAGCCGCGCGCCTCTGCGCGCGGTGATCCCGGTCAGCCTCCGCGCGAGTGCCTCGCCGGCTTCGGACGTCGCTCTCGGGAACGAGCTCTCGGTCGTCCTCCCGCGTCTCCCGATCGACGTCGCGGGTCCGCGCGAGCGCCTCGCGCGCGTCGTCGCGGAGATGCGCTCCCTGAAGGAGCGCGGACAGGCCGACGCGATCGCGTGGGCACTCGGTCTCGCGGGCGCGCTCCCGTCGCCGCTCGAGGCGATGCTCCCGCGGCTCGTCCCCGGGAGCCCGGTCTTCAACACGGTCTGCACCAACGTGGCGGGACCGACGCAGCCGCGCACGCTCGCGGGGCGGCGCATCGTCGGCCTGCACGGGATCGCTCCGCTCTTCCAAGGAATGGGCGTCGAGTTCGCGATCGTCAGCCACGCGGGCCGCGTGTCGATCTGCGCGAACCTCGATCCGGAGCTGGTCCGCGGCGGCGACGCGCTCGCCGAGGATCTGCAGGAGTCGTTCGCGCAGCTGGAGCGCGCGGACGTTCGCACGGCGCGCCCGCGCGCGGTCGGAATCACGACGCCGACGCGGCCGCCGTCGCGCTACGCGAACGGAGTCGCTTCGTCCGCTTCGCGCGCGCGATCTGTTTGATCGAGGGGCACGCGCCCCTCGCCCCACGCGGCAAAGCCGCGCGGGGCCCCACTCCCGCGCTCGCTTCGCTTCGGCCGCGCGCTGCGCGCGCGGAGCATCGCGTCTCAGTCGCCCTTCTAGTCGGCGCGCCGCGACGCCTCGTCCTGCGCTTCGCGTACGGTCTCGACGACGTCGCGCGCGAGGTCGAGCGTCGTGCGAATCGTCGCACGAGCGAGACCCTCGAACGCGTCCGCCACGCGGCTCGCGTCGCGCACCGCCTGCGCCGCCAGACGATCCGCGCTGACGACGGCGCGCTCCGCGAGCGACGCGGCAGCGTCCACGACGTCGGCGACGTACTCGGCCAGGGAATCGAGGCCTCTCTCTTCAGTCTCGAGCGTTCGCATCACCGTTTCCTCCTTCGATGCATCCGAGGCATCGGATCGGCCTCGGGCCGGCCCCCTCGACGATCGCGATCGCGGCGCGCGATCCCTTCGCGAGGATGGCGTTGCAGCGGTCGCAGACCGCGTTCAGCTCGAGGATCGCCTCCTGCCAGCCGAGGATGCGCCACGGCGCGTCGCTCGCCGCTCCCGTTGCGCCTCGTGTGTCCGGGCCCTCGCCTCGCGAGCGCGCCGCCGGTTCGCGACGCGTTTTCCCCAGATCCGCGGTGTCCGCGACGATCTCCTCGACGAGGCCGAGGGCGTTCTGCAGGACGTTCCGGACCAGGTTCGAGACGCTCAGCCCGAGGTTCGCGGCGTGCTCCCGGATCTCCTCGTCGAGGGACTCCGGGATCCGCGCGTGCAGCACCTTCTCCTTCTTCTCGTCCGGCGGCATTCGACCCTCCGTGTCACTTCGTACTACATCGTGATACGTCCGTGATACACGAGAGTCAACCGACTCGTAGAAAAAAATCAGCGTCCGGCTTCAGCCTCCCCGGTCGCGTGGCGGAGCGGCGAGCGCTGCGCACTGGCCGCGTCGAAGTTCGCCGGATCGAGCCAGCGCTCGAACTCCCTTTGTCGAGCCGGCCACTCGCCGTCGAGGACCGAGTACCAGGCCGTGTCACGGCTCCGCTGCTTGTAGACCGTCGCCTGCCGGAAGATTCCCTCGAAGGTGAAGCCGAGCCGCCGCGCCGCTCCGTTCGACGGCGCATTCAGCGAGTCGCACTTCCACTCGTAGCGGCGGTAGCCGAGGTCGAAAGCGCGCTTCATCATCAAGTACATCGCCTCGGTCGCGGCGGGGCGGCGCTGCAGGAGCGGCGAGAAGTTGAGATGCCCGACCTCGATCGCGCCCTGCTCCGGCGTGATGCGGAGATAGCTCGCGACGCCGACCGCGCGCCCCGTCGTCGCGTCGACGATCGCGTGGAACAGCGGATCGTCGCCGCGGCACGTCGCGTCCATCCACTTCCGGTACGCGTCCTCCGTGTCGAACGGGCCGTACGGGAGGTACGTCCAGTTGCCGCCGTCCTCGTTGCGCCGGTTCGCGGCGAAGAGGTCCGCGGCGTGACGCTCGGCCAGGAGCGGCTCGACGCGACAGAAGCGGCCCGACATCGGCTCGCGCGGCGGTCGCTGCGCGGGCTTCCAGCCGGGCAAGGGGAAGCCGACCGGCTGTCCGAGAGAATTTCGATCCTGTGTCATCGGATTCCTCTCTCCGCCCGCTCACGCGCGCAGGGCGGCGAGGGTCGCGTCGACGTCGTCGTCGCCGTTGTAGACGTGCCACGACGTGCGAAGCCGCCCGCCGCGCACGGCGGCCATGATGCCGGCGCGCTCGAGCTTCTCGGCCGCGCCGGGGAGATCCGCCGAGACGATCGCGGAGCTCCCCGGAGGCAGCCCGATGCCCTCGCGGAAGCGGTTCGCGAGACGGACGTCGTGCGCACCGATCGCGGCGACGCCGAGCTCCTGCACGAGACGGAGAGCCGGCAGCGCTCCGACCCAGCAATGCCACGCCGGCGACGTGTCGAGA
>VGTG01000304.1 GCA_016874795.1 Deltaproteobacteria bacterium | reverse complement strand
GAGTTTCTGTCACATCAAGGCTAGCTCTCCGGGAGATGGGCCTTCCTTCTTCATTCGACCGCCGTTCGCCGAGATCGTGAATGAGGTCGTCGTTTGACACGAGGCCGATCGGCACGCAGGGTTGAACGCTCGAAAAGGAGCCCTCGTGCATCGATCTTCTTCGTCCGCTCTCGCCTTCGTCCTCCTCGCCGCGTCGTCGCTGGCTGTGCCGGCACGCGCCGACGCCGCCTCGTGGCAGCTCGATCCGTCGCACTCGAACGTCGGCTTCTCGATCCGCCACATGATGGTCAGCAACGTACGCGGCAACTTCGCCGAGTTCGGCGGCACGGTGACGGGCGATCCGTCCAATCCCGGAGCCGCCGTGATCGAAGCGACGATCGACGCCGCGAGCATCGACACCGGCGACGAGAAGCGCGACGCGCACCTGCGCAACGCCGACTTCCTCGACGTCGAGAAGTACCCGACCATCACCTTCAAATCGAAGAAGATCGAGGCCGCCGGCGCCGGCAAGGCGAAGGTCACGGGCGACCTGACCCTGCACGGCGTGACGAAGGAGGTCGTGCTCGACGTCGAGGGCCCGAGCGCGCCGATCAAGGACCCCTACGGGAACACCCGCGCGGGCGCCTCGGCGACGACGAAGATCGACCGCAAGGACTTCGGGATCACGTGGAGCAAGAGCATGGACGGCGGCGGGCTCGTCGTCGGCGACGAGATCACGATCACGATCGACGTCGAGGCCGTCCAGAAGAAGTGAGCGACGCCGGGCACGGGCTGCGCTTCGTCGCGGCCCGTGCGCGACGTTGTGGTCGTCCCGCCTCGTGGTTATGGAATCCCGACCCATGGCTGAGACCTACAAGGTGGTCATCCTCGGCTCCGGCCCCGCGGGGCTGACGGCGGCTCTCTACGCGGCTCGTGCGAACCTTTCGCCCGTCGTCGTCGATGGCGGGCAGCCCGGTGGCCAGCTCACCATCACGACGGACGTCGAGAACTACCCGGGATTCCCGGACGGCGTGATGGGCCCGGAGATGGTCGAGCTCTTCCGCAAGCAGGCGGAGCGCTTCGGAACGCGCTTCGTCTCGTCCGAGGTGACCGGCGTCGACCTCTCCCGGCGGCCGTTCCGCCTCGACACCGCCTCCGGGGAGCCGATCCTCGCGGAGACGCTCGTCATCGCGACCGGCGCTTCCGCGAAGCTCCTCGACATCGAGTCCGAGGCGAACCTGATGGGCTTCGGCGTCTCCGCGTGCGCCACCTGCGACGGCTTCTTCTTCAAGGGAAAGGACGTCCTCGTCGTCGGCGGCGGCGATACCGCGATGGAGGAGGCGAACTACCTCACGCGCTTTGCGACGCGCGTGCGCGTCGTCCACCGCCGCGATCAGCTCCGCGCCTCGAAGATCATGCAGGACCGCGCTCTGAAGAACCCGAAGATCGAGTTCGTCTGGAACGCCGTCATCGAGAAGATCCACGGTGAGAAGGGATCCGGCGTCACCGGCGTGACCCTGCGCGACACCGAGACCGGCAACACGAGCGAGCTCCAGACCGAGGGCGTCTTCATCGCGATCGGCCACGAGCCGAACACCGCGATCTTCCGCGGCAAGCTCGACATGGACGAGCGCGGCTACATCCTGACCGACGCGAAGACGACGCGCACCAACGTCGAGGGCGTGTTCGCCTGCGGCGACGTCCAGGACCCGACGTACCGCCAGGCCGTCACCGCCGCGGGCACCGGATGCATGGCCGCGATCGACGCCGAGCGATTCCTCGAGGCGCACGAGTAGGCGTCCGGCGCGTGAGCGCGGCGTCGCATCGCCACGGCCTCTTCGTTCCCGGCCCACTCGCTCTCGCGCTCGTCCTCGGGCTGGCCCTCGGCGCGTGCGACCGGAGTCCGAAGACGGAGGAGCGCGCACCGCGCGAAGACGTCGACACGCAGGGCCCGGTCGAGCCCGACTGGGAGCTCGGCGCGCCCGACGGCGGAACTGCAGCCGACGAGGGGACGGCGCCGGCCGACGTCCGGAAGGGACAGTACTCGCCCGACGCGAAGTGGGAGACGTACCAGGCGCTGAAGGAGGACGTCTCTGCGAGCCGCCACGCCGCGGACGGCGGCGGCCGGGCGCGGCTCGTCGCACCGAAGGCAGCGGACGGCGCTCCGCGTCCGACGGTGCGAGCGGGCGAGCACGCTTCCTTCACGATCGTCTACGAGGCGGGCGAGCACGGGATCGCCGCGGGCGGCGCCCTCTTCCTGCAGCCCTCCCCGTTCTGGGGCTGGAGCCCGCCGCAGAGCCAGTTCTCGGATGGTCCCGGCTACACGACCGAAGACCGAAGCGGCAGGAGTCACGCTCCGGCCCGACGACGGACCGCAGCTCGTCGCGTTCCACGTCGAGGGTCGTGCGCTCGCGGCCGGCGAGACCGTCGAGATCGTCTACGGCGCGGGTCCGGCCGGCGCGCGCGTCGACAGCTACGCCGAAGAGGAGTCGCCGATCTGGCTCGCCGTCGACGGCGACGGCGACGGCGTGCGCGTCGTCGTGCGCGATTCGCCGCTGGTCGACGTGCTGCCGCGCGAGCCCGCGCGCTTGATGCTGCTCGGTCCCGCGACGGCGGCGCCGGGTGAAACGATCCGCCTCGCGATCTCTGTGCTCGACGGGGCCGGCAACGCGGGCATCCCGTTCGACGGCGTCGTCGCGCTCGCCGCTCCGCCCGAGCTCGATTTCCCGTCGCTCGTCGACTTCCGGCCGGAGATGGAGGGCACGCAGGTCGTCGAGGGAAAGGCGATCGTTCCGGGCGTCTACCGCCTCCGCGCGACGACCGACACCGGGCTCGCGGCCGAGTCGAACCCGCTCCTCGTCCGCGCCGGAGCCCCGCACATTCTCTGGGCGGACCTGCACGGACACTCGAATCTCTCCGACGGCACGGCGACGCCCGAGGGCTACCTCGCGTACGCGCGCGACGTCGCGCGGCTCGATGCCGTCGCACTGACCGATCACGACCACTGGGGAATGCTCTTCCTCGATCAGAACCCGCAGCTCTGGGAGCGGATCCGGAAGGCGACGCGCGACTTCGACGAGCCGGGACGCTTCGTCACCGTGCTCGGCTACGAGTGGACGAGCTGGCTCCAGGGCCATCGCCACGTCCTCTACTTCGCCGACGATGGACCGGTGCTGAGCTCGATCGACCCCCGGTACGAGACGCCGGATCAGCTCTGGAAGGCGCTCGCGGGAAAGCCGGCCTTGACGTTCGCGCATCACTCCGCGGGAGGCCCCGTCGCGACGAACTGGAGCTTCGCGCCCGATCCGGAGCTCGAGCCGGTGACCGAGGTCGCGAGCGTACACGGCAGCA
>VGTG01000303.1 GCA_016874795.1 Deltaproteobacteria bacterium | reverse complement strand
CGCGCGACGGCGAACCTGGGGTTGTTGCTATTACCGCGCAGCGTAGTTGAGGGATCGACGCCCGATCTCGCGCAGGCTGCCTGAGGGGGATGGAGGTCAGGCCGAGCCCGTGGCCGGCACGGAGCCTGCACGTTTCTGGCCGGGCTCGCGGCCGACGTCGTAGAGGTCCGGGCCGGAGAAGACACCCGGGCACGGGGCTCGGACAAAAGGGTGGCGGGCGGTGTTAGCGCACCGTTCTCCCGCCGCGCTCCGCAGAAGGCAGTTGCAGGCGATCCCGCGAAGCGGCACACGAATCATCCAATCCGCGATCGACGTCAAGTTCTGGGCAGTCGCGCCTCCGTCGTGCTCGGCGGTGCGCCCGGCGAGTTGCCCCGGCTGCGGGGCTGCGAGCCGGGAGCCCGGACGCTCGTTGACGGTCGTCGGCCACGGGCTCCGGAGCCGTGACGTCGAGGGCCCCGACGAGCCGGACTGCGCTCCGGGCTCGACGACGGTGCTGACGCGACGATACCGGTGCCTCGGGTGCGGCGCGGTGCTGGTCGTCGTGCCTCGCGGAGTGGCCCGGGGGCTCCGGTACACGATCGACGCCATCGGGTACGCCCTCGCGCTCTGGGGGTACGCGCGGGCGACGGCCGAGCGGGCGCGGCAGGCGGTGAGCGTCGCGAAGGCCCGCGGCGTCTCCGCGCCGGAGCGGTGGGCGTCGGTGCGGCGCTGGGCGTCGGGGCCCGCGCGGGTCTTCGGCCCCGGCACCCCGATCACGGGCGGCGTGCTCCGGGATCGGGCAGCTCGGGTCGCGACGTGGCTCGCGTCGCGGGCGCCGCTGCCGACGGGCGTGGTGCCGCGTGACGCCTTCTTCGGCGGGCGCTTCGTCCACGCACGATGAGCGATGGCACCGAAAGCTCGAGCCCCTCCGGAAGCGAATCCACCACTCCCGGCGCCTGCCCGGCAGGCGCGGGGGGTGCGAGCGATCGGCCTGCGGCGCCCACGACGGGCACGCAGGAGAGAAATCGATGGATCGCATCATCAAAGACGGCGACCAGCTCGGACCGAAGGACCAGGCTGAGCGTGTCGCCCTGTTCCGCGTGCAGGTGATCGGGCCCCTGCTCGCGCGAGATCTTCAGGACCACGGCGAGCTCGCCGACGAGATCCGCGCGATCGCGGCGAAGTACCACCGCCCGCCGGAATCCTCCTTGGGCCGGCGGTACTCGGCGCCGACGATCGAGCGCTGGTACTACGAGTACAAGCACGGTGGCCTGGACGCGCTCCGCCCACGGCGTCGGTCGGACGCTGGGCACGCCCGTGAGCTGACGGAGGAGCAGCGAGCGCTGCTGCTCGACATCCGGCGGGAGTACCGGAGGGCGACGGTTTCGACGATCGTCCGGACGCTCGAGCACGACGGGCGGCTCAAGAAAGGTGCCGTGAGCGCCTCCACGGTGCGCCGCCTCTACAAGGAGCACGGCCTCGACCGGCTCAAGCTCGATGCCGCCGATGGTCGCGTCCGGCTCCGCTGGCAGGCCGACCGAGCCGACGCCCTCTGGCACTCCGACGTGTGCCACGGCCCGGCGATGAAGATCGGCGACCGGTCGTTTCCGCTGCGCGTCCACGCGCTGCTCGACGATCACAGCCGGTACGTCGTCGCGATCCAGGCGGCGACCACGGAGCGGGAGGTCGAGATGCTGGCGCTGATGGTGAAGGCGATGCGTGACACGGGGCGTCGTCCCGGCGCGATCTACCTCGACAACGGCTCGACCTACCGGGGCGAGGTGCTCGGAACGCTCTGCGCGCGGCTCGGCATCGGCCTGCTCCACGCCGAGGCCGAAGACCCGCAGGCCCGCGGCAAGATGGAGCGCTTCTGGCGGACGCTGCGTGAGGGGTGCCTCGACCACATCGGGACGCCCGGGAGCCTGCAGGACGTGCAGGTGCGCCTGCTCGCCTTCCTCGCGAAGCACTACCACGTGTCGCCGCACGCCTCGCTGATGGGGCGCACGCCGGCCGAGGTGTACGAGACGGCGCCCCGTGACGCGAAGCCCGTGACGGACCCCGAGCTCGGCGCTGCGCTCACCGTCCGCGGCCGTCGCCGCGTGCGCAACGACGGCACCCTCGACGTCGGTGGCGTCACCTTCGAGACGCGCGCCGGCTTCCTCGCCGGCAAGATCGTCACCGTCGCCCGCTCGCTCCTCGACGTGTCGGCGCACCCGTGGATCGAGCACGAGGACGAGCGCTACCTGCTCGCCCCGGTGAACCCCGAGGAGAACGCCCGCCGCAAGAAGGAGGGGCCCATGGCCATTCGCCCGCGTCAGGGCCTCGACGTGCCCTTCGATCCGCCCGGCGCGCTGCTCGACGCGCTCCTCAAGCGCGGCCCCCACGGCGACGGAGGTGCCCGATGAGCCGCTGGCTGTCGCACTGGGGCCTGCGCGAGGCCCCCTTCACGAAGGAGGTCGCCGACGCCGATCTCTGGGTGCCGTCGTCGCGAAAGGCGACCGTGGAGACCCTCGTCGAGACCTGCCGCGACCGGGGCCACGCCGTGCTCGCGGGCGAGCCCGGCGTCGGCAAGACGTGCGTGCTCCGCGCGCTCCGTCACCGGCTGCCTCAGGACGGCTTCCGGCTGACGTACTGCCACAACGTGACGCTGGGCCGGCGCGACTTCTACCGGCACGTCTGCCTCGCCCTGGGGCTCTCCCCGAGCGCCACCGCCGCGGCCGTCTTCTTCGCGATCAGCACCCACATCGAGCAGCTCGGCACGGAGAAGGTGCACCCCGTGTTGCTCATCGACGAGGCGCATCTGCTCCACCAGGATGTGCTCGACCACCTGCACATCCTGGCGAACTACGAGTGGGACTCGAAGGCCCTGCTCTCGCTCGTCCTCGTCGGCCTGCCCGAGACGCGGCAGCGACTTACCCTCGCCAAGAACCGCTCCCTCTGGTCCCGCATCCACACCCGCCTCGCCCTCGGCGAGGCCGCCCCCGGTGACACCGCCGAGTACATCGGATACCGGCTGAAACGAGCCGGAGCCGAGCGCGAACTCTTCTCCTCCGACGCCATCGCCCTCCTCCACGAGGAGACCCACGGCCGCCTCCGCGACATCGACCGCGTCGCGACCGACGCCCTCAAGCTCGGCGCACGACGGAAGATCCGAACCGTCGACCGCGAACTGGTCGTCCGCGTCTTCGGCGAGCAGGAGGCCACGATCGAAGACTGACTGACCCGCCTCCGTTTCCATGATGGCCATCGCCGGCCTGGCGCGAGGGACGTCAGGCTACGCGATGGCCATCGTCTCCGTGGCGCCCGCCACGCACGGCGTGATGCCCATCACGGAGGCGGCGCGAAACGCCATCAGGCAGCCTGCGCGGCAACAGGAGACAAC
>VGTG01000302.1 GCA_016874795.1 Deltaproteobacteria bacterium | reverse complement strand
AGAGCTGACGCTGCCAGTAGTAGAACAGGCTCGGCTGCAGCCCGTGCCTCTCGCACACCTCGGACACGGGCTTGTGGTCGACGAGATGCTCCTTGAGGATCGCGAGCTTCTCCTCGGGGCGGTGGTGTCGACGACTCCTCTTCGCCATGAGGTGACTCCTTGCCGCGTCCTATCCGCGGCGGCAAGGCTGTCACGTTCACGCTGAACCAAGACAGAGCATCGGCAGGAGCATGAGGGTCGACAAAGCGAGCCAGACACCGCGACGAGCCGTCATACGCACCTCGAGCTTCTGGAGCATCCGTCTGTGTAACGGGTGCGCCGAAACCAAGTAAGCGACTTTCGGCGGAGAGTGTTGGCGAAAAGGGGCCGGAGGTCGACTGCTACCGCTCGGGCAGCGCCTCGAGCACTCGTTCGAGCGGCGCGTGATCGGTCGAGTCGGCGTCGACGTGCTCGTAGAGGAGGGACGGCCCGGGACCGATCACGAACGTCCCGCCGAGCTGCTTCACGCGCTTGCCCGCCCGGTGGATGCGGTAGCCCCGCTTCCGGGTCTCGCGCGTCGCGGCCCAGGTGCGCGGGTGCAGGAGCTCGAACCACGAAGCGACCCGCACGGCGGCCGCCCGGGCGGCTTCGCCGCGATCGTCGACGAGGACGGGGTAGGGGATCGACTCGTCCTCGACGAAGGCGCGCGCATACCCTTGGTCCCCGGTCCCGATCGCGATCAGCTCGGCGCCGCGGTCGCGGATCTCGTCGTAGCGGCCGCGCAACTGCGCGGCGTGCTCGCGGCAGTGCAGTCAGCCGAAGTGGCGCAGGAAGACGAGGATGGTCGGACGCTCGTTCCAGAAGGCGCCGAGGCGGTGCTTCTCTCCCGTCGCGTCCGGGAGCTCGACCGCGGAGAGCGCCTTCAGATCCACGAGGGCAGCCTAGGACGGTGCCGAGGGCGTCGCAAGCGAGCTCCTCGCGGCGTCTATCCGGATTTCGCGAAGTCGGTGTATACGCCGGGCATGCGATCGAACCGCCGGGCCGTCCATCGGAGTCTCTTGGCATCGACCCTCTTGCTCGCCGCCGCGTGCGGCAGCAGCGACGGCGTCGGGACCGGCGACCCCGGGACGGTGCTCGTCTTCTCGCACACGACCGGTTTTCGCCATCCCTCGATCGAGACCGGCGTCGCGGCGATCCGCCGGCTCGGCGTCGAGAACGGCTTCGCGGTCGAGCACACCGAGGATCCCTCGGTCTTCGCCGGCGACGACCTCGATCGGTTCGGCGCCGTGGTCTTCCTCAGCACGACCGGGAACCCGCTCGACGATGCGGCCGAGCGCGCGGGCCTCGAGCGCTACATCCGCGGCGGCGGCGGCTTCGTCGGCATCCACGCGGCTTCGGATCAGAACGACGAGTCGCAATCCGAGTGGCCGTGGTTCGGACGACTCGTCGGGGCGTACTTCGGCGGCCATCCGCTCTACTCGTCGCGGCCGACGGGCGACGAGGTGTGCGGCTTCGGCGGGATCGTCTCGTGTCACGACGGCACGGTCTACATCGAGGACGGCGAGCATCCCGCGACGGAGCACCTCGCGCGCGCTTCGAGCACGACGCCGCTCCGCTGGGAGACGTACGACGAGTTCTACGGCTTCTCGACGAACCCGCGCGGCGCGGTGCACGTCCTCGCGACGCTCGACGAGTCGACCTATCTCGACGTCCCGCGCCAGGTTCCGTTCGGGCCGGGGCGGATGGGAAGCGACCACCCGATCGCGTGGTGCCACGAGTTCGAGGGCGGCCGCTCGTTCTACACGGGGCTCGGCCACGACACGGCGCTGTTCGAGAACGAGGCCTACCTGCGGCACGTCCTCGGGGGAATTCTCTGGGCGACCGGGGCCGTGGACGGCGACTGCTCCTGACCGCGACGCCATTCGTCGACCGGCGGAACGCCGGCCCGCGGCCGGACCAACGGCCGGTCTGCTCCCTGCGCCGATCTGCTTGACGCCCCCATGCCTTTGCTTGTAGTTCCGCCTCGGCTCGGTCGGGCGGGTGAGACCGCCAAGGAGGAACGATGGAACTCGGTCCGCGTGGGTTCTTCGCCGGCATTCTTCCACGACGTGTGCTCGCCGTGATCGCCGCTTCGACGGCGCTCGCTGCCGCGGAGCGCGCCGCTGCTGCTCCGTGTCTCATCTTCATGCACGGCAAGCAGACCAACACCGACACGTTCACGAGCTGGACGGCGGCGCGCAACTATTAAAAGAACGGGACTCGCGACTTCGTCAAGACCGCCACGAAGAGCTTCGCCACCTCGTACTACGTGATCGGCTACGACGGCACCGACCCGTACTGGGGCGCGGGCGCTGCCGGCGAGGTCGCCGCCGAGATCGTCAACGCGACCAACGGCGGCGCCGACGGCGGCGGAAACCGCTGCGCGCAGACCTGGGCCCAGGGCGGCACGTTCTGGGTGATCGGACACAGCATGGCCGGCCCCATCTTGGACTTCATCCTCGGCAACAACGACCCGAGCGATCCGAACTACAACTACAACGGATCGTACGACGTCGTGGCGCAGCGGCTCGGCCTCGCCATCACGCTCGGCGGCGCCCATCGCGGCTCCGAGGGGGCGGATGCGGTCTGCGGCAACAACAGCTTCTTCTGCAACTTCCTGGCGATCTTCATCCAGAGCTGCGACACGGCCACCTATTGGCTCCGCAGCTCCGATGACGTACAGGTGCGCACCTATGCCAACGCGCCCGCGCGGAGCATCTACTTGACGGGCGGCTACGAGGCGATCTTCGGTCCGAGCGCGTGCCTGAGCGGCGAGGACGACGGCATCGTCCAGCACGCGTCGCAGTACGCCTGCAACGGGAGCGCGACCGCGAGCTACAACAACTCGAACGTCTGCAACAACTCCGCCAAGCAGGAGTCGTCCGGGTTCTTCAACATCGACTCGTCGCACGAGAACCACTCCGACGAGCGAGACGACTCCGATCGCGACACGCGCAAGCAAATTCCGGGCGGCATCTGGCAGTGCGGCGGCGCGCCGTGCGCGCCGAACACGACGGTGCAGAGCTCGATGAGCGCGGCGCAGCTGGTGGCGGTCCTCTACTGAGGGACGCTCGCCGAGCCGGCGGGGGTTTCGCGGTACGCTCGTGAAGCGCTGGATCGGATTCCTCGCGTCCGGGGCCGCGCTCTGCGTGCTGGCGCTGCTGCTCTTGCGCGACGCGGAGGAGCCGTCCGCGAAAGCGGCCGTTCCCGCCGCTGCCACGGGCGCGCTCGCCGAGCCCGAGCCGGCGCCCGGACAGGCCGCGGCACCCCGCCCGGAGCTGCCTTCGTCCGCGCGCATCCCGGGGCGCCCTGCGGGCGTCGCACCGGCCCTCGCGGCGCAGGCGGCCG
>VGTG01000301.1 GCA_016874795.1 Deltaproteobacteria bacterium | reverse complement strand
CGGTCGCGCGTGCGGTGCGCGCGATGGTCCTCGCGAGCCTCGCTGCTCTCGTCTCGCTCGCTTCGCCCCGCCCGGCACTGCCGAGCCCTTCGCCCGGCGTCCCCGATCTCGAGGAGCATGCGGATCGCCTGCGCGCGCTCTCGCGCGACGTCGCGGTGTGCCGCCGCGCTCAGCATCTCGCCGGCAAGGCCTGGCTCGCGAGCGAGCAGCAGGCCCTGCACGCCCTCGCCGAGAAGGATCCGGTCGGCACGCGCGTGGCGCTGGCGCAGGTCGCCGAGGACCTCCAGGGCGTGCGGCGCTGGAAAGAGCGCTGCGTGCGCCTCCGCGCACAGCGCACGAGGCTTCGCGACACGCTTCGCGAGAGCCGCTCGCTCGGTCCGCCGAGCGAGCCCTGGCGGGCGCCGGTCGGCGGGACCGTCGCGATCCGCTTCGGTCAGGCCGGGCGGCTCCACGGCACCGCGGGCTTCCGGAACGGCGTGGCGCTTCGCACGAGCGCCGGCGAGGAGGTGCACGCGACGGCGCGCGGCCGGGTCGCGTATGCCGGAGCACTCGCCGGGTCGGGACCGGTCGTGGTCATCGACCACGGTCGGAGGACCTACAGCGTGTACGCGCGGATCGACGAGCCGACGGTCGCGCCGGGCGCCGAGGTCGAGGCGGGCGCGACGATCGCGCGAGCACGGACGGCGCTCTTGTACTTCTCCATCCGGCGCCGCGGCCGGCCGATCGACCCGATGACGTGGGTGACCCGGACGGGCTAGACCGAGCGGCCGGCGCCCTCCAGCTCAATCGCTGGCTTCCGGTAGGCAACGGGTTCGCTTAAAGGTATTCTGTCCCGGATGACGTTTCGGAAGCAGCGGGGTGCTGGAGAACCGTAGTATGAGGAGAAGCAACACCACGGGCCGGCGCCGCGCCTGGCTCACGACGCTCGCCTTCGCCGTCTGCATGACGGTCCTGTTCTCGGGCGGACGCGCCGTCGAGCGCGTCTCCGCCGTCGGGGACGAGGCCTACGATCAGCTCGAGACCTTCACCAACATCCTCGCGATCGTCCAGAAGAACTACGTCGAAGAGGTCGGCACCAAGGATCTCCTCGAGGGCGCCGTCAACGGCATGCTCGGCGCACTCGATCCGCACAGCGCCTACCTGACGCCGGAGCTCTACAAGGAGCTCCAGGTCGACACGAAGGGCAGCTTCGGCGGGCTCGGAATCGAGATCACGAACCGGAGCGGCATCCTGACGGTCGTCTCGCCGATCGAGGACACGCCCGCGTACCGGGCCGGCGTCCAGCCCGGCGACCAGATCATCAAGATCGAGGGCGAGTTCACGAAGGACATGCCCCTGATGGACGCCGTCAAGAAGATGCGCGGCCCGCCCGGCTCGAAGATCACGATCGCGGTGAAGCGCGAGGGCACGCCCGATCTGATCGACTTCACGCTGACGCGCGAGGACATCCAGATCCAGAGCGTCAAGTTCAAGAGCCTCGGCGACGGCTACGGCTACATCCGCATCACGCAGTTCCAGGAGCGGACGTCCGACAACGTCGAGGAAGCGCTCGAGGTGCTCGGCAAGGACCACGAGGGCGGCATCCGCGGCCTCGTCCTCGACTTGCGGAACGACCCGGGCGGTCTCCTCTCGCAGGCGGTGAAGGTGGCGGACGAGTTCCTCGAATCGGGGATGATCGTCTACACCGACGGCCGGATCGAGACCCAGAACCAGAAGTACTTCGCGCACAAGTCGAGCAGCTACACCGACTTCCCGATGGTCGTGCTCGTGAACGGCGGGACCGCCAGCGCGGCGGAGATCGTCGCCGGCGCTCTGCAGGATCACAAGCGCGCCCTCGTCCTCGGCACGAAGACGTTCGGCAAGGGCTCGGTGCAGACGATCCTGCCGCTCGACGACTCGTCCGCGATCCGCTTGACGACGGCGCGCTACTACACGCCGGCCGGACGCTCGATCCAGGCGACGGGAATCGTTCCCGACATCGAGATGGAGAACAACGTCCGTCTGGTGCGCCAGGACGGCCGGCCGCTGACGCAGGAGTTCCTGCGCGAGAGCGACCTGCGGAAGCACCTCGAGAACGAGCGCGGCGAGTCGGACGAGGCGCCGAAGCCGCAGCAGATCCGCCAGCAGTCGCCCGCCGAGGAAGAGGCGGCGCAGGGAGTCCTCGGCGAGAAGGGCAAGGACCCGCAGCTCGATCGTGCGCTGGAGCTCCTGAAGAGCTGGCACGTCTTCAAGACGATCGTCGCCAAGAAGGACTAGGTAGGACGAGGTGGAGGAGGGCGGGGACGGCCCTCTCTTCGCGCGAGCGAGGGCGCCCGTCGCGACGGCGGCTGCTCCTGCACTCGCGCCGAAGCCGGTCCGGCGCGTCGTCCGCGTGGCCGAGCTGGTCGCGCGGCTGCGGATCGGTCTGCAGGAGACCTTCCCGTCGCGCTTCTGGCTCGAGGGCGAGGTCAGCGGCTACAAGGTCGCGCGCAGCGGGCACGCGTTCTTCGTCCTGAAGGAGGAGAACGCCTGCGTCGAGGCGGTGGTGTGGCAGGACCGGCTGATCCGGCTGCCGTTCACGCCCGAGGAGGGCACGTCCGTCCTCGCGCTCGTGAGCCGCGTCGACTTCTTCGCTCCGGCGGGGCGCCTCCGGCTCCACGTCGAGCAGCTCGAGCCCGTCGGCGTGGGCGCGCTCGCGCGCGCGCTGGAGGAGCGAAAGGCGCGCCTCCGTGCGGAGGGCTTGTTCGACGAAGCGCGAAAGCGGCCGCTGCCGCTGCTACCGGTGCGGATCGGCATCGCGACGGCCTCGCCGAGCGCGGCGCTGCGCGACATCCTGAAGACGCTCGAGCAGCGCTATGCGGATCGGCACCTCCTCGTCCGTCCGTGCCGCGTGCAGGGGCAAGGCGCCGCGGAGGACATCGCCGCGGCGATCGACGACCTGAACCGGGACGGGCGAGCGGACGTGATCCTCGTCGGACGCGGGGGCGGCTCGGCCGAGGATCTCTGGTGCTTCAACGAGGAGGTCGTCGTGCGCGCGATCGCGCGCTCGACGATCCCCGTCGTGGCGGGCATCGGGCACGAGGTCGACTGGACGCTCGCGGACCTCGTCGCCGATCTCCGCGTCGCGACGCCGACGGCGGCGGCACAGCGCTGCCTGCCGGAGCGTCTCCACCTCGAGCGTCAGCTGGACGAGCTCGCGCGTCGTCTCGGAGGAGGTCTCGTCCGCCGCGTCGACCTCGCGCGTGCACGGGTCCGCGCCTGCGTCCCCGCTCTCGCGGACCCGCGCTCCGTCGTGACCGTCCGCACGCACCGGCTCGAGGTGCTCGCGACGCGAGCCCGCGAGGCGCTCGGGCAGCTGACTCCGGCGCGCCGGGCGCGGCTCGAGCGTGCCGGTGCTCGGCTGCGCGGCGGATTGCCGCGGACGGA
>VGTG01000300.1 GCA_016874795.1 Deltaproteobacteria bacterium | reverse complement strand
CGCCATTCGTCGCGATACGGCAGATCGTTTGCGTAGTGAGCGACGTAGAAAAGCGCGCCGGCCAACGCCGCGAGCCAGACTCCCCAGACGACGACGGCAGGCCCGACGCTGCGGGTGGCGCCCAAGGGGGCCACCGTAGCCTCGGACGAGAGGGGCGTCACCCGCAGGACCGGCCGCAGTTCCCCCGTCGACAAGCCGTCGCTCCCGCCACACAAGCTGGGCGACCGCACAGCAGGCCACCGGAAGGGGCGTCGCGGTGCCGGCCTTCGGCGGCCCGAGCTCGCCGTGCGTGCTCGCGTACGACCAGCTCCCGTCCGCCGCAGCGGCGCTCGCGGAGGAAGTGCCGGCGGGACTCGCCGGTCTGGGACTCTGGGGGTAGCGACGTCTAGCGGAGGTGCGCGACCTCGTTCAGCGAGAGCACGCTTCGCTCTCCGCTCGAAGCCGCGAGGAAGCGGTGGAGGCTCGTGTAGCCCGGCTCGAAGAAGACCGGACGCTCGACGCCGAGCACGTGCGCGGCCCAGGCGTTGATCACGCCGCCGTGGCAGACGAGCGCGACGCGCTGGCGCGCGTGCGCGGCGACGATGCGCTCGACCGCCTCGACCACGGTGCGGCGGAACGCGTCGATGTCGAGCGAAGCGTACATCCCGCCGTCGACGAGCTCCTTCCAGTGTGCCCGGTTCTCCGCCTTCAGCTCCTCGAGTGGAACGTAGCTCTCGGAGTCGCGATCGAACTCGGCGATCCCGGGCTCGACGACGATCTCGAGCCCACGCTCGGCCGCGAGCGGTGCCGCGGTCTCCTGCGCGCGCCGGAGGGGGCTCGCGTAGATCGCGTCGATCCGCTCGCCTTCGAGCCAGCGCTGGAGCCGCTCCACCTGGAGGCGGCCCTGCTCCGACAGCGCGGGATCGGCGGGTGTCCCCGAGACGCCCTCGACGCGGAGCGGCAGCGCGTGCCGGATGAGAACGAGCTCCACGCGGCTGTGGCGCTACGGATCGATGCGCGCGGAAGCGGCGCCCGTCATCACCGTGCGACCGTCCTGGTTCACCGTCTCGACCGTCAAGTCGACGAGCTTCGTCGCCCCCGCTTCGCGAATCGCGGCGACCGTCGCGCGCGAGGTGAGCGTGTCGCCGGGCCACACCTGTCCGACGAAGCGGACTCCGAACGACGTGAGGCGTCCGTCGCCGACCCAGTTCGTGAGCATCTTCCCGGTGAGTCCCATCGTCAGCATGCCGTGCGCGAACACCGTCGGATATCCCGCGACCTTCGTCGCGAACACCTCGTCGCTGTGCAGCGGATTGTAGTCGCCGGAGGCGCCCGAGTACTGCACGAGCTGCGTCCGCTTCAGGTCCTCGACGACGACTTCCTCGTGGGTCTGTCCGACCTCGAGCCGACTCGCCTGGAGAGCCATGCTTCAGCTCTGCTCGGGGAGCTTCTCGGTGCGAACACCGACGCTCCGCGCGGTGATCACGAGCTCGTCGTTCTGATCGTAGAACTCGGTGATCATCTCCATGAACTGGAGCCTGCCGCCGCGGCGGCCTTCCTTCTCCCAGCGGCGTCCGTCCTTCGTCACGCCGCGCAGCACGTCGCCCGGCTTCAGGTGGCGGTGGTACTCGAAGTGCTGCTCCGCGTGGAGCCCGGCGCCGGCGCCTCCCCCTCCGGAGCCACCGGTCGGGTTCGAGCGCGCGCCGGTCGGCTCCTTGCCGGAGCCGAACCAGGGCTCTCCGATCTTCGGCCGGAGCGGCCAATCGGGATCGAACTGCGCGCTCGACTGCACGAACGTCGGCGGCGCGATCACGCGGCCGACTTCCGTCTTCCGTGCGTACTCCTCGTCGGAGTAGATCGGGTTCGCGTCGCCGATCGAGCGCGCGAACATCAGGATGTGCCCCGCCTCGACGGGGAATCTGTCGACCGCCATCTCGCCTCCTCGCGCCGTGAAGATCCGGCCAGGAAGCGTCGTACCCTCCGTCGAGCGCGGTCGCTACGCCTCCTCGATCCGACGGTGCGACCGCAACGTCCTTTCGACGGTCGCCGCGCGGGGGGGGGTGCGAAGGAGCGAAGCGCGGCGACCGCTTGCCGTGGTAGACCGCGCGCATGAAGAATTGATGACACGCGGCGCAGCGCGTTGATCGCCCGAACGAGGTCGTATATCAGCGCGGCCGTGCGTTGGACCGGCAGCCTCACGGGTGCCGCCTCGGGGAGACGTCTCTCGAGGTTCACCCGACTCGTCCTCGTAGTCCTATGCCTCGGCCTCTCGTACGAAGCGGAGGCGCGCTCGCTGACCGAGATCCTCCTCGAGAAGGGCGTCCTGACGCCGGAGGAGGCCGCGCGCGTCGAGAAGCCGGGGAAGGCGGCGACGCCGGAGGAAACGCAGCGTCTGCTCCTCGAGATCCTCGTCGAGAAGGGAGTGCTGACCGGCGCTGAGAAATCCGAAGCCGAGGGTGCAGCGCGCGCGAGCGCACCGGCGCCGGCGCCTGCCGCTCCGGTCGCGAAGACCCCGCCGACCGTCCTCGCCGCTCCGCCGCCGTCGAAGGCACCGGTCCCGGCACCCGCGGCACCGTCTCAGGCGGTCGCGACCGCGCCGGCACAGCCGGCCGCGCCCGCGGAGAAGGCAGCGCCTGCCGAGAAGAAGGAGGAGCCGCTCCTTCCCTTCGCGAAGGTCGAGGTCAAGGACGGCTCCGGCGTCACCGTCACGTCCAACGACGACCGCTTCCAGCTCTCGACCGGGATCTGGGGCCAGCTCCGCTACCAGCTGACGGACGTCGACGGGCAGTACACGAACCCGCCGCGCGGCACCGAGGACAGCCAGACGGTCGAGCTCCCGCGCGTCCGCGCCTACTGGAAGGGCTTCGCGTTCACGCCGCGCCTCAAGTACGATCTCGAGCTCGAGCTGAACGGCGCCGCCGGCGACCTCCTGCGAAACGCCTACGGCGAGTACGCCTTGATCGACAAGGGCTGGCTCACGTTCCGCGGCGGCCAGTGGAAGACGCCCTTCTGCCGGCAGGAGATGACCTCCGACAGCAAGCAGGAGTTCAACGAGCGCTCCCTCGCGTGCCAGAACTTCCGCTTCGAGCGCGCACGCGGCCTGCAGCTCTACGGCCTGCCGATGGACTCGCTCATCGAGTACTACGCGGGCGCGTTCAACGAGACGGGCCGCAACGGTCCGGCGAACCCGGACCTGAACTTCCTCTACGTGTTCCGCCTCGCGACGAACCCGCTCGGCGCCGTCGGCTACTCCGAAAGCGACGTGCAGGACACGCCGAGCCCGCTCTTCGGAATCGGAACGAGCTACGCGTACGAAAAGGCGCGCGCGGACGTGTTCACGACCGCCGCCGTCGCCGAGACGGATCCGGACGACCCCGACGACGTCACTCTCGTGCCCGGGCAGTTCAAGAACCGCGTCCCCTTCCTCCAGATGATCCAGCCGTTCTACGACGAGCTA
>VGTG01000299.1 GCA_016874795.1 Deltaproteobacteria bacterium | reverse complement strand
CACGGGTGCTGTTGCGATTGAACGAGCTGGCCCGCGGCAACAACGCGCTGAACATGACGCTCTCCACGTACGTCCTCACCTCCCTGTTCGAGGACGTCGTCGAGGCTGCCAACGTCCGCCTTCAGGGGATGCTGGAGGGACGCTACAGCCTGCGCGCGTCCGAAACGGCGAGCGACGGCCGGCGGAAGGCTGGCCTCGACCTGATGATCCACGACGCGCACACCGACTCCGACCGCGACGTGTCGTCGCTCTCGGGCGGCGAGAGCTTCTGCGTCTCACTCGCCCTCGCGCTCGGCCTCGCCGAGATCGTGCAGGCCAACGCCGGCGGCATCGCCATCGACACGCTGTTCATCGACGAGGGCTTCGGCTCGCTCGACGGCTCGCGGCTGAACGACGTCATGAACGTGCTCATGGGCATCAAGGCGCACGGCAGGACTGTCGGGCTCATCAGCCACGTGGAGAGCATGAAGAGCCAGATCACGGAGAAGATCACGGCGGTGCCCGATCTCTCGACCGGCACCAGCACGCTGACCGTCAGCTGGATGTAGCGCCGCGAGGCATCAGAACCCTCGCAGTCGCGACCGACGTCGTGCACCTGCCGTCTACAGGGACTCGATGAAGTCCCACTGGTCGTCGAGCAGCACCTTGTGGCGCTCCACCCAGTCCGCTCCGTTCCGCGCGACGGCCCGCGCGAACCACTTCTCGCGCTCGGTCATCGGCGGCCCCGGACTCGCCGGCGGCGCCTCCGCACCCTCGGTCTCCGCGGGCGTTCTAGTCCCGCGTCGCGACACACGGTGCATTCCGGCAACCTCCCCGCCCGATCGGCATCAGCGGCAGGTGCCCCGTCCGTCCTTCCGCGTCGACGACGTCCGTACCGAGAGGATGCCGCTCGGGTGCGCCGCAGCGCGGACAGACCTTTCCCGCGCAGCGCTGGCAGATCCACGGCAGCAGCCCGGCCCGCGCATCCGCGTGGGCACGCTCGCGGCCCTCATCGGTCCAGCACCGGCCCCACACGACGACGCAGTCGCCGTCATCGCCGTCCCCGAGCGGGAGCCAATGGACCTCGCCGGCCCAGGCACGCCGACCTTCGGGCACCGGGTCGTTCCTCCTCGCGAGCATCACCCCGGCGGACCTCGCGATCCGGATTCGCCATCCGGTTCCGGGTCCGGCTTCCGCGCCGCAGGCGGCACATCGGGGAGACGGCAGGCGTGTCATCGGCACGATTCTACCCGAGGGGATCGACAACCGCTGGACTGCGCGAACCGTCGGTCGGAATTTTTTGCCGTCCGTCGTCGTCGGCGATGGACGACCACGCCCCGGTCGTGGTTCAAATCGTCGCCACCTTCGCCTCGACCACCAGCGCATGACGGCCTCACCGCAGCTTCGAATCGCCTGGTCCACCGCGGATTGGGCAAACGCGATCGCCGAGCTCCCCGCGGACGGTCCCCTGCCCGTCCGGACCGTGCTCGTGCCGAACGGCCGGATCGCGCACGCGCTGCGGCGTGAACTGGTGCGCGGTAACCATCTGCACGCGCTCGCGGGGACGCTGTTCCGGCCCATCCACCTCGCGGCTGAGGACGTGTTGCGCGAAGCCGGCACTGCGTTGGCCCCGGGAGAGGAGTCTCTCCGTCCGGCGCGCCTCGCCTCGCTGTTCCGCGAGGGGCTCGACCTCCGCTACTTCGAACCGTCGCTGCTTCGCACGGCCCGCGGCTGGGAAGACGCGTTCGCGCAGACCATCTCCGATCTGGAAGCCGCCGGGCTGAGACCCGAAGACCTTCGCGACCTGACCGCCGACGACCCGCGGGCTGCCGACGTCGCAAGCATCTGGACCCGCGTCGACGAGATGGCCGCCACCTCGTGGAGCACGCACCGGATCATCGCCGAGGCCGCTCGGCTTCTCGCCGAGCGCCCGGAGCTCTGGCCGCACCACGGGTCGGTGATTGCACCGGCCGCCGCCGACCTGTCGATGGCAACGGCCCGGTTCTTTCGCGCGCTGCCCCGTTGCACGCTGGCGCTTCTCGCCGCGCGCCCGCTTCGCTCGCGACATCTGGAACGTGCCGAGACGCTTCTCGGACACGACGCTCGCGAGGCGCTCGAGGCGGCCGCTCTACCTCGGCGCGGCGACAGCGAGAAGCACCTCCTCGACTCGTTCCTGTTCGAGCCGGCGGACGTCCTGGGAGACCCTTCGCGTCCGCGCAGCCGCGGACCCGACGGCACGGTCGCGCTGGAAGAACACGCCAGCGTCGAGGAAGAGATCGATGCCGCCGCCGGATGGGTCGTCCGGGAGATCATGGAGCACGGCACCCCGCTGGAGGAGATTGCGGTCCTGCTGCCGGCGCACGACCACCTGATCGACCTCGTTGCGGCGCGGATCGAGGGTCTGCCGTGGAAGGACGGCAAGCCGTTTCCGGTCTTCGCCGCAGGAGGCCGGTTGCTCACGTCGTGGAGCGGCGGCGCGCACGTCCTCGCAGTCGTCCGTGCCCTTCGCATGCACCTCGCCGCAGAATCCCTGGTCTCCGTCCTGACGTGTCTCCGGGTCACGGATGAGGGTGGCTCCAAGGCTCACCTCTCGTACGCGAACGCGATGCGCCTGGCCTACGGGCTGGGCACGCTCGGCGGAAACCCGGCGCATCCCGAAGCAGCGTGCGATTGGGACGCGCGACTCGCCTTCCACGAAGCGCGGCTGCAACAAGCCGCCCTCGAGAATGCCGCGGCCGACACTTCGGAGAACGAGGATCGAGCCAGCGCAGATCTGCTGAAGGACATCCTGGCGGTCAGACACGGGATCGCCGCGCTGGTCGACGTCGCGCGCCTCGTGGTCGACGACGGACCGCTGTCCGACGTCTGGGCCAGGCTGAAGGGTTTCCTTTCGAGCCACGTCGCGCCCCGAGCCGGCACGCTCGACGTCACTGGCATGATCGGCGAAGCGCTGACCCCACTCTGCGCCGACTCCCAGTGCGCATCGGCGACCGGTCAGGATGCGCTCGCCGTGATCGAAGACATCGTGCGCGGGCTTCGCGTCTCGAACGGTCGCTTCGGTGACCCTGCGGTGTACGTCGGTACGATCGAGAGCGCGGTCGGGCTGCCGTTCGCGGCCGTGCGCGTCATGGGCCTCGTCGAGGGCGTCCTTCCCGCGCAGCCGCGAGAGGACGCCGTCCTTCCGGACGAACGCCGGGCGGCGATCACCGAACTGGCGCGAACCGAGGACCGCACGATCGCGCAACTCCACGCGCTCGACCGCGTGGTGCGCGACGCCGGCCGCATCGCGCTGTCGTCGCCACGGCTCGACGCGGGACGGGTCGAGCGGGAGCCTTCCTCCGTCCTCCTCGAGGCCGCGGCAGCGCTCGCGCGCCCGAACGCGGTCACGGGAGAGCCGTCGTCGTCCGTCGTTCCCGACACGCGGGCGCTGCGGCGCGATGCGTTCTCCCCCGCGCGCGCC
>VGTG01000298.1 GCA_016874795.1 Deltaproteobacteria bacterium | reverse complement strand
CTCGCGAAGATTCGGTGCTATCGGCCGCCGCAGTAGGGATGTGGTGAGAAATGCAGGCTAGGTACGCGGCCAGGAGGGAACGGCGATGAAGCTCGGGCTCTATCTTCGCAACATGGGTCCGGCGTCGACGCGCGAGACCGTGCTCGCGTGCGCGCGCGGCGCCGAGGCGGAGGGCGTCGACGACCTCTGGGTCGCGGATCACGTCGCCATCCCACCGGACGACGCCGAGGGCTCGAACGGCCGCTACCTCGATCCGCTCGCGACGCTCGCGTGGCTCGCGGGCGCGACCGAGCGGATCGGGCTCGGTACGGGCGTTCTCGTGCTGCCGTATCGGCCGGCGCTCGCCACGGCGAAGTGGGTCGCGACGATCCAGGAGCTCTCCGGCGGTCGCGTCCTTCTCGGCGTCGGCATCGGCTGGATGGAGGCGGAGTTCCGCGCCGTCGGCGTACCTCGGAGCGCTCGGGGTCGCGTGAGCGACGCGACGCTCGCCTTCCTCGAGCGCTGCTTCGCGAGCGACGAGGTCGAGGCGAACGGCCAGCCGTTTTTCTTCCGGCCGCGACCACCGCGACCGCCGCTCTTCGTCGGCGGTGCCGCGCCGCACGCGCTCCGGCGCGCGGTCCGCTTCGGCGGCGGCTGGATGCCGATGGGGAGCGATCCCGAGAAGCTCCGGAGCGACATCGAGCAGCTTCGCACGGAGACCGCGCGCGCCGGCGGTTCGACGCCCGAGGTCGCGCTGATCACCGGGCTCGACCTCGACGACACGGAGCGCGGCGTCGCGCAGGCGGAGGCGTTCGCCGCGATCGGCGTGACGCGGATCGTGCAGGGGTTCCGCTACCAGGAGCCGGCGCCGTTCCTCGCCGCGGCGACCAAGCTCGCGCGGATCGGCGCGCGTCTCCGCCCGCGCTGAGGCAGCCGGAGCCGTCAGCTCCAACGCCGCGCGTAGTGGTAGAGGATCTGCTCCTCGGAGTAGCGCCACTCGCGTCCGACCGGGCACGCGTCGCGCACGGCGAGCCAGGGTCGCCAGCGCTCGCGCAGGACCGCGTGGTCGCTGCGAGCGTCCCCGACCGCGAGAGCATGCTCGAAGGCTTCGCGGCACGGCGCCTCGCAACCGCTGCAGGGCGCCGTCGCCTCGGGCGCGCTTCCCGTCGGTCCGTCGACGTCGAAGATCGCGACGGCGCGAAGCGCGAACCACGGACCGTAAGCGGGATGCGCGGACAGCCTCCCGTCCGAGACGGGCGCCAAGCCCGCGAGCGCGGCGAGACGCTGCATCGGCAGGTAGCGGGGCTCCGACTCGTGCGCGAAGCGCAGCGCGACGTCGCATTCGACGGTCGCGCGCGCGAGCACTTCGCGCACGCGCTCCTCGACGAAGCGATCGAGCGGGCTCGCCTCCTCGCGGCGCTGCGGCTCGCGCTCGAGCGCCGCGACGAAGTGCGGCCAGAGTGCGCGCGTGTTCCCGATCAGGAGCGCGAGGCAGTCCGAGCGCTTCGCGAAGCGAGGCAGGCGCTCTTCGGCAGCAACGGTCTCGTCCCACCACGAGCTGCGAAACGGATGGACGACGTCGAAGCCCTGCGCCTCGAGCAAGGGCGATGCTCGTTCGACGATCCCTCGCCAGCTCCGGTCTTCCATGACGACTTCGCGACAGGCTTCGCGACGAAGGATCGAAGCTAGCATGCAGGCCGCCAGCCTTGTCAGGACCGTGCGATGCGGATACGACGCGCGGGGAGAGGTGCACGAGATGACGTTTCTGCGACCCTACTAAGGCCAGATCTACGCATTCCTTCGCATCGTGGCCGGCTTCCTCTTCTTCTGGCACGGCTCCCAGAAGATCCTCGGGTTCCCGCCGTTCGAGCTGCCGCCGGGCGCGCCTCCGCCGCCGGCGTTCATCATCTGGACCGCCGGCCTGATCGAGCTCGTCGGCGGGCTTCTCGTGATGATCGGTCTCTTCACGGCGCCCGCCGCATTCGTCTCGAGCGGGCTCATGGCGGCGGCGTACTGGATGGCGCACGGGCTGAAGGCGCCGCTGCCGATCCAGAACGGCGGAGAGCTCTCGGTCCTCTACTGCTTCGTGTTCCTCTACATCGCCGCGCGCGGCGACGGCCCGCTGAGCGTCGGCGGCGGACGCTCGACGTAGCTCGCCGCGAGCGCACCTCACTCCGCGAAGACGTCTTCGATCGTCGCCGCAAAGCCGGGAAGAACGTTCGACGGGATCGGTCCCGATCGGACCTCATGTCCCGCTCCGTACCCCGAGGCGGAGTGCTCGAGAACGGTGATGCGCTGCGCGATCGGATCGACGAAGGATGTCTCCATCGGCATCGCCCTCGCATCGTAGCCGCCTCCGGCTCCGCCGGGAAGGTGACTCCCGCGGACGCCGGCCGCCATGTGCGAGGCGGCAATTCCTAGCCGGCGAGGT
Source organism: Deltaproteobacteria bacterium (assembly GCA_016874795.1). Lineage (GTDB taxonomy): Bacteria > Desulfobacterota > Binatia > UBA12015 > UBA12015 > VGTG01. The sequence goes on along the minus strand of VGTG01000298.1, from coordinate 1,034 downwards.
CGACCGGGAACTGGTCGAGCGCGCGGTACCGGCGGAGCAGCGTCGGGAAGCTCGTCGGGAGGCGGTGGCAGTAGGCGATGAAGCCCGGCAGCGTCGCGAAGGTGCGCTCGGCGGCGAGGTAGCTCGGGTCGTTCCGGAGCGTCTGCTCTTCGCGCACCGGCGGCGGCACGTTCGGATCCTCGCGAAAGCGGCGCACGTACTCGAGAAGACGCGCGTGATACGCCGGATCCTCGACGATCGCGCCGATCGTGCCCGCGCGAGGGTGCGTGCCTTCGACCATCTGCGTTGCTTGACGCTCGAGCTCCTCGAGGCCGTCCGGGAACATCTGGATGAGCTGCAGGTCGTAGACCGGGTTCAGGTGCACCACCTGCATCACGTGCCCGATGATCGTGTCGCGCTCGGAGAGGAAGCCGGTCGGATCGATCATCGAGACGGGATCGTCGAGAACGCGCAGAAGCTGGTGGAACCCGAACGAGATCCCCTTCTGCGTGTAGTAGTCGCGCGCCGCGGGCTCGATCACGAAGCGGAGCATGTCGAGGCTGCCGAAGAAGATCTGCAGCGCCGCGGGGCGTCGGTCGATCAGCCCGCTCTCCTCGAGGCGCCGGAGACGCGCGTCGATCTCGCCGCGGTCGAGGTAGAGCCGGATCGTCCTTCCGAGCCGCTGCAGCTTCCCGGCGACCTGCGCCGGACCGCCGATCGCCGCGCGCACGAGGCTCGCCGCGCTCTCGCTCTGCCGGCGCGTCGCGACGGCGCCGTTCGTCTGCTCGCCCGTCGTCACCTCCTTCCTTACTAGTGTCCCGTCTCAATGGTTCGCGGAATGAGTCTGCGGGTCATCCGTGAGCCTCCAGGGTTCGATGAGCGAATCGGGCAATGCTTGCGAGAATCTCGTCGGCGGTCTTCGTCCAGACGAACGGACGCGGGCTTTCGTTGTGAGCTTCGATGAAGTCGCGGATGGCTCGCTCCAGTTCGCGGATGCTGCGGTGAGTGCCCCGCCGAAGTTGCTTGTTGGTGAGTTCGGCAAACCACCGCTCGAC
>VGTG01000297.1 GCA_016874795.1 Deltaproteobacteria bacterium | reverse complement strand
GCTCGGCTTCGTCGAAGGGCTCAACAACAAGGTCCGGGTCATCCAGCGACGAGCCTACGGCCTACGCGACGAGGAGTACCTGCGTCTCGAGATCCTCACGACCATGCTGCCTCCCCTTTAGCTTGACCAAACTTGATGGAAGCGACCCACACGATTTCCCGAAGAGCCGAGATTGTTTCCCTCCGGATCGAGCACGAAGGCAGCGTAGTAACTCTGATGATACTGCGGCCGAAGGCCCGGAGCGCCGTTGTCGCGAGCTCCCGCTGATCGAGCCGCCCGGTAGAGCGCGTCGACCGTTTCGCGAGATGGAACGCGGAAGGCGAGGTGTGAAGGAAGAAGAGAAACCTCCGTCCGCACCAAGGCGAGCGTGGCGTGGTTGGCCGTGCCGAGACCCGCAGCAACATCACCGAAATCACGCACGAGGCGGTATCCCGCATGTCCGAGTACCTGGAGATAGAACTCGCGACAGCGAGCCACGTCGGTGACGTAGACGTTGATGTGGTCGAGCTCGGGAGCTGCGCGAACAGCGTGCGCGCGCGCACTCCCAGCCGCGTCGCGGCTCGCAACGCCGAAGACCTGTAACCACGGTGGCTCCGCGAACGGGTTGCTCTCGAGCCGCATGCCGGCCTTCTCCATCACCCTCTGCGAGGCGGCGTTGTCTCGTTCCGTCGTTGCCACGACGCGAGCCAGGCCGAGCGAATCAAAGGCGTACGCGATGAGCGCGCGCGCAACTTCCGTCGCATGACCCTTTCGCTGATACGAGGGTGCGATCGCCCACATGATTCCGACCTCGGCGCGGGTCGGACCGTCCGGCATCCCACCGAAGTAAGGAAAGACTCCGAACGAATCGACGTACGGCACGAGCCCGCAGAGTCCGATCACCCGACCCGTCTCGCGCAGCACGACGGCGCGGTCGCCGTACGGCGGCTGATTCAGGCGAGCGAGCTCGCGGTGATTGAGTGAGCTCCAGCCAACGTACTGCTCGCTGACTGCACGCTGCTCGGCTGCGGACAGCGAACGGTCCACCCATCCGATCGACTGGAGCAGCTCGTGCACGGCCGCGGTATCCGCGACGGAGAGCGGCCGAACGATCAGCCGTTCGGTCTCCAGGACGGGCATCTCGCGCATTCGATCCTCCGAGCAACGGAGCGGGAAACATCGATCCCACGGCCTCCGAGGCCGCGCAAGACCGTCCTCCACGACCGTCGGATCGTCCGCGTCCGAAAACCGCGAGCGAGAGCCGCCGGCGAGTGCCAGTATCCCCTCCGTGGACCTGCTCGATCGCGACGTTTGCTACCGCGCCCTGCAGAGCCGCGACCCGCGGTTCGACGGGCGGTTCTTCACCGGCGTCACCTCGACGGGCATCTACTGTCGGCCCGTATGCCCGGCGCGGACGCCGAAGGCCGAGAACTGCCGCTTCTTCGCCTCGGCCGCGGCGGCGCAGGAGGCGGGCTTCCGGCCCTGCCTGCGCTGCCGTCCCGAGACGGCGCCGGGGCTCGGCTCCTGGCGCGGCACCTCGAACACGGTCTCCCGAGCGCTCGCACTCATTGCAGAAGGCGGCCTCGACGGCGACGAAGCCGGCGTCGAAGCGCTCGCCGAGCGGCTCGGCGTCGGCGGCCGGCAGCTCCGGCGGCTCTTCCAGCAGCACCTCGGCGCTTCGCCGCTCGCGGTCGCACAGACGCAGCGCGTGCTCTTCGCGAAGCAGCTCATCCAGGAGACGGGCATGCCGATGGCGGAGGTCGCGCTCGCGGCGGGCTTCGGCAGCGTTCGGCGCTTCGACGAGACCTTCCAGACGCTCTTTCGCCGGCCGCCGAGCGCGCTCCGGCGAAAGGGCCTCAGAGACCTGGAGGCCGGATCCGCGCCGACCGCGGGCGTGACCCTCCGCCTCCGCTACCGCCGGCCCTACGACTGGACCTCGATGCTCGGGCACCTCGGAGCGCGTACGATCGAAGGCGTCGAGGAGGTCTCCGCCGGCGTCTACCGGCGAACGGTCTCGATCGACGGCGAGCTCGGCACGGTCGAGGTCGCGAACGAGCCGGCCCAGGGCAACCTCCGACGGCGAGCTCGGCACGGTCGAGGTCGCGAACGAGCCGGCCCAGGGCAACCTCGCCGTTCGCGTCCGCTTCCCGAGCGTGCGCGCTCTTCCCGCGATCCTCGCGCGCGTGCGGCGCGTCTTCGACACGGGCGCCGACGTCGACACGATCGGCGCGCATCTCGCTCGCGATCCGGCTCTCGCGCCGCTCGTGGCGGAGAGACCGGGCCTGCGCGTCCCGGGCGGCTGGGACGGCTTCGAGCTCGCCGTGCGCGCGATCCTCGGCCAGCAGGTGAGCGTCGCCTCGGCACGCTGCGCCGCGGGGCGCCTGGTTGCGTCGTGCGGCGAAGAGCTGCCGAGCGGAAGCCGCGACCCGGCGCATCCGGCGCTCCACCACGCGTTTCCCTCGCCGGTGCGCGTCGCGGCCGCCGACCTCGGCGCGCTCGGTGTGCCCGCTTCACGTCGCGCCGCGATTCGCGCCATCGCCGACGCGGCGATCCAGGATCGCGAGCTCTTCGGACCGTTCGCGACCGTCGAGGACGCCGTCGCGCGGTTTCGCGGGATTCCCGGCATCGGCGAGTGGACGGCGCAGTACGTCGCCCTTCGTGGTCTGCGCGAGACCGACGCGTTTCCCGCGAGCGACATCGCTCTCCTCCGGAGCGTGGCGACGAACGGCACGCGCCCGGCCCCCGCGGAGCTCCTCCGCCGAGCCGAGCCGAGCCGTGGCGGCCGTGGAGAGCCTATGCCGCGCAGCACTTGTGGTGCGCGGACGCGGCGCGGGAGCGAAGCGCTCGCGAGGCGGCGCGCGCCGAGCGCGCGCCGCAAGCGTCCTCCATCGCATCCATCGCAGCAAAGCGGCGCTTGGCACGAAAGACGAGCGCGACGAGGAAGGGACCTGCGCCACGCGTGCAGATCGCACGACGTGGACTCTCCCGGGCAACGGAGGCGACTCGATGAATCAGCGAGAGCGAGGCGAGCGGTTTCACGAGCTCCACCGGAGCGGCACCTTCGTCCTCCCGAACGCGTGGGACGCGGCGAGCGCCGCGGTGATGGTGGGCGCCGGCGCGCAGGCCATCGCGACGACGAGCAGCGGCATCTCCTGGTCGCAGGGTGTGCCCGACGGCGAGAACCTGTCGCGCGACGACATGATCGCCGCGATCGCGCGCATCGCGCGCGCCGTCGACGTGCCGGTCACCGGCGACGTCGAGGCCGGCTACGGCCCGGCGACGTCCGACGTCGTCGCGACGGTGGAGGCGCTGATCGACGCGGGCGCGGTCGGCATGAACATCGAGGATCGATTGAGGGAGGCATCCTCCCTACGGTGGTGGTCCCGCCGCCTTTCCGGTTGCTCGGGACGCCGTACGCGGGATAGGAGGGACCTGGCTCGGCTGACAGCCTCGACTTCCAGCTTCCGAGAAGAGGCATTCTGACAAATCGGCC
>VGTG01000296.1 GCA_016874795.1 Deltaproteobacteria bacterium | reverse complement strand
ACGGACCACGGCGGTTGTTCGACGGGCTCATCCCGCTCGTCACCTTCTCGCCGCGCGTCAGCGTCAGCCGAACGTGCGCGCCGTCGCGCATGCCGTTGGCTTTCAGCGTCTCGAACAGCGCGGCGCGAATGGCCTCGCGCGACGGGATGTCGGCGAACGCGAGCGCCTTGGCCGAGGCGTGCAGCCGGTCGAGGTGCTCGTCGAGCAGGAAGACGCGCCCGTCGTAGACACGCAGGCCCTCCCAAACGGCGTCGCCGCCCTGCACCGAGCTGTCGAAGACCGAGACCTTGGCCTCGTCGCGCGCCACGAGCCTGCCGCCGACGTGGACGACGATCGATGCGTTGCGAGGATCGGGGAGCTCTTGCGCGGCGTACGGCATCGCGCAAGAGCGTACGAAACGACCTGCCCCGCGCGAGGCGGCGTCGCGCTCGGAACGCGCCGCGCTACAGCGTCGTGACGACCGTCGCCGTGCGATTCGAGAGTTGCAGCGGCATGCCCGTCAGTGCCTGCCAGTGGACGACCAGGCCTGCGAGTGCCGCGTCGGGCGGAACGGGCGTCGTGACGCAATCCACGCCGGCCGCCGGCATCAGACCGGAACCGGCGACCCACAACGTCGACGGATCGAGCTTGAGCGTGCCGAACGGGGGCAGCGGAACCGCGATCGCATTCGCCGAGAAGGCGAGAAACCAAGGCGTTCCGACCTCGGCGAACACATCCATCAAGAGCGGCTGGCCGACGCGAGCGATCGTCCTGCGTGCGACCTGACCACCCAGCACGTTGGTGATGACGATCGGATTGTAGATCTGACTCGCGACCACGTCGGCATCACTGTCCGTGTCGAGGTCGACCAGTCGCAGGCCTCGCAAATCGCCGCCCCCGAACGACAGGGTCGTCGCGAACGCTCCGCCGGCATTCACGTGCACGCGGTTTCCGTCGGTGGATCCGACGACGAGATCGGGATCACCGTCGCGATCGATGTCGCCGAAATCCGCGCCCAGAGGGAACGCGGTGGGCGAGCCGATTCCCTCCGAGAACTGGAAGCCGCCCGCGCCGTTGCTCTTCCACAACTCGTCCTGGCCGGAGCGGGCGAGCGCGACGTCGACATCGCCGTCGCCATCGAAATCCGCGGTCGCGATGTGGACCGATGAACTCGGGATCGCCCCAGGCACCTCGAGGAATCCGCCGGCGCCGTTGCCGAGGAACAACGGCGTGGCGCTCGCCGCCGCACCGAGCACGTCGAGATCTCCGTCGTTGTTGGCGTCGAGGAAGCGCAGCATCTTCGGAGCGGCGGACGGCGGAGACAGCAGCCCCGTGGACACGGAGAACACGGCTCCGTTGTTGAGCAGGAAGACCTCGGGCCCCGGACCGGTGGAGAGGTTCCGCAACAGGGCGACGTCGGCATCGCCATCGCCGTCGAAGTCCGCGCTGGCGACGAAATTCGCTTCGTTCGTGAGTGCCGGGAACGCGCCGGCGGCCGCATTGAAAGTGCCGGCTCCCGAGTTCTTGGCCAGCACCGCCGGTCCGCTCCAGCCACCGGAGACCGAGTCGAGATCCCCGTCGCCGTCGACGTCGACGAGTCCGACGCACGTGGTCGAGGTCCCGCTGACCGGCGCGAGCGACGCACTCGCGTTGCTCCATGCTCCGGGACCCTGGTTCAGGAACAGGAAATCCGACCCGGTGGTTTGTGGGACGAGGAGGTCCGGGGTTCCGTCCCCGTTCACATCCCCCACCGCGGAGAAGCCCTGCTCGCCCGCGCCGTAGGGCGTTGCGGTCTGTACCTCGGTGAAGAAGCCTCCGGCGTTGAGCCACAGGCGCGGTTGGGCGGTGCCGATGACGATGCAGAGGTCGACGTCCTGGTCACCGTCGAGGTCAGCCGCAACCGCCGATCGCGATCCGGCCTCCGTGGGCACAGGAAACGCGGCGGGAGCCGCGGCGATCGAGCCGCCGCCCTGGCCGAGGAACAGCCCGCCTTGCGGACCGATCGCCGCAATGTCCGCCTGACCGTCGCCGTCGAAATCCTCGACGTGGCTCGACCACCATTGGCCGAGCGGCACGGTCGGCAGGATTGCGAACTGACCCGCGCCGTCGTTGGATGCAAGATGCGACGGGAAGTCCTGGCTCGCCACCACGGCGTCGAGGTCGCCGTCACCGTCGAGATCGGCAAGCTCGACGGCCAGCGCGTGCTTGCCGAGCACGCTGCCGATCGGCTGCTCGGCGAAGGTCAGCCCGTCGTTGCGGAACAGTCGCGCCGGCGCGTTCTGCACGAAGTTGGTGTCGAACTTGGTGATCACCACATCGAGATCGCCGTCGCCATCGACGTCGCCGAGCGTCGGGCGCAACGAGTTCTGCTGGGTCGTGGCGAGAGCGCCGTTGACCACCGTGAACGTGCCGCCGCCCAGGTTGAGCAGGAGCTGATCCCCTGCACTGCTGGTGATCACGCCATCGGCATCGCCGTCACCGTCGAGGTCCCCGAGTGCGCTCGCGGCCGCCGAGGTTGCGGTGCCGATGATGTTCCACGCGCCGTTGACGAGCACTCCGCCTTGGTTCTCGAGGATCGACGAAGTCCCGAACGTGCGCGTGATGAACGCGTCGAGGTCGCCGTCGCCATCTAGATCGGCGAGGTCGGCATCGCTCGTCGTGCTAACGGAGAGGCCCCAGGGCGTAGCCGACTGGAACAGGCCGTGGCCGTCGTTGGGCAGGAAGTAGTCGCCCAGCGCCCCCATCACCAGGATGTCGGCGACGCCGTCGCCGGTGACGTCTCCGGCCGCAGGGATCGAGTAGGGCGTCGTCGAGAAGTCCAGCCGCGGGACCATGCGGCCGGTTTCGACGAACGGGGACTGTGGAGTGGCGAGGAGCGAGGGAATGGCAAGGAGCGAGTGCGAGAGGAGCATGGATTGAACCTAGCACGAGGGCGGGAAATCGGCCCTGGAACGGCTTCCCCAAGGCCGTCAGAGCGGGCGGTGGAGCGACCGCACGAGGCTCCTATCCCGACTCGGAAGTTCGTTACGAACGGATCGCCAATCGGCTCAGGCGCTCGTAGTGCGGAAGGCACTGCGCGAGCAGCGGCTCGAGGCGCGCGGGGAAGGGCTCCCGCTTCGGCCGGTACGGCTCGAAGGAGCTCGAGCGGTGCACGTTGTGGTACCAGTGCGGCGCCCACACGCCGTCCTCGGGCCGGGGTCCTGGCTTCCACGTCAGCATGCACTCGTCGAAGGCGATGCCGATGCGCAGGCACAGTTCGGCGAGCACGCCGCGCGGGTTGCGCAGCAGCGGCTCGGCCTCCAGCACCGGCGGGTCCTGCCCGAGCGCGCGCAGCTCGTCGTACAGCTCCGCCGCTGCCGCGTAGCCTGTGTCGCGCAACGTGGCCCGCGGCAGCTGCACGGTCAATGACGGCAGCATCTCGCGCGGATCGCGGATCAGCAGCACGTTCGTGCACTCGCGCAGCAGCTCCCGCTTCAGGGACGCGTCGAGCTCGACGAGGTGGTGCG
>VGTG01000295.1 GCA_016874795.1 Deltaproteobacteria bacterium | reverse complement strand
CGCGACAGGCGTACTTGTCACGGGACGGCCTATGAGACCCGCACGGGGGCACCCAAGCTGATCGGGGCCGGGACGGCCAAAGTGATCGCGGCCGGGGCGGGCAAACTGATCGCGGCCACCCCGTGGATCCGCGGGGCCCACTCCCCCGACGTATCCTTGGATCCGACGCCCGTCTCGGCCGCCGGCGGCACGGCGCCGGGTAGCCTACGCTCACGAGCCCGTCAAGGCGCTGCGCGCCTCCTCCGCTGCGCTTCGGCCCTTCGGGTGACGGCCTCTTCGCTTCGGCTGCGCGGGGATGTGGGGGCCGGAAGCGAGCTTCCGGCCGCCTCGGGATCGGGGCGGACGAGGCGATATCGGTTGGTCGCCGTGCTGCTCGCCAGCGTGGCGCTGGCGGCCCCGGTGACGTGGGCGGGGATCTCGGCGCACACCGTCGGCACCATGGCGAATCGGAGGACGGACATGCATCGACTGCAGGAGCTCATTCGGCTTCACCGGAAGGGCGAGGACAAGCACGGCATCGCGCGGCAGTTGCGGATGAGCCCAAACACCGAGCGGAAGTACCGCGAAGCGCTGCTCGGCGCCGGTCTGCTGAACGGCGCCGCCGACGAGATCCCCGACATGGAGGAGATCAAGACCGCCATCGACGCGGCATGCCCGCGCCGACCGGCACCGCAGGAGACCTCGAGCGTGGCCCGGTGGTCGGGCGAGATCGAGGCGCTGTATGAGGATGGCCTCGAGCCGCAAGCGATCCTCGACCGCCTCAGGCTCGAGAAGAAGGCCGAGGGCTTCACGGGGAGCTACTCCGCCGTGAAACGCTTCTGCCGCCGTCTGCGCAACGCCAAGGGGGTCCTCGCGGACGACGTCTCGATCCCGGTGGAGACGGGACCAGGCGAGGTCGCCCAAATCGACTTCGGAGAGATCGCGCGTCTCTACGATCCAGTGCATCAGGTGTTACGGCGTGCGTGGGTCTTCGTGATCGTCCTCGGCCACAGCCGGCACATGTTCGCGAAGGTCGTCTTCGACCAACGAACCGAGACGTGGCTCCAACTGCACATCGACGCCTTCGCCACGCTCGGCGGAGTACCGAGGGTCCTGGTGCCCGACAACCTGAAGGCGGCGGTCGTGCGCGCGGCGTTCGGGTTCGCCGACGACCCCGCTCTGAACCGCAGCTACCGCGAGCTCGCGCGGCACTACGACTTCAAAGTCGATCCCACACCGATCTACGCCCCCAAGAAGAAGGGGAAGGTGGAGTCGGGCGTGAAGTACGTGAAGCGAAACGCGCTCGCGGGTCGCGCAGGAGAGGACATCGACGACGTCAACGCCTCGCTCGAGAAGTGGACGCGAGAGATCGCGGGGATGCGCACCCACGGGACGACCGGGAAGCCACCGCTCGCGGTCTACGAAGAGGTCGAGCGCCAGGCCTTGCTGGCGCTGCCGCGCGTGAGGTGGGACCCGGTGACGTGGAAGAAGGCCACGGTCCACAAGGACGTGCACGTCTCCTTTGACCGCGCGCTCTACTCGGTGCCGTGGCGTCTCACCGGAAAGGAGGTATGGATCCGCGCCACCGCGACGACCGTCGCCATCTACGCAGACGACACTCGTGTCGCCACACACTCGCGGGGGCGCGCCGGTGCGCGGATCACGGTGGACGACCACCTGCCCGAGGGCCGCCGCGATCTACGGCACCGAAGCCGGTCCTACTGGGAGTCCCGGGCCGATGTCCTCGGCGAGGAGGTCGGCAGATACGTCCGGGAGGTGTTCGATGCGGACGACGTTGTCTACCAACTCCGCGCCGCGCAAGCCGTCGTCACGTTGCTCGAGAAGTACCCGCCTCACCGCGCCGAGGCCGCGTGTCTCCGAGCGCGCTACTTCGCGAACTACACCTACCGAGGGCTGAAGCAGATCCTGCTCCAGGGGCTCGATCTCGAGCCGCTGCCGGTCCCGATGTCGGCCGCGCCTTCGGGCCAGCCCGGCTTCCGCTTCGCCCGCAACATCTCCGAGCTGATGAACTCGAGACTCGAGGAGACCCATGAGCCCAATTGATGATCTCGTCCCCCTGCTGAAGAAGCTGCGGATGAGCGGCGTCCTCCAAACGCTCGAGCTCCGCACCCATCAGGCCGTCGAAGACAATCTCTCGCACCCGGAGTTCCTGCTCCGGCTCCTCACGGATGAGGTCGAACGGCGCGACGGTAAGCAGCTCGACCAGCGCGTTCGCCGCGCGTGCTTCGAGCACGCCAAGACGCTCGAAGACTTCGACTTCCACTTCAACCCGACGATCCCCAAGGCCAAGGTCATCGACCTCGCCACGTGCGGGTTCATCGAAAAGAAGCAGAACGTGCTGTTCGTCGGTCCGACTGGCGTGGGCAAGAGCCACGTCGCGCAGGCCCTTGGTCACCGCGCCTGCCGCGCCGGCTTCACCGCCCTCTACACCTCCGCCCACGACATGCTCGGTCAGTTGCGTGCCGCGCGGGCGGACAACAGCTACGACCGGCGTCTCGCGCGCTACAGCTCGCCGGAGGTGTTGATCATCGACGATCTCGGCCTCCGGTCCCTCACCCGGGACGAGCCGGTGGACCTCTACGAGATCATCCGCCAGCGCTACGAGCGGACCTCGACGGTGATCACCTCGAACCGCGACGTCACCGAGCTTGCCTCGCTGTTCGGCGACCCCCTCCTCGCCGCCGCAGCGATGGACCGCCTCCTGCACGGCGCGCACGTGATCGTGATGGACGGCGCCTCGTATCGAAATCCACCCCCGCGGGCCGCGAGGGCCAACACGAAGGAGGCGCGGTCATGAGCGCGAAGCGCGACCGGGATCAGTTTGGCCGCCCCGAGCCCATGTTGGCTGACACGTCGATCAGCGAGGTAGTCTGCGGTCAGATCTCGCGATCAGTTTGCCCGTCCCGGACGGGATCAGGTACCCCGTCCCTTGACAATCTGCACGCTGGCTGAACGCGGCCGTCCACACGCTGACGCACCCGAGCGCGAAGCTGAATCGCCCCGAGGCCGCGGAGGCCGACGACGCTGGTGAGCCGACGAGCCCGGAGCCTGCCGCCGCGCCGCTGGTGCCCCAGGAGCAGGCCGCCGAGAGCCTGTTCGCGGCGCTCGCCGCCGAGGCCGACGAAGAGACGGCCGGCGTGTAGACGCCGCCGGGCGGGACGGCGCTCGTCGAGCCCTCGTGTCCCGCTCGTCGTCCCGCCGCTCGGCGGCCTTCGTGCCTTCGCCCTGTCCCCGACCGAGCCCGCGTTGTAGAACGGGCGCATGCCGTGGCTTCGCCACTTCGCGCTCTTCGTCGTCTTCGTCGCCGCGCTGTTCAGGCCCGCGGCGGCGGGCGCCTTCGCATCAGCGGCCGATGCAAGCTCGCAGGCTCGCGTCGGGGCCTTCGAGCTCGTCGCCGCCACGCTCGTCGGGCCGGCGAGCGGCGCAACGTGCGGACTGCACGAGGGAATCGGCGCCGCGTACGACGAAAACGCGTCAGGCTACCGCTTTGCC
>VGTG01000294.1 GCA_016874795.1 Deltaproteobacteria bacterium | reverse complement strand
CAAGGAACGCCGACGAAGGAATATCTGGCATATTTCGAGGAGGTGTGACGCCGCGAGGGGCGTCGAGGGGCGGTAAGGTGTTGACGCCATCTCGACGGCGGTGCACCAGGTCCCGTACGACCAGGCCTCAGGGGTCTCGGCGGCGCGTGCGCGCTGCGATCGCGTCGGCGGCGTTGCGGAGGATCTCGAGCCCGCGTCGTCGCGCGTCGGGATCCGCCGGCGGCGGCTCGCGCGGCTCGCTGTCTGCGGGGGCGGCGTCCCGCGCTCCGGCCCGCCGCGGTGCGAGGCTGGTGCCGCGCGTGATCGTTCGCATCAAGCTCGACTCGCGCTGGTAGAACCCCTTCGAGTGAAACGAGCTCGGCAGGCCGAGCGCGCGGATGTCGAGGTGATGCGCGACCTCGTGGAGGAGCGTGCGCAGGAAGGTCCGCGGCGCGACGACGTCCTTTCGCTTCGCGGTCCGCATCCACACCGTGATCGTGTCGCGTCCGCTCTCGTCGTTGCCGTGGTAGATGCCGTGCAGCTCGCCGCTCCCGTCGGCGGGTCGCTTCCCGAGGACCGACACCGCCACGCGCGGCACCTGGACGTGGATGCAGATGCGGTCGACGAGCGCCTGCGCGGCGCGCTCCGCTCCCGCGCGGTCGTCCGCTGCGAGGGCCTGCTCGACGCGGTGGACCATCGGGGCGAAGGACGGGTCGTTCGGCAGGACGAGGCGGGAGATGCTCTCGCTGCGCTCGTACTCGCGACGCTCGGCCGCGGCGAGGCGTCGCCACCACTCTCGCGCCATTCGGTTCTCGTCCGTCCGGGCGGACTCTTTCGTTCTGCCACGGCGCTCGCGGGGCCGGCAACCGCGGTCGCGCTCCGGAGTTGACAGTCTCGCCGTCGCTCCCTTTTAGTGAGTCGCGGATGTACGAACGATTCTTCGGCTTCGAGGAGGCGCCTTTCCGCCTGACCCCGGACCCCCGGTACCTGTTCCTCTCGGCGAAGCACCGCGAGGCGCTCGGACATCTCGTCTATGGACTCCGCGAGGGCGCGGGCTTCGTCGCGATCACGGGCGAGATCGGGGCGGGGAAGACGACGCTCCTGCGCTCGTTCCTCTCGGACCCGCCGGGGAACGCGCGCTACGCGTACATCCTGAATCCGGTCCTGACCGGCGTCGAGCTCCTGCAGGAGATCAACCACGAGCTCGGGATCGCGCAGGAGGGAACGCAGCGCGACCTCCTCGTCGCGTTGAACGCCTTCCTTCTCGCCCAGAAGCAGGAAGGCAACCAGGTCGTGCTCGTGATCGACGAGGCGCAGGCGCTCGGCGGAGCGATCCTCGAGCAGCTCCGCATGCTCTCGAACTTCGAGACCGAGACCGCGAAGCTGCTGCAGATCGTCCTCGTCGGGCAGCCCGAGCTCCGCGATCTCCTCCGCCGCGCCGACCTCGAGCAGCTCGATCAGCGGATCACGGTCCGCTGGCATCTCGGTCCGCTCGACCGGAGCGAGACCGCGCAGTACGTCGCGCACCGCCTCGCGACCGCTTCCGGCGGGCGCGCGCGGCGGATCTTCACCGGGTCGGCGATGGGGCGCATCCACTCGTACACGCGTGGCGTGCCGCGGCGGATCAACGTCCTCTGCCACCGGGCGCTGCTCGTCGCCTACGCGCGCGACCGCACCGTCGTGAACCGGCGCGTCGTGAACCTCGCGATCGACGAGATCGAGCGGCCGAAGCAGAGCGAGCCGTTGCGGGAGTGGCGCTTCCCGCGCTGGAGCATCCCGGTCGCCGCCGCGACGGCTCTGTGCGTGGCGGGCGGGATCGCCTGGCAGCGTGGTCTCCTCCCGAGCGGCATCGGCGGCTGGACGATCGCGCGTACCACCGCGAGCGAGGCTCCCGTCGACCGCCACGAGCGGGCCGGCGTCGCACGTGCGCTCGACGCGGTCGGCGGCGGCGCTTCGGGCGGGCAGGCGGCCGCGAGCGGCTCCAGCGGACCGCGCGTGGCCGCGGAGCCGCTGACTCCGGTGTTCGAGCCGTGGTCGGGAAGCGCGGACCCGGCTTTCGAGCCGGCAACGGAGCCCGCGATGGAGCTCGCCGCGCCGAGCTCCGCCAGCGTCGTCCCGAGCGCGGCCAGCATCGCACCGGCAAGCGCTCCCGTTTCCGAGCCCGATCTCGCGCCCGCGCCGCTCGCGGACACGCGCTGGGTGGACCGGGCCACGCTCGTCGACGCGATCCGGCAGACGACGCCGGGGGAGAGCGCGTACCAAGCGGTCGAAGCGCTGCTCGGCGTGTGGTCGACTACCCCGCTCTCCGCGAGCGAGGCCTCACGGGAGACGCTCGACCTGCCGAGCATCGCGACGCTGCGCAACCTCCGCTACCTCGAGTTCGCCGGGAACCTGAGCTCGCTTCGTGTGCTCGACCTCCCGGCCATCCTCGAGCTCGACGTCGGCGACGGCTCGCGCGTCCACTTCGCGATGGTCGATCAGGTCGACGACGATCGCGCTCGGGTGACGGTCGGGCGCGCGTCCTTCGCGGTCTCGCACACGGCGCTCTCGGAGCTCTGGTTCGGACAAGCGCATCTCTTGTGGTACGACGCGCATGGGCTCGGTCCAATTCTCGCGCGTGGATCGTCGGGGCGCTCGGTGGCGCAGTTGCACGATCTCCTGCGCGGAGCGGGCGTTTACGCGGGCCGTGGCGGCAACGTCTTCGCCGCTGACACGGAGGAGGCGGTGGTGGAGTTTCAGAGGTCGGCGCATTTGAACCCGGACGGCAAGGTCGGCCCGATGACGATGATCGCGTTGTATCGGCTGGTGTCGACGGACTGGCGTCCGCGACTCGCGGCCGGCGAGTCTCCCGAGCACGCGATGGTGACGCGAGGCGCGAGTTGAGCACGGTCCTCGACGCCCTTCGCAAGGCGGAGCAGGGCGGTGTTCGCGGTGGCGGCTACCTCGGGGGCCCGCCGCCGGAGCCGCCGCGCCGTGGCCGCCGGCTCCTCTGGATCCTGCTCGGGATCGTCGCGCTCGTCGCGGCGTTCGCGGGTGGGCTCGAGCTTTCCGGAGACTCGAAGCGCTCGGAGGAGACGGTCGCCGCAGACGACGCCCCGGTGCGTGAGGAGAAGACCCTCGCACACGACGAGGAGGTGAAGCCCGGCGAGCCGCCGATCGAGGTTGCGAAGGCCGAGCCGACCGAGAGCGAGACGCGCGTCGCGACGAACCCGCCCGAAGCGGTGCCGATGCCGGCGCCGACGCTCGAGACGCTGACCACGGAAGAGAAGGACCAGAGGCGCGAGCAGGTCATGCAGCGCATCCTCGAGCGACGCGAGCAGCGCTCGGCGCGGCGGGAAGAGCGTGCCGTGCGGCGCGAAGAGCGGCAGGCGCTCCGCGACAGCACGCAGGATCTGAAGGAAGCGATTCGCTCGGCCCCATCGCCGCAGGATCGCGACGTGCTCCGCGCGGAGTTCAAGAAGCAGCGCGAAGAGACGCGGATCCAGCGGCGGGCGAGCCTCGCGGAGAAGCGGCTCGAGCGTGCGGAAGCGGCGCTCGCTGCGTCGGGAGCGACCAGCCAGCCCGCGCCGGCAGGTCCGGCAGGTCCGGCAGGTCCGGCAGGTCCGGCAGGTCCGGCAGG
>VGTG01000293.1 GCA_016874795.1 Deltaproteobacteria bacterium | reverse complement strand
GAATTCTCATCCTGATGCATCGTGCGGCAGCTCCGGAAAACGTGCAACCGCATGATTTCCGACGCCCGTCCGAGCGGCCGCTACGGGCGCGCGGGCGGTTCGGGCACGTCGTCGATCTCGAAGATCAGCTCGTTCTGCGAGTGGAAGACGAGCCGGAGACCGGGCTTCGGCGACACGGCCAACGTCTCCCACTGGCGTCGCATTCCCTCGGGCATCGTGTCGAGCGGCACGGCGATCGTCGAGAGGTTTGCCTCGCGCCGGAGAGCCTGGAGGGCCTTCGGATGAGGAACGCGAGCCGCGACCTCGACGCGAGCCGGGAAGTCGCTCGGGTAGTAGCTGTGATGCCCGTTCACGAGCGGGCGCCAGTGCTGCGTCGAGCGGTACATCGCGCGCGCCTGCGCGAACGGCGTCGATATCCCGACGGGCCAGACGGGCAGCTCGAGCACCGCACCGGGCGCGCGCCGCAGGACCTCGGCCGCGGGCGCGCTCCACTGCGGCGGCTCGAAGAGCGGGAACGGCCGCAGCCAGAGACCCTCCTCCAGCGCCTGATGGCGCGAAGCGACGTAGAGACCGCCGACGAGGGCGAGGAGCGCGATTCTTCTTCCCCAGACGGCGAGCGCCCGTCGGCGAGCGATTCGGTCGATCCATGTCTCGACCTCCCGGAAGGCGGCAGCCGCGAGGAACGCGAACCCGAAGAGCGCCGCGACGCCCAGGCGATCATGCGTCCGGATCACGGCGAGCGACGGGATCCACTGCGCGGCGAGGCCGATCGGAAGCGCGATGCGCCGCCTCCCGAAGAAACCCGTCGGCGGAAGCGAAAGCAGGATTCCCGTCGTCGTCCAGAGCGCACCCTGGGCCCACAGCGAGTCGCCCTCCTCGGTGCCGGACCGCCTCTTCCGCCGGAGGAAGGCGACCCCGCCGACCAGGAGGAACACCAGAAGCAAGAGGGGCACGGCGCGCGACGAGTCGCGGAAGAGGCCGTACGGAAGGACGAACCGCGGGATGCGGTGATCCCAGAACGTCTGCAGCGGAAGGCCCGGATTCGCGGCGGCTACGGCCACGTAGCCGGCGAGAACCGGCGCCATCGCGATCAGGGAGAGAGCCAGGGCCGCCGCGAGATGCAGCCCAGATCGCCGCGTCGCGCGGCGAAGCAGCCGGCCCGCCGCGAGCAGACCGAGCGGAGCGAGGACCGCCGGTGCGACGTACACCACGTCGACGAGGCACTGGAGAAAGAGGAGCGGCACGAGCCAGAGCGACTCGCGGAGCGTCCGCGTGCGGAACGCCGCGCGGTACGCGATCACCGGAACGTAGAAGAGCGCCGCGGCGAAGGGCGCCGTCGCGACCATCCCGCGCACGAGCCAGGTGCTCCCGAGGAGCGTCGCCGCGGAGGCGACGGCGGCGCCGATCGAGCCGGTCCAGAGGAGGACGACGACTGCGGACGTCCACGACGTCAGCGCGACGCCGAGAAGGAAGGTCACGTTCAGCGCGAGCGTGGTGTCGCCGCCGCTCGCGAGAAACACCGGCGCGAAGAGCGGCAGCGCGCCGACCCCGAGCGGCCCGTAGAAGAGAGCGTTCGAGCTCGGATGGAAGATGTTCCCGTCCGCGATCGTCGTCGGTGCCGTCGCGAGGGCGTGCGTCTGATGAGCGAGCACCCAGCCCGCGACGAGCGCGTCCGTGCGTGCGACGTAGTCCGTGTGCGGTAGGCGCGTGCGCAGGTGCGCCGCGAGAGGCCACGTGAGGACGACGGTCGCCGCGACGACCGCGACGAGGAGAAGTGCGGCGCGCGCGGTCGGAAAGGAGCCGGAGCCGCTCTTCACGGAGCGCTCCGTCCCCGGGCCGCTTTCGTCCTACCCGCGGCCCGCGTAGCGAGCGCGCGCCCCGAGCTCCTCTTCGATCCGGAGGAGCTGGTTGTACTTCGCGCCGCGCTCCGATCGCGCCGGCGCCCCGGTCTTGATCCGGCCCGCCCCCGTCGCGACCGCGAGATCGGCGATGAAGACGTCCTCCGTCTCGCCGGAGCGGTGCGAGACCATTTGCCCGTACCCCGCCTTCTTCGCGACGGCGATCGTGTCGAGGGTCTCCGAGACCGAGCCGACCTGGTTCAGCTTGATCAGGATCGCGTTCGCGATGCCGGCCGCGATCCCCTTCTCGAGCCGCGCCTTCTGCGTGACGAAGAGGTCGTCTCCGACGAGGAGGACCTTCTTCCCGATCCGCTTCGTCAGAGCAGCCCAGCCGTCCCAGTCGTCCTCGGCGAGGCCGTCCTCGATCGACACGATCGGGAAGCGCTCGCACCAGCCCGCCCAGAGGTCGACCATCTCGGCGCTCGAGTGCACGTCCCCCGTCGTCCGCGTCAAAGAGTAGCGGCCGTCGGAAAAGAGCTCGGTGGTGGCCGGATCGAGCGCCAGCACGACGTCCTCGCCGGGGCGGTAGCCTGCCTTCTCGATCGCCCTCAGGAGGAGCTCCGGTGCGTCCTCGTTCCGCGCGAGCGCGGGCGCGAAGCCGCCTTCGTCGCCGACGAGGACGGACAAGCCGCGCTCGTGCAGGATGCCCTTCAGCGCGTGGTAGCACTCGCAGCCCGCACGGAGCGCGTCCGAGAAGGTCGGCAAGCCGACGGGTGCGAGCATGAACTCCTGGAAGTCGACGCCTCCGACCGCGTGCGCACCGCCGTTCAGCACGTTCATGAACGGCACGGGAAGGACGCACGCGTCCTCGCCGCCGAGCCAGCGATAGAGCGACACGTTCTGGCTCTGCGCCGCGGCGCGCGCGGTCGCCATCGAGACGCCGAGGATCGCGTTCGCGCCGATCGAGCTCTTGAGCGGCGTTCCGTCCGCTTCGATCATCGCGCGATCGACCGCCTTCTGGTCTCGAGCATCGAGCCCGGAGACGACACGAGAGAGCTTTTCGTTGACGTTCGCGACCGCCTTCAGCACACCCCCGCCGCCGTAACGCTTCGGATCGCCGTCGCGCAGCTCGAGAGCCTCGTGCGCGCCCGTCGACGCTCCGCTCGGAACCGCAGCGCGTCCGGTCACGCCGCACGCGAGCCGGACCTCGGCCTCGAGCGTCGGCTTTCCACGGGAGTCGAGAACTTCGCGGGCGTGGACCGCCTCGATGATCGTCGCCGCCATTGCAGATCCTCTTCTTCTACGGGCTTCTACAGGCCGACCATGCGCGCGAGGTACTGGATCATCACCTCGTCGGCGCCGCCGCCGATGCTGATCAAGCGCGAGTCCACGAACGCCCGGCCCGCGGCACTCTCCGTCATGTAGCCGAAGCCGCCGTGGAGCTGGATGCACTCGTCCGCGACCCAGCGGCTCGTGCGGCCGACGAGGAGCTTCGCCATCGAGATCTCCTTCGTCGCGTCCTCGTTGCGGACGCGCCGGCGCACGCAAGCGTGGACGAGCTCGCGGTCGGCCGTGATCCGCGCGAGCATCTCGACGAGCTTGAACTGCGTCACCTGCATCTTCGCGAGCGGCTTCCCGAAGACGAAGCGGTTCTGGCACCAGTCGCGCGTCGTCTCCCAGAGCGCCTCCGAGGCGGCGTTCGAGCTGACGGCGGCGACCAGGCGCTCGTCCTGGAACTGCATCATCTGCTGCTGGAAGCCTCGTCCGATGTCGCCGATCGTGTTCGACACGGAGACCCGCACGTCCTCGAACGAGAGGAGGCCCGTATCG
>VGTG01000292.1 GCA_016874795.1 Deltaproteobacteria bacterium | reverse complement strand
GACGCCGGGAGCGCCGGCGTCCTTTCCGGTGCTCTGGGGGATGTGGACCTTCCACACCGTGCGAGGCGAGCTCGATCGCGCTCTGGAGCTCGCCGAGAACAACCGGGCGATCGCCGAGACGAGCGGAGACCGTCTCATGCGCCTGGCGGCACGCCTCGGCCTCTGGCAGACGCATTTCTTTCGCGGCGAGCTCGCGGCGGCGCTGCATCATCTCGACGAAGGCGAGCCTCTCTACGACGAGGTTGCGGATCGTCAAGCCGCGCTGGTGTACGGCCTGGATCCGAAGGTGGCCGCGCTCACGCATCGCGCGTCGGTGCTGTGGGCGCTCGGAAGCATCGATCAGGCGCTCGATCTGAGCCTTCGAGCGGTGGAGCACGCACGTGCTCTCGGCTTCCCGATGACCACCGCGAGCGCGCTGGTCTTCGCGGCCTGGATTCGGCATTGCCGCCGCGAGCCCGACGGTTGCATCGAGCACGCAGAGGCCGCGATGGCGCATGCGAACGAGCAGGGGTTGCCGTACTGGATCCCCATCGGTCTCGAGCTTCGCGGCGCGGCGCTGGTCGAACGAGGCGAGATCGAGCGGGGAATCGCGGACCTGGAGCAGGGCCTCGCATCGTGGACGGAAGGCGCGAACCTCGGGCGATGTCGCCACCTCGCGCACCTGGCCGCGGCGAAGACTCGCGCCGGTCGGCTCGGCGAAGCGCGCGAGCTGCTCGAGCAGAGCAAGGCGCTGATCGCCGCGACGGGTGAGCGCTACCACGAGGCCGAGATCCAGCGGCTCGACGCGGAGCTGGTCTGCGCCGAAGCTGGCGGCATCGACGAGGCTTCGTCTGACGCGCGCTCGCGGGTCGAAGCGCTGCTTCACGACGCGATCGAATGCGCGAAGCGCCAAGGTGCGCGCACGCTGGAGCTCCGCGCCACGATGAGTCTCGCCCGCCTCTGTGGGCACGGCGCCGCGGGATCGCGAGCGCGCGTCCGGTTGGCCGAGCTGCTCGCGTCCTTCCGCGAGGGCTTCGGTACCGCCGATCTGCGCGAGGCGCGCGATCTCGCCGAAGAGAAGTCGAGCGCGTGACGGGGGGTGCTCTTCTACGAGCGGATCGGAGGGGCTTGCTGTCCCTCGACGAGCGACGCGGGCTCGACGCCGCCTGCGCTGCGTGTCGCACGCGCGGCGGCCGCAGTGATCCGCGCGGCGATCTCGCGGAGCTGGTGGATCGAGATCTCGTAGTCCGGCCCCGGAACGAGGAGGGACATCGTGACGCGCCCACTCCGGTCGAAGACGGGAGCCGAGATCTGGGCGATCCGAACGTCCGCTCCGACCTCGTGGTCGGCGGCGAGGTACGGGCCGTGCATCAGCTCGCGGCCGATTCGATCGCGAGCGTCGCGCGCCTCGTCGGATGCGGGCGAGTGAGTGAGGATGTTGATCGCCCGTGCGAACTCCCATTGGTGACGCGTCGCGAACGAGGCGCTGTAGCCACGCTGACGGACCTCGCGCAGCGCGCGCCGGTATCGTTCCCGCTCGTCGGGCTCCAGCGTCGCACCGGCACGGGCCAACCATACCTCGCCCTCCTCGTCGCTCCACGCAACGAACACGGCCCCGAACGGTGGAAGGAGAGGGATGGTCTGGCCGACGCGCGCGCGGACGCCGAAGAGCGGCTCGAAGTCGAACACCTCGACGACCCGCGCATTCGCCTCGTCTCGAACGCACACGGCGACGCAGCAAGCGTGTGCGCGCGCGAGTGCCTCGGCCTCGAGGGTCGCTGCGCCAAGCAACGGATTTGCTGCTCGCGCCGCTTCCCCGAGCCCGATACCAGCCGCCCCGAGCCGGTAACGCCGGTCGTCCTCGGGGCGGCTGACGTACTCGTGTACCGCGAGAGCCTGCAGGATCGCGTCGCAAGTCGCTCGCGGCACCTTCACCAGTCGCGCGAGCTCCGAAACGGTGAACGACTCGGTCGGATGCCGGGCAAGGTGGCTCACGATCTCACACGCGCGCAGCACGGCCGGAGAGGGACGAATCGGCATGGGCTCTTTTCCTTCCAGATGGCGATTGCGTCGCTCGCGACGAGTTGATAGCGATGCGCTCGCATCTGCTCGTATCTAAGGAAGATCGCTGATATTTCAGCAACTACCCGAACACGCACCTCCAGATCAATGAGGGTCGTCGATGTCTGCGCCTCCGCCAGCGGATCGAGGTGAGTCGGGCCGAGCCGTCACGGTCGAGATTGGTGCGAACGAGGCGGAGAAGTCCCGCAACCGAGCCACGGGCGCCGGCGCGATCGACGATCCCTATCCTCGCTACGACGAGCTGCGCGAAACCGGTCCCGTCCACGAGGGGGCGATCGCGGCCGCCTTCGGTCTGCCCGGTGGGGCGGTCATCGGCTGGGCCGACCGCCGCATCTTCTCCTGCTACGACTGGGACACCGTCGACACGGTCCTGAGCGACCCCGAGACCTTCTCGTCGCGCTGGTACCAGCCGACCCTGGAGCCCACCGTCGGCGTCAGCCTGCTCCAGCTCGATGGTGACGCGCACCGCCGTCACCGCGAGCTCGCACAGCCCGCCCTCCTGCGCGGACAAGTCGAGCGTTGGCGTGAGCGGTGGATCGAGCCGACGGCGAACCGAATCCTCGAGGATTGCGTCGCGACTGGTGGGCGCGTGGACCTCTATTCGAAGCTCTGCGCACACCTCCCGGTCCACACGATCGCGAGCTCCTTCGGCATCGCCGCCGCGGACGTGCCGCACTTTCACGAGCTCGCGATCCGCGCGGTCGGAGGAGTCATGACCAATCCCCTCGACGCCTTCCAAGCGTCGCAGGAGATCGCGGTCTATCTCCGCCGCGTCGTCGCCGAGCGCAGAATCGAGCCGCAAGACGACCTGATCAGCATCTTGTGCGCGGCGGAGATGCGAGACCCCGACGGGGGCCGTCACGTCCTGGAGGCCGACGAGATCCTCGCGTTCGCCCGCGTCATGCTTCCGGCCGGTGCGGGAACCACCTATCGCGGGCTCGGCTGCATGCTGCTGGGCCTCCTGCAGACCGGTCAGCTCGATCGCTTGCGTCGCGAGCGCTGGCGACTCGAGGAGGCCATCGAGGAAGCACTCCGTTGGGAGCAGCCCCTGACGTCGCTCGGTCGGATCGCCACGCGGGACACCGAGCTCGGCGGCGTCGCGATTCCCGAAGGAAGCGTCGTTTATGCTTGCCTCGCCGCGGCGAACCACGACCCCGCACGCTGGTCAGACCCGCATCGGTTCGACATCACGCGCGAACGCCGCGTGCACGCGAGCTTCGGTTTGGGCCCTCACTTCTGCATCGGGGCACACCTGGCTCGATTGGAGATGCGCACCGTGATGAACACGCTCCTCGACCGCTTTCCGAAGCTCCAGCTCGATCCCGACGCGCCTGCACCGTGGATCACCGGCCTCTTGTTCCGAATGCCGACCGCGGTCCCGGTCGTTCTCGAGAGCTGAACGAAGGGAGGTCGGCGATGCTTCTCCGAGAAAAGGTCGTCGTGATCACCGGTGTCGGCTCGGGCGTTGGACGGGCGACCGCTCGACTCTTCGCTCGCGAGGGTGCGCGCGTCGTCGGCTGCGACCTGCGCGAAGAGTGGGGTCGGGAGACGGTGCGGCTCCTCCGCGACGACTGTGGCGCCGAAGCTCGCTTCGTTCCGTGCGACGTCGCGCGCGAGGAGCAGGTTCGCGAGGTCGTCGACTTCGC
>VGTG01000291.1 GCA_016874795.1 Deltaproteobacteria bacterium | reverse complement strand
TCTTGTGCGGCCGGAGCTACTGTTCCGGCAAGCGTGACCGGATCGCGGCTGCCCCTATCGTAGGTTCGCTCTGACGGCGTGACCGTCAGGAGGAATCTGAGCATGAAGGTTGAGTCACTGAAGGAGTTGGAGTCCGCGTTCTCGGAGTGGCGGGCGCGCAAGAAGCACGCTCGGGAGCCCGCGCCTGAGGATCTCCTGGCTCGCGCGCGGCGAGCTGCGCAGACGCATGGTCTGACGGCTGTCGTCCGGGCGACGCGGGTCGAGCGGGCTCGCCTGTTCCGGGACGTGGGGGCGTCGGCCGACCCGCTCGAGCCGGGAGAGACGCGCCGAAGGCCCGGGAGAACGAGGGCGGCGGCGCGGGACGTGCCCACGTTCTCGCGACTGGAGCTGAGCGCGCCGGCGGAGCCGATCGTCCGACCGCTCGCCGAGGTCACGACCGGGGCGGGGGTGCGGCTCCGGGTGTTCGAGGAGACCCCCGAGATGCTGAGGTTGCTGTCCGCGGCGCTCGGCTTCGGAGGGGCGCGATGATCCAGGTTCCAGCGCAGGCAACGGTGTTCGTGATGCACGAGCCGGTGAGCTTCCGGAACGGCATCGACGGGACGGCGGCGATCGCGCGAGCGGTGCTGAAGAAGGAGCCCATGAGCGGGGCGTTCTTCGTCTTCCGGAATCGCCGGCGGCACATGCTCCGGGTGCTGTTCTACGATGGGGGCGGATTCTGGCTCTGCACGCGGCGCCTGTCGAAGGGGCGGTTCGCCAACTGGCCGGCGGGCGACGGCGACGCGCCTTGCTCCTCGTTGTTCGCGCGCGAGCTTCAGGTCCTGATCTGGGGCGGGGACCCTTCGCGCTGCGCGTTTCCGGAGCTCTGGAGGAAGATCGCGTAGTGGGGCGAGGGTGCCGGCCCCGCCATCATGGCCGGGCGGCGGACGGCGGGCCCGTCGCGACCGTGATGGACGGCCGAAGCGTCCCGGGTCGCAGGGGGTGCTCGACCGCGCGCTTCACTGCGGATCGTGTGGGCGCCGCCGGTGGTTCGTGCCCGGTCTCATCGGGTGCCTCGAGTCGCGCGCGATAGACCCACGGGAGGTAGTGTTCGGGCCTCTTGGCGAGGTCCTCGTGGTTCTCGATGCACTCGGTGAGGTAGGCCACCGGCTCGATGCCGTTGGCGTTGGCGGTGGCGATCAAGGACATGTGCAGATCGCCGACCTCGGCCCCGCTCTGGGTCCTGTAGTTGAAGGAGCCGGCCAGATACCGAACCGGGATGATGAGCATCTGCTCGACCACGTTGGTGTCGAGCGGGACGCCGGGCACCTCGCAGAACCTCGTGAGGCGCTCCCACTGGTTGATGATGAAGGTGAGGGGCGCCCACAGCGGCGCGTTCGGCTCCACGAGCTTGCGATCGAGCTTGTCGCGGCACATCGCCTTGAGCCGCCTCATCTCGGGCAGCGAGTGCTCCCGGTGATAGAGCATCCGATCGTGGGGGCTCATGCCCCGGGCCTTCGTCACATCGTCGTTGTCGAAGACCTTGTCGTAGACCTCGCCCGCGAGACCGTACTCCTCGGGGTGGCGATCCTTGACGGCGCGGAAGTTCAGGTACGCGTGCGCGTTGCACACCGCCTCATCGAGCGCATCGCGGTGGGCGTGCGAGAAGTTCTTCGATGCCGCGTCCGACACCTTCACGAGCTTCTCCCCCTCGCGCTGCGCGGCGCTCCGGTGCGCCAGGATGCGGTCGATGATCTCGCCCGCATGATGGCGGCCCGTGAAGAAGAGGAGCACCTTGCCCTGCGCGGTCTCGAGGTAGACGCCGGTCGCGTTGATCCCGGTCCTCACGTCCTTCGCCGACCCCCCGAGCGCTTCGACCGCAGCAACCTCCGCCCGGATCTCGCGCTGCACTGCGACGATCATCGAGCCGGTGTCGTCGATCCTCAGGGCAAGGGCGTTCTGGACGCCGTGCTTCTCGAGGGCCTTGTACAGCGGGAGCAGTCGATCCGCGCTCTCGTCCGCGAGGGTCCACTGGTTGGCGTCCGGCATCGGGATGCCCCAGCCGGCCTGCAGCGACTCCATTCGCTTGAAGGGCACGCCGGCGAAGTAGTGCATCACCAGGAGCATCGCGCACGCGGACCCGTCGTAGGTGATGTAGCTGCCGCCGAGACCGCCCGTGACCGCCGGCCCTTCGGCCCTGATGATGGCCCCGCACAGCCGGCAGCGGCCCTGCTCGAAGTGATGGAGCTCGGCACCGAAGAGCGGCTGCCCCTTGACCACGACGATGCACTTCTCCCGATAGCGCAACATGCGGCCGATGCCGCAGGCCTCGCAGATTGCCCCGATGACGCCGACCAGGAGCGTGTGGAAGACGTGCTTGGCGTTGACGAACGCGCCCGCGCCATTCCGACCGTGGCCCTTGCCCTTCGACTCCGGCTCGGTAGCCGTGGGTCCGCCCGCGCTCTCGGGCGAGCCTGGGTCGGAGGTGCTACCCGCGGCCCCGCTGGCACCTGCATCGCCGCCGTCTTCGTCCTGGTGGGCATCCGCGTGCTCGGCGTCGGCGTCGGCGATCGGTCCGGGCGCCTCGCCCTCGCCATCCTCGGCATCGCTGCCCAGTTTCGCCAACATCCTCGCCTGCCGCCGCTCGCAGCGAGCGATCTCCATCGACGAGAGCGCGTCGAACAGCGCTCGGTCTTCGGCATCGATCGGCAGCAGAGCGACACGACGGCGGAGCTCTCGCAGCCTCGTCAAGGTGGCGCCGAGCTTGATCAACGCCGCCCGCATCGACTCAGAGCCTCGGATCCCGGTGCACGAGGTTGAGCTCGATGAGCACCTCATCCTCCCCCGCCGCCTCGGCCTCCTCGATGGCCGCCGTGAGGAGCGCGCGCAGCTTGGCGTGGTCGCCGGCTTCGAGCTGGCTCAGCCTAAAGCGTCGCTGCAGCGCGCGTAGTTCGCGAAGCTCACGCTGGACCAGCTCGAGCTCCTTCTCGAGGGCTGCGCGTGACTCGGGATCGGGTTTGCTCACGACATGGTCATGATCGGCAGAAACGGGTTATCGTTGATCCGGATCGCATCGGATGAACGATCGATCTGATTCCCCTGCACCGACCGCCTGGAGGACCCGCTGCGCGAGTTCAACGTCGAGCGCCCGGGTCGGACATTGCTGCCCGCTCGCGTTCCCCAACCACGCTTGCCGGAACGGTGGCGCCCGACGACCTCCGCGGCACCCGCGCGCTCCGGCTGGTCGAGGACATCCGCCGCTACACGCAGGCGCCGATCATCGTCGTCGCCCACAGCCTCGCGCGCGCCTCCGATCGCATCGCCTTCCTCCGGCGCGGCGCGGACGACGTGCTCGTGCAGGCCACGCCGCTCGTCGAGATCCGCGAGCGCGTCCGCCGCCACGCGGTGCGCGCGAAGCTCATCCCCCCGGTGACGAGCCGCTACCTGCGGCTCGAGGTCGGCGCCGATCTCCCGCGATCCGGCGAGTACGGGACCGTGCAATGGGGCGTGTTCAAGGAGAATCTGGAGAACACCATCGAGGCGATGCGCGACCTCGGCGGGCACTTCGCGCTCCTCGGGATCCAGGTCACCGACGCCGACCCGAACGGCGCTCCGGAGGCCGCCGCGGGCGTCGCGCGGAAGGTCACGCAGGAGTTGGTGCAGATCCTCCGCGACGAGGACGCCGCGGCGATCGCCCCGGACGGCCTCCTCGTGGTGCGGCTCCACACCGCGAGCCAGCGCGAGGTGCAGTTCGTCCTCCAGCGCGCGGCCACGC
>VGTG01000290.1 GCA_016874795.1 Deltaproteobacteria bacterium | reverse complement strand
AACCGTGGAGAAGGCGTGGCTTTGCCACGCGTTCGGCGAGGGGGCGGCGCCCCCTCGCTTGCGATCAACCGTGGAGAAGGCGTGGCTTTGCCACGCGTTCGGCGAGGGGGCGGCGCCCCCTCGCTCGAACTAGGCGCGCGCGCGGTGGAGCGCCCAGACCGCCGCGAAGATCGCGAGCCCGAGAAGCGGGAACCACGAGCTCGCCCCGTCTCCCTCCACCGCCGCGTCGATCTGCACCGCGACGACGGCGAGCGCCGTTCCGAGATACCCGAGCGGCAAGAGCGGGTAGAGAGTCGCGCGATACGGCCGCGGTGCTTCCGGCTCGCGTCGGCGAAGTGCAAAGAGCGCCGCGACGGCGAGCGAGCCGAGAAGCAGCATGGCGATGCTCGCGAGCTGCACGAGCTGGACGAAGGTTCCCGTCACGACGAGGAGAGCGGCGAATCCCGCCTGGAGCCATAGTGCGCGCGTCGGAACGCCGGTCCGCGGATCGAGATGGCCGAGCCATTCGGGGAGCCCACGATCGCGCCCCATCGCGTAGGCGATGCGCGCGCCTCCGAGCACGGTCGCGTTGATCGCGCCGCAGAGCGCGAGCGCGATCAGCACTGCGACGGGTGCTTCCGCGCCGGTTCCGAGAAGCGCCCGCGCCGAAGCAGTGCCGGCCTCGAACGAGCTCGCGATCCCACCGAGCCCGAGAAGCGAGAGCCATGCGCCGCAGAGGAGCAGGTAGAGCGCCGTGACGACGAGCGTACCGCCGAGGAGAGCGCGCGGAAGGTTTCGTCCCGGATCGCGCACCTCGCCGCCGACGTAGGCGACGGAGTTCCATCCCGCGTAGGTGAAGTAGATCCCGAGGAGGGCCGCGGAGAGGTCGTCCGTTCCCCGCTCGCCGGTGACGCTCGCGACGGCGCCCGCGTGCGGACCACTCGCCAGCACGAAGATCGCGAACACCCCGAGGAGCGCCAGCGGTCCCATCGTGAGAAGCGACTGCGCGATCGTGGTGAGGCGCACGCCGAGCGCGTTGACCGTCGTGAAGAGCACGACGAGCCCGACCGCGACGACGTCGACGCCCTCGAGCCGGAAGCCGAGCGACGGGACCGCGAGCCAAGGCGCCGAGAGATCGACCGCGAGCCCGCTCGCGAGCAGGCTCAGCTGGTGACGGCAGACGCCGACGGTCATGCTCGCGATCGAGCCCGCGAAGACGCCTGCGAAGAGCACCCAGCCGGCCGCGAATCCCGTCGAGGCACCGAACGCGCGTCGGATGTAGACGTAGTCGCCGCCCGCTCGCGGCATCATCGCGCCGAGCTCGCCGTAGGTCGTCGCGCCCGCGATGGCGACGAGGCCTCCGAGCGCCCACAGAAGGAGGAAGAGAGCGGGGTCGCCCGTGCTCCGCGCGACGAGAGGCGGCGTCAAGAAGATCCCGACGCCGAGCATCGAGCCGACGACGATCGCGGTGGCGCCGGCGACGCCGATGCCGCGCGCCGTGCCGAAGGAGTCGGGCCCCGACGCCGAAGCCTCCTGATTCTCTTGGGTCATGGGCTCCAGCGCCGTGGCTCTTCGACTCTCGGAAGTGGTCCCAGGGGGACTCGAACCCCCGCTACCGACGTGAGAGGCCGGCGTCCTAACCGCTAGACGATGGGACCGAGCGAGCTGGGGTGGTAGGACTCGAACCTACAATCCCCTGATCCAGAGTCAGGTGCCTTACCAATTTGGCCACACCCCATCCAGGCGCGGAGCCTAGCGGACGGGCCCTGGCGTCGCAATTTCACTTCGCACCGACGGGCGTGACGATCAGCGCGCTCGGGCGATCGCGCGGCCGAGGCGCTCGAGGCTGCGCTCGCGTCCGAGGACCGCGAGGACCTCGAAGATCCCCGGGCTCGTCGTCCGACCGGTCAGCGCCACGCGAGCCGGCTGCGCGAGAGCGCCGAGCTTCTGACCGGCCCTTTCGGCGACGGCGCGAAAGGTCGCTTCGAGGTCCGCCTCGCTCCAGGAATCGAGCGTCGCGAGCGGAGCGACGAGACCCTCGAGGAGGTCCGCGGACGCCGGCGTCAGATGCTTCCGTGCCGCGTCCTCGTCGAGGACGATCTCATCCTCCAGGTAGAAGCGCGCCGCGTCGTGGAGCTGTCCGAGCGTCTGCGCCCGCTCGCGTAGCGTCCCGACCATCCTCTCCTGCCAGGCCGCGTCGCCGGGCAGCGACTCACGGCGGCGCCCGGCGAACTCGCGCAGGTCGCCGGCGAGCTCGGCCAGGGAGCGTGCCCGCAGGTAGAGCCCGTTCAGCCAGTCGAGCTTCTCGGCGTTAAAGACCCCCGCGGATTTGCCGACATTCTCTAGAGAGAACGCATGGATCAGCTCCGTGCGAGTGAACACCTCTTGATCCCCATGGGCCCAGCCAAGCCGAGCCAGGAAGTTCACGAGCGCATCGGGGTAGTAGCCGAGCTCACGGTACTCGAGGACGGCGGCTGCGCCGTGTCGCTTGGAGAGGCGCGTCTTGTCCGCCCCGAGGACCTGCGGGAGGTGCGCGAAGGCCGGCGGCTCGACGCCGAGCGCGCGGTAGAGGAGCACCTGCTTCGGCGAGCTGTTCAGGAGATCGTCGCCGCGCACGACGTCGCTGATCCGCATGTCCGCGTCGTCGACCGTGACGACGAGCTGGTAGGTCGGCGAGCCGTCGGAGCGGGCGATCACGAAGTCCTCGATCTCGCTCGTCTGGAACTCGATCCGTCCGCGAATGCGATCGTCGATGACGACCGTTCCGTCGAGGGGCGTCGCGAACCGGACGGAAGAGGGCTTTCCCTCGGCGGGCCCGGGGCCGACGCCGGGACGACAGTGCCGATCGTAGCCGGCGCGCTCGCCGGCGGCGCGAGCCGCGGTGCGACGGGCTTCGAGCTCCTCGGGCGAGCACGTGCAGCGGTACGCGGCGCCGCTCTCTAGAAGGCGGGTGACCGCATTCTCGTACAGCTCGCTCCGCTCGCTCTGTCGAAAAGGACCTTCGTCCCAATCGAGGCCGAGCCACTGCAGGGCCTCCTGGATCTCCGTCGCGTAGCGCTCTTCGGAGCGCTCTCGATCGGTGTCCTCGATGCGCAACACGAACACGCCGCCTGTGTTTCGAGCGAGGAGATGGTTGAACAGCGCCGTGCGTACTCCGCCGACGTGAAGCGAGCCCGTCGGGCTCGGCGCGAAGCGGGTGCGCACGCCCGGCATGGCCGCCGGGCTAGCAAAGGCCCCGCTCAGGTGCCAAGCTCTTGCGCCGGAGGGGCCCCCCTCCCCAGACCGGCACCGGCGCGGGCCGCTCGGCACTCTCGGCTCAGCGAGGGATAGGTCATGTCACGGAAACGCATTTTGGTCGTCGAGGACAACGAGGACAATCGCCGCATTCTCCTGTATCGCCTTCGCAAGATCGGCGACTTCGAGATCGTCGAGACCGCCAACGGTGCCGAGGCCGTCGCCGCGGTCGAAGAGAGCCCGCCGGATCTGATCTTCATGGACTTGAAGATGCCTGTGATGGACGGCTGGGAGGCGACGCGCCGCATCCGCGCCCTCGAGCAGGGGCGTGACATCCCCATCATCGCTCTGACCGCGCAGGCCATGGCGGGTGACGAGCAGAAGGCGCTCGCGAACGGCTGCAACGACTATCTCGCGAAGCCCGTGGTCGATCCCTCGCTCGTCCGCGAGAAGCTCGAGCGCCTCCTGAAGTTTTCCTAGCCTGCATTTCTCACCAGATCCCTACTGCGGCGGCCGATAGCACCGAATCTTCGCGAGCTTCTCCCTCCGGGCTCCTCGACGTACTGTTCAAGTACGCCTGCGTCGCCCTCCGGTC
>VGTG01000289.1 GCA_016874795.1 Deltaproteobacteria bacterium | reverse complement strand
AACGTCGCGGCGATCGACTCGCTGATCCCGATCGGGCGCGGCCAGCGCGAGCTGATCATCGGCGATCGCCAGACCGGCAAGACCGCGATCGCGATCGACACGATCATCAATCAGAAGGGCGGCGACGTCTTCTGCATCTACGTCGCGATCGGCCAGAAGCGCTCGACCGTCGCGCAGGTCGTCGAGCGCCTCACCCGCGCGGGTGCGATGGAGTACACGACCGTCGTTGCGGCGACGGCTTCCGAGTCCGCACCGCTCCAGTTCATCGCGCCCTACTCCGGCTGCGCGATGGGCGAGTACTTCCGCGACAACGGCAAGCATGCGCTCCTGATCTACGACGATCTCTCGAAGCAGGCCGTCGCGTACCGCCAGCTCTCGCTGCTGCTCCGCCGTCCGCCGGGTCGTGAAGCGTTCCCCGGAGACGTCTTCTACCTGCACTCGCGGCTCCTCGAACGCGCAGCGAAGATGTCCGACGATCGTGGCGGCGGATCGCTGACGGCGCTCCCGATCATCGAGACGCAGGCGGGCGACGTCTCGGCCTACATCCCGACGAACGTGATCTCGATCACCGACGGGCAGATCTTCCTCGAGACGGACCTCTTCTACTCGGGTGTCCGCCCCGCCGTGAACCCGGGCATCTCCGTCAGCCGCGTCGGCGGCTCGGCGCAGATCAAAGCGATGCGGCAGGTCGCGGGCTCGCTCCGACTCGACCTCGCGCAGTACCGCTCGATGCAGGCCTTCGCGCAGTTCGGCTCCGATCTCGACGCCGCGACCCAGCAGCAGCTCAACCGCGGCAGCCGGCTCGTCGAGCTCCTGAAACAGAAGCAGTACGAGCCGCAGTCGGTCGAGCGGCAGGTGCTGATCCTCTTCGCGGCGACCCGCGGCTTCGTCGACGATCTCGAGGTCGCGGAACTCGCTCGCTTCGAGGCGGAGCTCCTCTCGTACGTCGAGAGCAAGCATCCCGACGTTTTCAGCGAGATCCTCCAGAAGAAGCAGATCTCGGACGAGCTCGGCGAACGCATGAGCGCCACGATCACCGACTTCAAGAAGATCTTCGTCAAGTAATGCCGAGTCTCAAGGCCATCCGAAAGCGGATCAGCTCGGTCAAGAGCACCCAGCAGATCACGAAGGCGATGAAAATGGTCGCCGCGGCGAAGCTGCGTCGGGCGCAGACCGCGGCGATCGAAGCACGTCCGTACGCCCAGAAGCTCGAGGGCATGGTCGCGCACCTTCTCCAACGCGTGGATGCGGACTCTCATCCGCTGCTCCGCGTTCCCGAGAATCCGACGCGCACGCTCGTGCTCATCGTCACGAGCGATCGCGGCCTGTGCGGCGGCTACAACGCCAACCTCACCCGCACGCTCGAGGGCTTCCTCGTGCGCGAGACCGGCGAGCTCAGCTTCTACTCGGTCGGACGCAAGGGCAACGAGCACTTGAAGCGACATCGCCGCATCATCTCGAGCACGCACGGCATGCCGATCGCCGTCGACGCCGCACGCACGGCACGCGAGCTCGCGCGGACGCTCGAGCGGCTCTATCTCTCCGGCGAGGTCGACCGCGTGTTCGTTCTCTACAGCGCGTTCCGCTCCGCGCTCTCGCAGGTGCCGACGATCGAGCAGCTGCTTCCGCTCCAGCACCACGACGAGCCGGAGGGTCACGACGCCGGCCACGAGTATCTGTTCGAGCCCGACCCCGCGACGATCGTCGGGTACCTCCTGCCGCGCCTCCTCGAGGTGCGGATCCTTCATGCCCTCCTGGAAGCCGGCGCGAGCGAGCTCGCGGCGCGCATGACGGCGATGGACTCCGCGACGCGCAACGCGTCGGAGATGATCGATCGGCTGACGTTGCAGATGAACCGGGCCCGGCAAGCCGCGATCACCAAGGAGCTCATGGAGATCATCGGCGGCGCCGAGGCGCTCAACGCGTAGGAAAGAAAATGGCTACCGAGAACGTTGGTCGAATCACCCAGGTCATCGGTCCCGTGCTCGACGTCGAGTTCGAGTCGGGCAAGCTTCCGCCCATCTTCAACGCTTTGAAGGTGACGAATCCGGCACTCGGTGACGACGAGGGAAACCTGATCGTCGAGGTCGCGCAGCACCTCGGCGAGCGCACCGTCCGCTGCATCGCGATGGACTCGACGGAAGGCCTCGTGCGCGGCCAGAACGCGGTCGACACCGGCGACGGCATCAAGATCCCTGTCGGCGAGGCGACTCTCGGGCGCATCATGAACGTCATCGGGCAGCCCGTCGACGAGGGCGGACCGATCGACACCAAGTTCACCGCGCCGATCCATGCACCGACGCCCGCGTTCATCGATCAGGCGACCGAGGTGCAGGCGTTCGAGACCGGCATCAAGGTCGTCGATCTGCTCGCCCCGTACTCGCGCGGTGGAAAGATCGGACTCTTCGGCGGCGCCGGCGTCGGCAAGACCGTCATCATCCAGGAGCTGATCAACAACGTCGCCAAGCAGCACGGCGGCTACTCCGTCTTCGGCGGCGTCGGCGAGCGCACCCGCGAGGGCAACGATCTCTGGCTCGAGATGAAGGAGTCGGGCGTCATCTCGAAGGCGGCGCTCGTGTACGGCCAGATGAACGAGCCGCCCGGCGCACGGGCGCGCGTCGGTCTGACCGCACTGACCGTCGCGGAGCACTTCCGCGATCACGAGGGCAAGGACGTCCTCCTCTTCATCGACAACATCTTCCGGTTCACGCAGGCGAACTCGGAGGTGTCGGCGCTCCTCGGCCGCATGCCGAGCGCCGTCGGATACCAGCCGACCCTCTCTACCGACCTCGGCGAGCTCCAGGAGCGCATCACGACGACGCGGAAGGGCTCGATCACGTCGGTGCAGGCGATCTACGTCCCCGCCGACGACCTGACCGACCCCGCGCCGGCGACGACCTTCCCGCACCTCGACGCGACGACGGTGCTCTCGCGCGAGATCGCGGCGCTCGGTATCTACCCAGCCGTCGATCCGCTCGACTCGACTTCGCGCATCCTCGATCCGAACATCATCGGACAGGAGCACTATGCCGTCGCGCGCGACGTCCAGGAAGTGCTCCAGCGCTACAAGGACCTCCAGGACATCATCGCGATCCTCGGCATGGACGAGCTCTCCGAAGACGACAAGCAGCTCGTCGCACGCGCCCGCAAGATCCAGAAGTTCCTCTCGCAGCCGTTCCACGTCGCCGAGCAGTTCACCGGCTTCGCGGGCGTCTACGTCAAGCTCGCCGACACGATCCAGGGCTTCAAGGAGATCGTGTCGGGCAAGCACGACGACATTCCCGAGCAGGCCTTCTACATGGTCGGCACCATCGACGACATGCTCGCGAAGGCGCAGAAGCTCGCGGCCGAGTAACTCCTCCGATGCGACTTCAGCTCGTCACACCCGACCGCCAGCTTCTCGATACGGAGATCGAGGAGGTCTACGCTCCCGGTGTCGAAGGGGAGTTCGGCGTGCTGCCGATGCACGTGAACTTCCTGACGGCGCTCGACATCGGCGAGCTCCGCTATCGTATCGACGGCCGCGACCACTGGGTCGCGGTGCGCGGCGGCGTCGCCGAAGTGCTGAACGAGGTCGTCACGATCCTCGCCGACGATGCGGAAGCGAGCGCGGAGGTCGACGTCGAGGACGCGCGCTCCGACGAGCAGAGCGCCTCGAGCGCTCTCGAGCACGCGGACACGAGCTCCGTGGAAGCGCAGGACCTCGTCGCGGAAGTCGCCTGGGCGCGCGCGCGCCAGGCCGTCGCCGCACGCGGCGCCTGACTAGCCTGCATTTCTCACCAGATCCCTACTGCGGCGGCCGATAGCACCGAGTCTTCGCGAGCTTCTCCCTCCGGGCT
>VGTG01000288.1 GCA_016874795.1 Deltaproteobacteria bacterium | reverse complement strand
AGATCAAGATGCGGAAGATCGACGGTTGGGAGGAGATGCCGAAGCGAGCGACGAAGCGCGAGGCAGCATAGGTAAGGGAAGCGCCGGAGACGTCAATCCACTTTTACACCACTTGACAGACACTACCCGCGGCGAACGCTACCACGCTGCGCGCTCGACCGAAAATGGAGGTCGCCCGGCGACATTCGCTCCGACCGAGTCACTACCGCCGCCGGTGGACGCGGGTTGACGCGGGGCTCGAATCTGAGGAGTGCTCGAAGGACGCATGATCCCGCCGGTCGATCGAAGAGGTTCTCGCGGCGCGAGACGCACGGACGCAGCATGACGCGCGTCGGCGTCCTCGGCGGCGGCGCCTTCGGGACCGCACTTGCCTTGCTCTCTCACTCGCGCGGATATCGCGTGCGTGTGTGGACGCACGAGCTCGACCTGCCCGAGCGGATCCGCGCGGAGAAGGAGAACGCGCCCTACCTGCCCGGCGTGACGATCCCCGAGGCGGTCGAATTCCATCACGACCTCGCGTACGCGCTCGAGGACGCGGACCTGATCCTCGTCGTGGCACCCGCGCAGCACGTCCGGAGCGTCGCCGAGGCGGCACATCCCGGCGGGGGCGCTGATCGGCTGCTGCACGAAGGGCATCGAGCACGGCTCGCTGAAGCTGATGAGCGAGGTGCTCGCGGAGACCTTGCCCGATTCGACGCGGCGGCACGCGTTCCTCTCCGGCCCCACTTTCGCGAAGGAGCTCGCGCGCGGCTTGCCGATGGACATCGCCGTCGCCTCGACGGACATCGAGACCGCGCACGGCGTGCAGGCGATCCTGCACGCACCGAGCTTCCGGGTGTACGCGGGCGACGACCCGATCGGTGTGGAGATGGCCGGCTCGTTGAAGAACGTCGTCGCGATCGCGTGCGGCACCGCGGACGAGCTCGGCCTCGGCCTTTCGGCGCGTGCGTCCCTCATCTCGCGCGGGCTTGCCGAGATCACGCGCATGGGCGTGGCGCGCGGCGCGCACCCGGTCGCGTTCCTCGGTCTCGCGGGCGTCGGGGACTTGATCTTGACGTGCACCGGCGAGCTCTCGCGCAACCACACGCTCGGGCGGATGGTCGCGCGTGGCGGCAAGGCGAGCGAGATCGTCGCCTCGCAGAGCGCCGTCGCGGAGGGATACTTCACCGCGCAGCCCGCGCACCAGCTCGCGAAGCGGATGGGCGTGGACGCGCCGCTCCTCGAGCAGGTGTACTACGTGCTCTACGAGGATCGGGGGATCGCCGAGGCGATGCAGCTCCTGATGAACCGCGAGCCGAAGCACGAGTTCGTCGGGATCCTGTAGGCGCGCGACCTCAGCGAGAGCCGTGCTCGACGCACGGTCCGACCACGGACACGGTGAGCCGCGCCGATTCGCGCGCCCGCTTGGCGTCGGCTTCGGAGTAGAAGTTGGACGGCGTGAGGTCCTCGGCACCGTAGAAGGCGAGCTCTCGATCCCTGCGAAGATCGCGGGAGATGGCCGTCAGACGCTCGAGCTCGGCGCGCACCGTCTCCGGAAGACGATCGCGCTCCGCCAGCATCACGTCGGAGACGTCGTGGATGCGTGGCGCCTCGATGCCGCAGCTCCGGAGCAAGCCCTTCAGGGCGAGCTCGACCACCTCCTGCGACTCCCGAACGACATCGGCCCAGCTCTCCTCGTCGTAGAGGGCATCGAGCGCGCGGAGGCGTGCGGATGCACGACGCACGTAGTCGGCGGCGAGATCGCGGTTCCGCATCGTCAAGCCACCTTCGCCCAGTACGGCTGGCCGTGGGAGAAGCGGCGGATCATGCGCCCGGCGACGATCTCGCGGCGTACCCGAGCGAGGTACTCCGAGATCCGCAAGTCCTGCTCGAGCAGCACGATGCCGTCCGTCGCGACTTCGGCCCAGAGACCGCTGATCCGCTCCGAGGGCGCGGGCAGGCACACGAAGTGGGGCTCCACGGGCCGCTCGTCCCACGTCACGGGCTCCTCGTCCCAAGCACGATAGAGCGCGCGGCTCGGCGACGTCTCGCGCTCGAGGACCACGAGGACGTCGACGTCGGAGCTGCGGGTCGCCTCGCCACGGGCCCACGATCCGTAGACCACGACTCCGACCAGGCCGGCGCCGCACACCCCGGCCGCTCTCTCGATGACCGCGCCGGCGGAAGGCAGGGCCGCGAGGCCGCCGATGGGCGCGGCGAGCTTCCGCCCGCAGTAGTCGTTCAGCGAGACCTTCGAGGCGCGTGCCGCGGCCCGGCGGGCGGCGTGCAGTCCGGGGCTGATCCGCAGCAGGAAGCGGCCCGAGGCTCGGCGTTTTGAGGCCTTGGCCATGATATCAATCTGAACGTCCTCTTGATACTACGAAGGGTACCCCTGGAGCAAGCCGGGTACGCACTTTACCGAGTTCGGCGGCCTTGTTACCCGCTTCACGGCGGCGGCGTCGCGCCACCTGCGCGACCGCCCTCCCGTACCGTTGGTCTACCGCAGTCGAGATTCGCTAGAGCGCGCGCCTGCAAGCGGAAAAGCGAAGGGGGTCACTCGTGTGCGATCGCGGCGGCCTCGGCCCGTTCGTGAAGCGGCGACAGCAGGGGCTTGTGACGAAACCTCTCGCTCGCTGACGGAAGCGCCACGTTTCCGTGGTCCGGGGCGCGGATCGACGGTCGAGGAGAACCCGGCAACCACTTCATCAGCAGCTCGTACGGGCTCCACCGGCTCGCGCCCCAGAGGGGAGGCTCGGGTCCCGCCGCGAGAACCAAGCCCGTCGCGAGCATCGCGAGACCGATGAGGACCGGCCGCTCCCTGCCGCTGCGTTGCGACTTCGAACGGGACACCATGCTTGGCCACGTTGGCGCGGCCCCTACGCTCGTCCCGCCGCAGCTCACGACGACACGTCGAGCGCCTTGAGTCGTTCGCCCTCGGCGGCAGCCAGCAAACGGTCGTCCGCGGCGACGAAGTGCACGGCTTCCGCCAGCTCCCTCTGGAGGCGCACGGCCGCAGCGAGGTGGATCGCGTCGAATCCTCGGAGCGGATGCCGCCGGACGAGCCCCGGGACGAGCGCGAGCACCGGCTCGGTCACGCCGACACGCAAGAACGCGCGCCAGTCGGCGTCGAACGCACGCGCCGTCCGTCGATGGCCTGCCGTCGTGAGGGCACGTTCCCGTAGCTTCCTCGCCAGACCGGCGTGCACCTCCGCATAGGCGACCACCGATGTGGCCGCCATGGGTTCCGCGGCGAGCAGGGCGGCCACCGCGTCCGACCCGCGCTCCTCGACGAATCGCTTGATGAGCGCACTCGTGTCGAAATAGTTCATCGCCGGTCGGTGACGATCGCCTGCGACAGCGGGACCCCGCCGACCTTGACCCGTGATACGCGACGGGCGAGCGTACCCTCGGGTGCGCTGACCTCACCCCGCGCGACCAGAGCGGCGACGCGTGATCCTAGACTTCGCGGCGTCCCGGCACCGATGCTCTGAAGGACGGCGACCGGCTTGCCTCGTTCCGTGACGATGACTTCCCGATCGGCCTTGACCAGCTTCAAGTAGGCGGTGAGGCGGTTCTTGAGCTCTCGCACGCCGACGGCGACTGCCACACGCTTCTGCATGTGGCTACAGTAGCTACATGTATGCCGTCAGGTCAAGCTGCGTGGCCCGCGCTCGGCTCTGCGTCGAACGCGAGCGCTCGTTGTCCGCGCGGCCCGCCCCACATCGCCACTGGGATGGCATCGCGGCCTACTGCGAGCCGGAGAACAAGGTCGCGCTCGGCTTCGTCGAAGGGCTCAACAACAAGGTCCGGGTCATCCAGCGACGAGCCTACGGCCTACGCGACGAGGAGTACCTGCGTCTCAAGATCCTCACGACCATGCTGCCTCCCCTTTAGCTTGACCAAACTTGATGGAAGCGACCCACACGATTTCCCGAAGAGC
>VGTG01000287.1 GCA_016874795.1 Deltaproteobacteria bacterium | reverse complement strand
GCGTTTTGGCGCCCGCTCTCCAGCACCTGGATGCCGGCCCCGAGGTCGAGGAGCGAAGCGAGCGACGCCCGAGCCTCCACCCGGCCCGTCGTCGGTACCGCCGTCCCGGCGAGGAGCCGTAGCAGCGTCGACTTCCCCGAGCCGTTCGGCCCGACGATTCCGAGCGACTCTCCGGCGGCGAGGCGGAGCGAGACGTCCCGAACCGCCCAGTGGCTGCTCGTGCCGTCGTGATCCGCCTCGCGAGCCCGAAGGTGCGCCAGGAGGCGACGCACGCGCGACGGGCCGAGATCGTATCGCTTGCCCAGACGCGACGCCGCGAGAACCGGCGTCGCGCCGGCAGCGGACGAAGCCGGGCCGTCCACTACCGCGAGTCCGGGCCCGCACCCATCGGCGGAGCCGGAATGGGCTTCGCCGGCACGGCCCTCAACGCCGCGACGAAGGCGTCGATGTTCATCGCGCCGTCGAACTCCTTCCCGAGCTTGTCGACCCGCTCCATCACGATGTCCCGCTGGAACTGCGCCGTCAGGGACTGCTCGAGACGCGCACGGCATTCGGGGAGCGTCAGCGTGCGGGCTTCCTCGCGCTCGAGCATCGAGTAGATCGTCCGGCCCGTGTGCGACTCGATGGCCTTCGACCGCTCACCGACCTTCAGGCTGGTGATGCCGTCGGGATCGCCGCTCTGGCCGACGTCCTCCTCGGAGATCCACTCGCCCATAGCGGTCTTCGGGTCGAGGTCCGAGAGCTCCCCGGCGACGCTCGCGAACTCCTCGCCGGCGACCAGCCGACGCTCGATCTCTTCCATCCGCTTCGTGGCGGATTCGATCTCCTGCGGCGTCGCCTTGCGGCCGAGGAGCACTCCCGCTCGGGCGACGCGGTAGCGCGCCGGCGCGGTGCAGACCTCCGCCTTGTGCATCGCGTAGAGCTGCTGGATCTCGGTCTCCGACGGCTTGAAGCGCGTCTCGAGCAGGTCCCGCGCGTAGACCCGCGCGATCGCATCGCGTGCGATCGTTTCCGAGAATCCCTTCAGGCCGGGGACCCGGTCGAACAGCCCTTCCTTCTCGGCGGCGCGGGCAAAGAGAGCGTCCGAGTACCAGTCGAAGGCGAAGGCTCGCGCAGCGTTCGAGTCCGAATGGAGGCGCGCGATCGCGGCCGCCGGCAAGAGCGTCCCTTCCGCCGTGATCTCCGCGCCGGTGACCTGCCAGTCGCCGATCTTCAGAACGACTTCGGGAGGAAGAGCGCCGCCGGCGCCGATTCCGGCCACGCTCGCGGGTCCTCCCGCTTCTGCGGCAAATGCCGTGTCGGCGAGAACGACGGCGGCAACGATCGTCGAGACCAGCAACCCCTTCACGTGACCTCCGCTGTGCTCACTCACGACGGCTCGTCGCTGCCGGAGCCGAGAGAGCCGTCTAGCGATTCCACCCCGGCCCTGCCACTCCCGGAGCGGCAACTTTGTCGCGCCGAGCGACGCGTGAGCGTCGGCCCGAGAGGATGAAAGTACCCGGAAGCGAGCGAAATCGCGAGGAGATCGTCTAGCACGAACTTTGCTGATTACGCGATCGACTGCGGACGAAGACATCCGCAGTTTGTTTGACAACACACTCTTGGATGGGTTAGTCACGCGGAGCGGCTTTTTGCGGGATCCCCCCGACCGCACCCGCGAGGAGGAGGCATGGGCAATTTGCGTCTTGGTTGGCGGTGGGCGATGGTCGGACTCGCTGGTGTCTCGCTGGCGTCCGTTTCGCCTGCCGGGGCAGTGGTCGTCAACGGCGTCCAGTGCAACACCTTTAGTCTGGAGCTCGATGTCGTGAACGGTGTTCTTTCATCGAACTCGATCATCGAATGTGACGACGGCACCCCGAACCCGACTCCGACGCCGGGCGTCGGCCCGACCCCTCCTCCTGGACCGACGCCGACACCTGGCGGCGGCAGCGGCCTCTGCCCGCAAGGCTTCCTGAATACTCCGCTCGGCGGTGGCTGGGGTCTGGCCGGTCTGAACATCCCGGCGGGCACGGTTCTGAAGTACTGCGCGAACCTCGAGCCGCCGCAGATTCCGCCTGGGGTCGTTCCGAGTCGCGTGACCTTCTCGTTCTACGACGAGAGCGATCGCGACTGCGGTGCTCTCACGATGTCGGTGCAGCAGATCTCCGGTGCGCAGCAGCTCAAGGCGAGCACGACGCCCCTCGCGAACGGAAGCCTCAGCTTCACGAAGCGCTCGGGTCGTACGGACGATCCCGCGCGAGTCGCTCAGGGAACGTACGTCGTGACGGTCGCCGGACATCCGACGCACTGCACGAAGTACCTGCTCACCTGGGGCTGGCAATAGTCGTCACCTAGGAACCCAGGTCGGTTCCTCGAACCGCCCGCTGCCCCAGATCACCGGGGCAGCGGGCGGTTCTTTTTTGCGCTCACCAGTACTGGTCGAGCACCGGCCGAAGCCGCGCGAAGGTTCTCGTGCCGGCGACGAGTAGCAGTGCCGTGACGGCGAAAAGCATCAGCAACGACGACGCTGTGGGCCAAGGATCGCCGAGCGCTGCGAAGCGGTAGAGCCCGAGCAGCGCCGTCATCGGGTTCAGATTCGCGACCGATACGAGCCGCTCCGGCAGGAGCTCGGTCGGATACAGCACGGGAGACAGGAAGAACCCGATCGTGAGCACGGCCGTCACGAGGTGGGCCGTGTCGCGCACGACCAGAAACAGCGGCGCCAAAAGGAGCGCGAGGCCAATCGTCAAGAGCCACTCGAGCGTCATGATGGCCGGCAGAAGTACCCAGCTCGCACGCGGCGCGATCACGCCGAACGTCGCGAAGAGCACGAGGAAGAGAGCGAACCCGATCATCTGCAGGAGAAACGAGCTCGTCACCGCGGCGACGACGCAGGCCTCCGCAGGCATCGGAAGCTTCTTCAAGAGCGCGGCCTGATCCGCGACGGCAGCGAGACCGCGCGTCGTCCCCTCCTGGAATGCCCACCAGGGCCAGAGCCCGCAAAAGAGCGATGCGACGAAGCTCCGCTCGCTGCCGAGCGCCGGGCTCGCGTAGAGGAATCCGAAGATCAGCCCGTAGGAAGCGAGCTGGATCATCGGGTTCAGGAGCGACCACAGAAGGCCGAACCGTGCGCCGGAGAAGCGGCTGCGAAAGTCGCGGCGGACGAGCTCGACGATCAGGCGGCGGTGCCCTGCGGCCCGCCGGACCCTAGCCAGCAAGGCGCGCTTCGGGCTCGGGGGGGCCCTGCTCTCCCGACGGCGCAGACAGCCACGAATGCGGCAGCACGACGCTGCCGAGCTCGCGACGATCCCCCCGGACGCGGCACCACCACTCGTCGACGACGCGCTCCAGCCCCGCGCGGCGTGCGAGCAGCCTCAAGCGGTAGGAACCCGGGAGGAGCTGCGAGCCCTTCAAGCGGAGCGTTCCTCCGGTCCGCGGCGCGAGCGTTGCAATGCGTGTCCCGGCGGCGTTTGCAATCTCGAGCGACGCCTCACCAGCTTGGGCCCAGGTCTCCATTCGAAGATCGGAGTCTGCCTCGAAGGCTCCCTCGAGGTCGAGGCCACCGGGGCTCGCCTCCGAGCGCGCGGGCGCGCTGCGCGCTCCGCGAGCCTCGAGCTCGCTGTCGCGATAGAGCTTCGTCACCTCGTGGCACGGCCCGAGCGCCCGCACGCGCCCACCGACGAGCCAGATCGCCCGATCGCAGAGCTTCTCGGCCAGGTAGAGGTTGTGCGTCGCGAGCACGAGAGTTCCGCCGGAAGCGAGGTATTCGGCGATGTGTCGCGAGCACTTTCGCTGGAACCGCTCGTCGCCGACGGCGAGGACCTCGTCGGTGATCAGCACGTCGGGCTGCTCCGCCACGGCGACTGCGTAGGCAAGACGCAGGCGCATCCCGGACGAGTACTGTCGCACGGGCTCGGCGAGGAAGCGGCCGAGCTCGGAA
>VGTG01000286.1 GCA_016874795.1 Deltaproteobacteria bacterium | reverse complement strand
CTTGAACAGTACGTCGAGGAGCCCGGAGGGAGAAGCTCGCGAAGATTCGGTGCTATCGGCCGCCGCAGTAGGGATCTGGTGAGAAATGCAGGCTAGGGCTCGTCGTGCAGCGGGCCCGCCTCGCGCTGAAGCGCGGCGAGGTCCTTCGGATCGCGCAGGAGCGCGCGTAGCGCGAGCTCGGCGAAGGTCTCGCCGACGAGGTCCGGCGTCCACGCTCCTTCGCGGTCGAACCAGGTGAGGACGCCCTCGTCCATGCCGAAGACGAGACGCGTCGCGAGCTTCCGGTCCATCTCGACGAGCGAGCCCTCGCGGATGCCCGCCGCGATGAGGTCGCCGATGATCTCGATCAGCCGCGCGCGGCGCTTCCAGAAGCGCCCGTAGCGCGACGAGCGCGATTCCGGCGAGAGCACGAGCGCCGTCAGGTCGTACGGCGAGGAGCAGAGGTGCCGCGCGTCGAAGCGGAGCACGCGGAAGAGCCGCAGTGCCGCGCCGTGCCGCTCCTTCGACACGCGCTCGGCGTGGTCGAGCGTCGCGCCGATCGTCGACTCGAGGAGCGCCTCGACGATCGCGTCCTTCGTCGGGAACCAGTGGAAGAGGGACGGCTGCCGCAGGCCCGCGGCGGCGGCGATCTGACGCGTCGTCGTCGCGGCGACGCCTTGCCGGGCGAAGAGCCGCGCCGCCTGGAACAGGATCTCCTCGTCC
Source organism: Deltaproteobacteria bacterium (assembly GCA_016874795.1). Lineage (GTDB taxonomy): Bacteria > Desulfobacterota > Binatia > UBA12015 > UBA12015 > VGTG01. Next base: position 3,272 of record VGTG01000286.1, on the reverse strand, counting down.
GGCGGACGCTCGCGACGGCGGCGGTCCGCTCGCGGACGACCGACGGGGCGCGTCTTCGCGGCCTTGGGCTTCGTGGCTTTCTTTGCGTTCGTCGCCTTCATCGGGACTAAACCTATCACGCGATAGGTATTGACCGGAAGCCCCTCCCGTGCTCGAAGCGATCGCGTGATAGAAAAGGAGAGCGAGATGGCGCTGCGACCCCTCGGCACGACGACCCTCGACCCGCGCCGCTACACCGATCCCGCCGAGTACGACCGCGAGGTCGAGCGGATCTTCCGTCGCGAGTGGATCGCGATCGCGCGCGAGGACGAGATCGCGAAGCCCGGAGACTACGTGGCGTTCGAGCTCTGCGGCGAGCCCCTCGTCGCGGTCCGCGGCGACGACGGCGTGCCGTGCGTGCTCTCGCGCGTCTGCCGGCACCGCTGGATGCCCGTCGTCGAGGCCGGGTGCGGCACGGGGCGCTCGTTCCAGTGCCCGTACCACCTCTGGACGTACGCGCTCGACGGGCGCCTGATCGGCGCGCCGGAGATGACGCGCACGCCCGGCTTCGATCGCGAGGCGTGCCGGCTGCCTTCGCTCCGCGTCGAGGTGTGGGAGGGCTTCGTCTTCGTGAACTTCGATCCCGAAGCGGCGCCGCTCGCGCCGCGGCTCGAGGGTCTACGCGAGGCGATCGCTCCCTACCGGCCTGCCGCGATGCGCACGACCGCGCCGCTCCTCTTCGAGCACGACTGGAACTGGAAGGTGATGGTCGAGAACTTCATCGAGTCCTATCACCACGCCGGCGTGCACCACGACACGCTGCAGCCGCTCGTGCCGGGGAACGGGACGTTCGCGGACGACGTGCCGGGCGACGGCTACGCGATCCTGCACAACCCGACGCGTGACGGCGTCCCCATGCCGGCCGTTCTCCCGACGACGCCGGGCCTCGACGACGCGCAGCGGGGCGAGTTCCTGGTCGGCGCGGTCTTCCCGTTGCTCTTGTTCTCCGTCCAACACGACAGCCTCGTCTGGTACCGGCTCTCGCCGCACGCGGTCGACCGCTTCTCGCTCGCGATCCATCTCTGCGTCCCGCCGGAGACGGGCGACGACGCGGCGGGCGCCGAGGGCGTCGCCGAGGGGATCGCGACAATGAAGCAGTATCTCGACGCGATCCACCAGCAGGACATCGCGGCGTGCCAGGGCGTCTACCGCGGACTCCGGAGCCGGTTCGCCGCGGCCGGGCCGCTGTCGCACCTCGAGCTCGCGATCGCGCAGCTCGCGCGCTTCGTCGACGACCGCGTGGGTGCGTCGTGAGCGCGGCGGATCTCGTCGGCTCCCTCGGCGTCGCGATCCTTCTTCTCGCGTTCGGACTGAACGCGTTCGGCCGGCTCGCGAACGACGCACGCTCCTACCAGGCGCTGAACGCCGTCGGCGCCGCCCTCGCGATGTGGGCGTCGTGGCAGATCGGGTTCCTGCCGTTCGTCGTGCTCGAGGGCGCGTGGCTGGCGGTCGCGCTCTTCGCGCTGGTCCGCCGAGGCGCCGTGGCGCACTAGGGCGGATCAGGATCACGGATCAAGAACGCGCGAGTAGCCCCTCCGCGCGCTCGCGCAGCTTGAACTTCGTCACCTTGCCCGAGGCGGTGACGGGCAGCTCGGAGACGACCTCGACGTGCCGCGGGACCTTGTAGTTGGCCATGTTCTCGCGGCACCACGTCGTGACCGAGGCGGGCGTCACGTCGCGCCCCGGTGCTGGAACGACGAAGGCCATGCCGACCTCGCCCATGCGCTCGTCGGGGACGCCGATCACGGCGACCTGCGCGAAGAGGCCGCTTCCGAACATCAGCCCCTCGATCTCGGCCGGGTAGCAGTTGAAGCCACCCATGATGAACATGTCCTTGATGCGGTCCGTGATCTGGATGTAGCCGCGCTCGTCCATCACGCCGATGTCGCCGGTGTGGAGGAAGCCCTCCGCGTCGATCGTCTTCGCGGTCTCGTCGGGATCCTCGAAGTAGCCGCGCATCACGTTGTAGCCGCGCACGATGATCTCGCCCGGCGTGCCGCGGGGAACGTCCTTGCCGCTCTCGTCGATGCAGCGGACCTCGACGCCGGGAATCGCACGGCCGGAGGTCTTCGAGATCGTCTCGGCATCGTCGCCTTCGCGGCACATCGTGACGACGCCGCACGTCTCGGTGAGACCGTACGCGGTGAGAATCGTCTCGAAGCCGAGCTCCGAGCGCATGCGCTCGATCAAGGGAACGGGAACCGGTGCGGCGCCCGTCACCGCGAGACGCAGGTTCGAGAGGTCGTACCGGCTCCGGTCCGGATGCGCGAGCAGCGACTGGTAGAGCGTCGGCGGGCCGGGCATCGCGGAGACCCGCTCGCGCCCGATGCGCGTCAGCACCTGCGCGACGTCGAACACCGGATGCGGCAGCGCCGTCGCGCCGCGCAGGATGCACGAGAGCCAGCCCGCCTTGTAGCCGAACGAGTGGAAGAACGGGTTGACGATCAGATAGCGATCGCCCGCGCGGAGGCCGACGAGCTCCGACCAGACGAGGAACGCCTCGACGTTCTGGCCGTGCGCGGTCATGACGCCCTTCGGGTTCCCGGTCGTACCCGAGGTGAAGAGGATGTCGGAGAGATCGTCCGGCGAGACCGCTTCCGCGCGTGCGCGCGCCTTCTCCTCGGGAACGCTGCTGCCGCGCGCGAGGAACTCCTTCCACGGCGTCGCGTTGGGCGACGAGCCGCGCAGCGCGATCACGCCTTCGAGCGCGGGCAGCTCGCTCCGGATCTGCGCGACCTCGGCGACGTAGTCGACGCCGAGGAAGTCGGTGACGGTGCAGAGGAGCCGAGCGGCGCTCTTCTCGAGGATGTAGCCCGCCTCGGTTCGCTTGAGCCGCGTGTTGAGCGGCACGAGCACGCCGCCCGCCCCCTGCAGACCGATCGCGGCGACGATCCACTCGTGCGCGTTCGGGGCCCAGATCGCGACGCGGTCGCCGGGCTCGATCCCGGCGGCGAGAAAAGCGCGCGTCGCCGCGACGCCGGCTTCGGCGAGCTGGCGGAAGGTCAGATGGACGTCGCCGTCCTCGACGGCGGTCGCGTCACCGAAGAGCGAGGCCGCCTCGCGGACGACGCGCGGGATCGTACGAGATTGCATGCGCGCTACGTGTCCTGCCGCACGAGCTGCGCGGCGTTGCCAGAGAGGGGCGCCGCCCCTCTCCCCCATCGGGCGGAGCCCGACGGGGCCCCCTCCCCCTGCTCGCTCTCGCTCGGCCGCGCGCTACGCGCGCGGCGGCT
>VGTG01000285.1 GCA_016874795.1 Deltaproteobacteria bacterium | reverse complement strand
TTGAACAGTACGTCGAGGAGCCCGGAGGGAGAAGCTCGCGAAGATTCGGTGCTATCGGCCGCCGCAGTAGGGATCTGGTGAGAAATGCAGGCTAGCAGCGCGACCCTCCGCGCGCGCAGCGCGCGGCCGAGCGTAGCGAGCGCGGGTGTGGGGCCCCGCGCGGCTCAGCCGCGTGGGGCGAGGGGCGCGTGCCCCTCGTTCGATCAACCGCGGGCGACGACCGCGCAGTCCTGCGGACCGAAGAGGACCTCGTTCAAGATCTCGACGTTGCGCGCGCCGAGGGGATCGGTGCCGCTCGTCTCGAGACGCCGCTCGGGCTCGACCGGGCCCGAGTAGACGAGCTCCGAGTCGCGGAAGCCGGCGTCGTCGACGAGGAAGCGGAGCGTCAGCGGATGCAGAGGCAGCCGGTGCGTCGGATCGATCGTCCACGCCCGCGCGTGCACGATCAGGCTCGCGAGGTTCACGGTCTCGAGGATCAGGCATCCGCCGGGGCGCAGCTTCCTTCGTGCGAGTCGCACGAGCCGGACGACCGCGGGCAGCGTCAGGTGCTCGACGACCTGGAACGCGACCACGCCTCCGAGGCTCGCGTCCGCGCACGCCGCGAGCGCGTCGAGAAGATCGCCTTCGCGGACGTCGAGGCCCGCGGCACGGGCTCGCTCGACCGCGACCTTGCCACGTTCGACGCCGAACCCCGCCACGGAGCACTCGCGCAGAAGCCGGAGGAACGTGCCGTCGCCGCAGCCGAGGTCGAGGACCGGTCCGGCGTCGGGCGCCGGGAAGTAGGCGAGGTAGCGCCGCTGCTTTTCGCGAGTCCGCTCCGGATCGCGAAAGCGGGCTTCGAAGCGACCGTAGTCGAAGGCCGGATCGAAGGCCGGATCAAAGGACGCGGGCAGGGTCCCGCGGGCGAGCGCGTCCTCGATCCGGCGGAGCCGGCGGTCGAGGTCGTCGTGCTCGTGCGCGAGGCGACCCTGCGCCTCGCGCAGGTCTGCGATCGCGTCGACAGCGGCTCGGTCGAACTGCGTCTGTTGCTCCCAGATGGGCGTGAGCAGCCGGATCAGGAGCCGCTTCACGGCGAGGACGAGCCCTCCGACGGCTTCGCGATGCGAGCGAAGCGGCCCGCCGCGCGGGTCGGCGAGCGCCCGGAGGCGGTCGATCCTCGCCTCGGTGGCCGTGGCCGCGTCCCGGTCCGCGTACGCGCTGACGCGGACCGCCGTCGAGGGAGCGTCCGAAGGGCTCGGTCCGAGCCGCCTCCGCAGCTCCTCGGCCTCGCGGCGCAGGTCTTCGACGAGCGCTTCGACGTTCGCCTCTCCCGCCTCCACGAGCCGCGCTCGTAACACGGATCCGGCGACGAATGAATCGCCGGATTCCCGCGAACTTGCGGCTTCGGGACGGCTCGTACAGGGTGGAAGCTCCGTGCCCGCCTACGAGCCCAAGGACCCGGTCTACCGCCGCGCCCAGCGGGAGGGCTTCCGCTCGCGGGCGGCCTACAAGCTCGAGGAGCTGGACCGGCGGCTCCGCCTGTTCCGCCGCGGCCAGCGCGTCGTCGACCTCGGGTGCTGGCCGGGCGCGTGGCTCCAGGTCGCGGCCCGGAAGGTCGGACCGGAGGGCCGGGTGGTCGGGATCGATCTGACGCCCACGGACCACCTTCCGGAGCCGAACGTCCGCGTCCTGGCCGGGGACGCGACCGACCCGGCGACGGCCGAGCGCGTCCGCGAGGAGCTCGGGGGCCCGGCCGACGTCGTGCTCTCCGACCTCGCCCCGAAGCTCAGCGGGGTGAAGGCGCGGGATGCGGTTCGCCATGCGGAGCTCGTGCGCACTGCCGCCGGCCTCGCCCGGGCGTGGCTCGCCCCGGAAGGGACCTTCGTGGCGAAGATCTTCATGGACGCCGAGTTCGAGGGGCTCCTTTCCGAGTTGCGCGCCACGTTCGGGTCGGTACGCTCGTGCAAGCTGGAGTCGACCCGGCACGGCTCTTCGGAGCTCTACACGTGCGCACGGGGCGTTCGATGACCAGATTGGCCGCGCAGACGATGGAACGAACGGGCCGAGAGGGGCGGACGAGCCGCCTGGGGCGAGCCCTCGGAGGCTCTGTCCTTCTTGCGGCGTCGCTCGTTCTCGCTTCGACCTGGCACGCGGCCGCCGCACCGTCTCCCGCCGTCGCCGCCGAAGCGAGCCACCTCGTGGTCGTCGAGGACGACGGCACGCTCCTCGAGCCGCCGACGCCGTTTCCGTTCAACGGGCGGCGGATCGTGCTCGCCCCGACCCCCGAGGCCGGCTACCGGACCCACATCGAGGCGGGCGTCGTTCCGACCGCGCGCGGCGCTCGACTCGCGATCGACGGAGAGACGCCGGTTCACGTCGCTCTCGCTCGACCGGTTTCGCTGTACGGCACCGCGTACACCGACCTGTACGTGCATCCGCACGGCGCGGTGAGCTTCGGAGCACCGCTCGCCGAGGGCACGGCCGCGCGCGCCGCGGATCCGGCCGACATGCTGACCGGGCTCCTCGCCGGCCCGCCCGTGGTCGCGGGGCTGTGGAACGAGCTCGCTCCCCTTCGTGCGCAGATCCCGGACGCCGGCGTCTACGTCGCGGAGCTCTCCGATCGCGTCGTGGTGACGTGGCTCGACGTTCCGTCGGTGCGGCCGGCGGACGAGCCGAACTCGTTCCGCATCGTTCTCCATCGAACCGGCCGCGTCGACCTCGAGTACCTCGGCCTCGCGACCCTCTGGGGCGTCGTCGGCATCTCGCCCGGACGGGGGCGCTCGGGGACGGACGTCGTCGACCTCGCGACCGGTCCGGAGGTCGGACCGGGACGCGCGCTCGTCTCCTGGTATCGCGATCGGCCGCGTCTCAACGAGGTCGCCCTCGCGCGCCGGATCTACTCGGACGTGCCGGACCAGTTCGACTTCCTCGCCGTCTTCACGGATCGCGAGGTCGACGGGCCGCATCTCGTCGGCAGCGTCACCGTCGCCAATCGCGATCGCGGCATCGGCATGCCGGTCTTCGATCATGGCCCGATCTTCGGGAGCCGGAACCTCGAGCACATCGTGCTGATGAACGCGCTCTCGTTCTACGACGAGGATCCGAGCCAGCCGCCGCGCATCCCGAGCTACGCATACTCGCCGTCGACGCTCGCCGTGCTCGCGCACGAGACCGGCCATCGGTGGCTCGCGTACGGCGGTGAGCCGCTCGTCCCGGCGGGACACGACGGGCACTGGAGCTCCGCGCTGCAGAGCGACGGCTCCTTCATGGGCGGAAGCCGTCTCGCCGACAACGCCGACGGAACGTTCACGACCGGCGAGGTGCTGACCCGCTTCGGCGCGCTCGACCAGTACTTCATGGGCGTGCGCCCGCCGGAGGAGGTGAAGCCCTTCTTCGTCGTCGAGGAACCTTCCGAGGAGATGAACGCGACCGGTGCACCCGCCGGCGGCGTCACCTTCCGCGGCCGCCGGCGCGATCTCACCGTCGACGACGTGATCGGCCAGTACGGCGCTCGCGAGCCCTCGTCGGCGGAGGCTCCGCACGTCTTCCGGATGGGCTTCGTCCTCCTCGTCTCGAACGGCAACGGCGCTTCGAGCGCCGACGTCGCGAAGCTCGAGCGGATCCGGCGCACCTTCGGACCCTTCTTCCGCCGGGCGACGGACAATCGCGCTCGCGTCCGCACGTGGCTGCCGCGCTCCGGGCGGCGCAGCGTCTTCCCGCGGCCGGCGAGCCTGCCGCGCGAGCCCTTCATCCTCGGCGTCGGCTTCGAGCCGGACCCGCGGGGCGGGCTCTCGGCGCATCTCGACTTCCTCGACGTGCAGGGCGATCTGCGTGAGCTCGAGCTGACGACCGACGTCAGCTCGGATCTTCCGCCGGCGCGCATCGATCTCGTGCGCGGCGCCTTCGGGAGCCGGCGCGGCACCGTGTCGTTCTCGCTGCGCGACATCCCTGCGCAGGCGCGCGAGATCCAGCTCACGCTGATCGACGCGAACGGGCTTCGCAGCAACCTCTACGTCGCGCCGTTCCCGAC
>VGTG01000284.1 GCA_016874795.1 Deltaproteobacteria bacterium | reverse complement strand
GGCGCCGCTCGCCGCGGACGCGGCGGACCGGAGCGCGATCCGGCCGCCGTACCGTGGAGCCGGCGGCTCGGCGGAGCCCGTCCGGCCCGGTTGTCCGACGGACGACATGTATCCGGCCCGCCCCGAGTCGGTGCACGCCGAGGTCGTCGAGACGGCGGGGGGCGCGGATGCGGTCGCCGGGCGCGCGCGCGAGCTCCTGAACGGCGGCGATTCGCAGCGCGCCCTGCACATGAGCGACATGGCGCTCCGCGCGGAGGGCGAGAACCGTGCGGCGCTCGAGGTGCGCCGCGACGCGGTCCAGACGCTCCTCGCCGGAGCCGTGAACCTGAACGAGCGCGGGTGGCTCACGGCCGCCCTCCGCGAGGTCGAGGCGAAGCTAGACTGACTCGACGCGGATCGCGATTCCGGAGGTGAGAGCCAGCGTCTCTCTCGCGCTGCCCTCGCGGATCGCGATCTCGAGGAAGCCGTCGCTTCCGAGAAGAGCGAGCGGCTCTCCGGGCGCGACGTCTCCGTAGGTCCGGACGACCGGAAGACGCCGGCCGTCCGGCAGCACCGCCTCGCAACGTCCGCTCGCTCCGGTGACGGCGCGCACGTGCGCGGTCTGCAAATTGGTCACGACGTTCCCGAAGCGGTCCGCGTGCGTGACGCGTCCCTCGACCCAGCCCGAGGCCTCGCGGACGCCGGCGAACGCGAGGCGGCGCGCGCGGTGCTCGGGACCGACGTCCTCCGGAGCGACGCGGCCCGTCGCGATCGCCGCGGCCGCAGGAGCGAAGACGTCGCGGCCGTGGAACGTCGTGGAGGGGTTCTTCGGCAGCACCGTCGCGAGCGCGCCCGCGAGGTCGATCCGCCGGCAGTCGTCGACTCCCCCGAGCGCCTCGACGACGAGATCGAAGATGCCGTTGTCGGGGCCGACGAAAACGTGACGCCCGCCCCGGACGACGATCGGCGCGCGCTCCGTACCGACGCCGGGGTCGACGATCGCGAGGTGGACCGTCCCCGGCGGGAACCACAAGCACGCCGTCCGCAGCACCGCGGCGCCGTGCGCAACGTCCTGCGGCTCGACGTCGTGGGCGACGTCGACGACGCGGAGATCCGGCGCGAGCGTCGCGAGGACGCCCTTCATCGCGCCGACGTAGCCGTCGCGCGTGCCGAAGTCGCTCGTCAGCGTGACGAGGCCGCTCGGCGTGAACCTCTCGGGCACGGCCACCTCAGGGGAGCGACTCGGCGGAGAACCCCTCGGCCCACTCGAAGCACTGCACCTCGATCATGAACGGCAGCCGGTAGCGGACATAGAAGTTGTGCAGCTTCACCGCCGTGAAGTCCTCGATCTGGCGGTCGACCACCTCGACGCGTTCGTCACGGTCGCGGAAGGCTTTCGCGCGCGCATACATCTCGTCGAGCTCGGCGGGCGTACTCACGGAGAGGCCGAGGTGCTCGCTGGTCCCGCAGCGCATCGGGGCGTCGCTCGCATGAATGTAGACGAACTGCTCGTTGCTCCAGGCACGCAGGACCAGGAGCTCGCGGTCCTTGCTCATGGTCGGCATCTCGGTCCAGCCGAAGACGCTGCCGTAGAAGTCGACGAGATCCGCACGTGCGGAGGCGTCGAGCTCGTCGGCGGTGACCGTCAGGGCGACGTGGTTGAAGCGGGGGAGCGAGCGTTGGGTCGACATGCCGCGAGAATCCGCCCCGGCGGGGACGTGTGTCAATCCATGGGACGGGATCGGGGGGTCGGGAAGCGACCGTCTGCTCCGTGCGACGGGTCGACTCCGAATCGCGTTAGACGCGGTGCTCCTCGTCCGTCTTCTCCGGGCATGGTCGAGCTGGACAGCACGGTGCAAGAAGACGGGCATCCGTGGCGTCGCCTCGACCGCGGCGGTCATCCGGGGATGCCAGTGTGTCAACAGGTCGACGGTCCGACCCCGAGCCGTTCTTACAATGCGAGACGGGAAGAGCAGGTTGTCGAAGGTTTTCCAGCGCAGATGGTCTGGCAGGAGGACTGGCATCGAGCTTGCGTCGGAGAGTCGGAAAGAAGGGCCCATGCCATGGGACGCAACGTCACGCTGCTCGATCTGGTTCACGCGGTATCGCGGTACCTCCGCACCGACGCCGAAATCGTTGCGCACGTGACCGCTCTGGTGAACTCGGGCCGCTTTCGTCTGAGCGGCAACTTCAAGGGCGCGCGTTTCGACGACGGCCGTCGCACCGGCAGCCGGAGCCAGGCTGGGAGGAGGGTTCGAACGTGAGCATGACGAGCCTGACGAGCCTCAACCCGGAGAACATCAGCGCGGCCGACTTCTCCGCCGGCGAGACCTGCCGCTTCTTCATCGGCGGCGAGCCGTTCGAGATCTGGGAGAACCCGGACGTTCCCTTCGGGAACGAGCGTGAGGACATCGACGGCTACGCCGACCGCGGCCAGTGGACGCTCCTCTGGAACGCTCTCGTCCTGACGACGACCGCTTCCTGACGATCGGCAAGATCGACACGATCGACAGGATCGACGAGATCGAAGCGTCCGACCCGATCGCGCGGTTCCGCTCCTGGTACCGCGACGCCGAGAAGCGGGGTGCGCGCCAGCCGGATGCGATGGCACTTGCCACGGTCGGTCGAGGCGGCGTTCCGTCGCTCCGCTTCGTCCTCTTGAAGGGCGCCGACGAGCGCGGCTTCGTGTTCGTCACGGATGGTCGGAGCCGGAAGGGCGGGGAGCTCGCGAGGAACGCGCACGTCGCCGCGACGTTCTACTGGAACGCGACCGGAAAGCAGGTGCGCATCGAGGGGCGCGCACGACCGGTCTCGGCGGCCGAGTCCGACGAGCTGTGGCGGGATCGCCCACGCGGCAGCCAGCTTTCCGCCGCCGCTTCGTTGCAGAGCGCACTTCTCGCGGAGCGAGCCGTGCTCGTGCGGCGGCGCGCCGAGCTCGCGCGGCGGTTTCGCGGCCAGCCGGTGCCGCGACCGGACGGTTGGTGCGGCTACCGGATCGTCCCCGAGCGGATCGAGCTCTGGGTGCACCGCGCGAACCGCCTGCACCACCGCGAGCTCTTCGAGCGCTCGGCGCGCGGCTGGCGGAAGACGCTCCTCCAGCCGTAATCCCTCTTGCATGGGATTCTTCCGGGAGAGACGCCGGCGACGCCTTCGCGCGGCGCCGTTCCGGGGCGAGTGGCGCGCGATCGTCGAGCGGCGCTTCGCGATGTTCTCTCGACTCTGCGAGGCGGATCGTGCCGAGCTCCTCGGGCACGTCGCGGTGTTCCTCGACGAGAAGAAGTTCGAGGGCTGCGGCGGCCTCGCGATCACCGACGAGATCCGCCTCACGGTCGCGGCGCAGGCGTGCCTTCTCCTGCTGCACCGCGAGCGGCCGCACTACTATCCCGGCCTCTACTCGATCCTCGTGTACCCGCACGCCTACGTCGCGCGCGCGAAGGAGATGCTGCCCGGCGGGATCGTGGTGGAGGGCGACTCGGCGCGGCTCGGAGAATCGTGGATCCGGGGCGTCGTCGTCCTCTCGTGGGACGACGTCAGCGCCGGGGCGGGCGATGCGGCGGACGGCCACAACGTCGTGCTGCACGAGTTCGCGCATCAGCTCGACCAGGAGGATGGCGCGTCCGACGGGGCGCCGATCCTCGAGCGTCGATCGCACTACGTCGCCTGGGCGCGGATCCTCGGGAAGGAGTTCGAGGAGCTTCGTGCCGCGGCCGACGGCGGCCGTCACTCCGACATCGACGCGTATGGAGCGACGAACGCGGCGGAGTTCTTCGCGGTCGTGACCGAGGCCTTCTTCGAGAGACCGCAGTCGCTCCGGCGGAAGCACCCGGAGCTCTACGAGGAGCTCAAGACATTCTACCGACAGGATCCAATCGAAAGAGAGGGGCGCCGCCCCTCTCCTCCACGCGGCTAACCTGCATTTCTCACCAGATCACGTCGCGAGGCGGTCGAGAGTGCCGAAGATTCGCGAGCCTCGGACCGGAGGGCGACGCAGGCGTACTTGAACAGTACGTCGAGGAGCCCGGAGGGAGAAGCTCG
>VGTG01000283.1 GCA_016874795.1 Deltaproteobacteria bacterium | reverse complement strand
GATCATCGACTGCTGGGACCGGAACATCGTGGGCTGGCGGCTGTCGAAGACCGGGGTCGCGAAGATCGCGGCGGCAACGCTTGAGGACGCGCTGCGCAGTCGCAAGATCGATCCGGCCGCGAAGGACTTGACGCTGAGATCGGACAACGGTCTCGTGTTCGGCGCGAAGCCCTTCGTGAAGGTGGTGCGTCGCTACGGGCTCGACCAGGAGTACATCACACCCTGCACGCCGGAGCAGAACGGGATGATCGAGCGCTTCTTCGAGACGCTGAAGTCGGAATGCGTCTGGCAGCATCGATTCCGGGATCGCGACCACGCCTTCGACGAGATCGCTCGGTGGCTGGATCGCTACCACGAGGAGCGGCCGCACTCGGCGCTGGGCTACCTCACGCCGGTGGAGTACCGGGAGACATTAGCGGCCTGAGCAGTACGGAAACCGAGGGGGCACCACACCACTTCAAGATGACGAATCCGCCCACGACTCCACTCGCGGCGTCGACCCACAGCCACCCGAGGAATCGGCCGGCCAGGAGGGCTCCGATGGCTAGCGCGCTCGTGAGGGTGTCGGCCATGACGTGCGCGAGCGCCGCCCGATGGTTGTGGTCGGGCGCAGGCGCTCGGAGGCCGCGCCGAGCGCGTTTGTCGTCCTCGTGCTCCCCATCGTGATGCCCGTGAAGCAGCAGCACGCTGACGAGATTCACGACGAGCCCGACCACGGCGACGGGGAGGGAGCTCCGGAAATTGATCGCGTGGGGGTGAAACAGACGCCCGATGGACTCACCACCATGACGGTGGCCACCAGACCGAGCGCCGCCGCGCTGGTGTATCCCGCCAGCGCATGCACCTTTCCGGTCCCCGAGGTGAAGGCGCGATGAGACTCGTAGCGACGCGCCACCACGTAGGCAGCGCTCGCCAGACCCAGCGCCCCGACGTGCGTGGCCATGTGCCAGCCCTCGGCCAGGAGCGCCATCGAGTTGGTGGCGTAGCCCACGACGATCTCGATCACCATCATCGCCGCGGTCAAGACCACCACCGCGAGGACGCCGCGTTCCCGCCCGTGAGGAGGCGTGGGTCTTCGCGCGGCACATTTATCGGCGTGGGCGCTCTCTGCGTGCATGGCGTGCCCGCTCAGCGCACGAACTGGCGGATCACCTGCGCCAGCTCCGTCGTCGCCGCCGTCCGATCCTTGGTCGGGATCCGGGGCGCTCCGAGGTGGTCCTCGAGGTGATCGCAGAGCACCTCCGCCGCGAGCGCGTTGATCGCGCCCCGAGCCGCGGCGATCGTGCGAACCACCGCCTCGCAGCTCTGTGCCCCCTCGAGAGCGCGCTCGACCGCCTCGATCTGCCCCCGCACGCGCCGCACGCGGGCGATCAGCTTCTGCTTGTGGCGAACCGTATGCACCACGACAGGATACCCCATGGGGTATCTCGGACAAAACTTGCAACCGAGTTGCAGGGGAAGTAGGGATGCGAAACGACCTTGAGGGAGGCGCGCCATGAAGAAGATCCCCGTCACCGTGCTCACCGGCTTTCTCGGCTCTGGGAAGACGACTCTGTTGAACAGGATCCTCACCGAGAACCACGGAAAGCGAATCGCCGTCATCGAGAACGAGTTCGGAGAAATCGGCATCGACCAGGCGCTTGTCATCAACAGCGACGAAGAGGTCTTCGAGATGAACAACGGGTGCATCTGCTGCACCGTGCGCGGCGACCTGATCCGCATCCTCGGCAACCTGATGAAGCGGCGAGACAAGTTCGACCACATCCTCGTCGAGACCACGGGCATGGCCGACCCGGGCCCCGTCGCGCAGACGTTCTTCGTCGATGACGACCTCCGCGACCTGTTCTCGCTCGACGGCATCGTCACGCTCGTCGACGCGAAGCACGTCCAGCTTCATCTCGAGGACTCGAACGAGTGCAAGGAGCAGATTGCGTTCGCCGACGTGCTCGTCCTGAACAAGACCGACCTCGTGACGGACGCAGAGCTCGACGCTCTCGAGCGGCGCGTGACCAGCATGAACACGATGGCCAAGGTGCTGCGCGCCCACAACGCCAACGTGCCCATCCCCGCCGTGCTCGACGTCGGCGGGTTCGACCTGGATCGCGCGGTCGCCACCAAGCCCACGTTTCTCGAGCCCGAGTACCCCTTCGAGTGGGCCGGCACCTTCGAGGTCCAGGAGGGCGACTACGAGCTCGAGCTCGGCGACGGCCCGGACCCGACCATGGATCTGGTCAGCCTCTACCTCGACGAGGGTATGCAGGCGCACGATCGGCCGGCCGCGGAGCGCGCGTTGCGCGTCTGGTCGGAGCCGGCGCAGGAGGTCACGACGGAGGCGCCGAGCGTCGAGCGCGGCGCAGGCCAGGCCGCGGCGCTCCAGCTTCGCGCGAGCGGGACCAAGCGCTTCGGTCTTCGCGCGCCACGCGCGGGTCGGATCGGCCTCTATGCGCAGCACCTCGCATCGGAGTTCGCGCTTCGCGTTTTACGAGGCGGCACCGAGGTGACGCCGCTGACGGAGCACGAGTTCGTCGCCGGGCATTCGCACGACGACGATGTGACGTCGGTGGGGATCCACCTCGAGGGCGCCGTGGATGAGGACCGGCTCAACCGGTGGGTCTCCGAGCTGCTCCGAGAGAAGGGGACCGACATCTTCCGAATGAAGGGCATCATCAGCATCAAGGGAAACGAGAAGCGCTTCGTGTTCCAGGGCGTCCACATGCTCTTCGACGGCCGCGAAGATCGCCCCTGGGGGGACACGCCTCGGGCGAGCGACCTCGTCTTCATCGGTAAGAATCTCGACCGCGACGCCCTGACCAAGGGCTTCGAGCGATGCCGGGCGTGACGGCGATGGAGCCGGCGTGCGCCAAGACCGAGCTGGTGCCGAAGTGGCGCATCGACGTGAGCGACTACGTGGCCGCCGCGGACATCTCGCGTGACGGGACGATGTGCGTGCTCGGCGTGGGGAACGGCCAAGTCGTCGGGGTAGATCTCGCGACGGGGCAGCAGCGCTTTGCACTCCACGCGCACGGCGGTGGCGTGCTCGGGACGAGCATCAGTCCGGATTGCGAGCGATTCGTCACCTGCGGCCAGGAGCCGAGCGCCAGGATCTGGAGCCGCAGCGGTGAGCTCCTTCGCGAGCTGCCGGGCGGAGGGGCGTCCTGGGTCGAGCACGCCGCGTGGGCGCCGGCCGGCAGGCGAGTGGCCACCGCCGCGGGGAAGAAGGTCCGCGTCTGGACGGAGGACGGCGAGCCGCTCGTAGAAACCGAGCCGCTCGAGAGCACGGTGAGCGCGCTCGCGTGGCGCGCCGACGGCTCCGGCCTCGCGGCGGCGTGCTACGGCGGCGTGTACATCCTGCCCTTCGTCTCCGGCGCCAAAGCCCGCCAACTCGCGTGGAAAGGATCGCTCATCTCGCTTGCCTGGAGCCCTGACGCGAAGATCATCGCCTGCGGCAGCCAGGACAGCTCGGTGCACTTTTGGAGGCTCGCCTCCGGCCGGGACTCGCAGATGAGCGGCTACCGGTCCAAGCCCAAGGCGCTCGCCTTCGACCGCGAGTCGAAGCTCCTCGCCACCGCCGGCGACGCCACCGTGACGGTCTGGGATTTCCGAGGGAAGGGGCCGGAGGGCACGCGGCCGATCCAGCTCCAGTCGCACCGGGGCGTGTGTACCAGGCTCGCCTTCAGCCCGCGAAAGGGTGTGCTGGCGAGCGGGAGCCAGGACACGTCGGTCCTTCTATGGGAGCCGCGGAGAAGCACCAAGCCGAGTCGCTTCGCCTTCCTCGAGGACGAGATCACCGCACTCCAATGGCATCCGGCCGACGGTGGGGTTCTCGCTGCGGACGCGAGCGGCAACGCGGCGTACTGGGAGACGAGCGGATGATGTTCGGACCGAAGAACGACGAGAGGCGAGGATCCGCGATCAAGTCCATCACGGCGATCGCCCGTGTCCTCGGGCGGGCGGCCAGGAAGCACAAAGCCGCGATTTTGTCGTAACGTCAGCGGTATCGGACATTCCGCGCTTGGCTCCCTCCGCCCGGTGCCCGCAAAGTAC
>VGTG01000282.1 GCA_016874795.1 Deltaproteobacteria bacterium | reverse complement strand
GATCCGGCTCGGGAGCGCCTTCTCGCACTCGCCGATCACCGTGTCGGGCAACGACGTGGGGCTGCAGGAGACGTCCGGCATCTACATCCGCTCGACGGACACCTCGGCGAACTTCGCGCAGATCCCGGCGACGGCCACGATCGCCGGCACGTGCAACGAGGTCAAGGGCTTCGTGAGCGGCGTCAGCGTCTACAGCCCGTGGCCGCGGACTTCGGTGGCCTCCTCCCCGGAACGACCGTCAACCTCGACGACGGCACGATCGCCGGCAACAGCGGCGCGGGCGCGGTCAACGGTGCCTCGCCGACGATCACGCTCGAGCACACCTGGTGGGGATGTCCGCGGGCCCGCGGAATCCGGGCTGCGACGGCACGGTCGGTGACGTCGACTGCACGCCGTTCGCGACTGCGGACCTCGCGTGCGGGCTGCAGCCGCTCACCGTGACGTAGCTCCAGGCGAGCGCCCAGAAAGAGGGCAACGGCACGGGCAAGATCGGCGGCAGCTTCAACTTCGCCCCGCCCATGGATGAGTTCGTCGTCACGGAAACTCACCCTGACGTACGGCCCGGATCCGGCGATTCGCACCGGCTCGATCTCGGAGTACGTCGTGAAGCCCACCAGGCTCGAGTGCAAGGCCTGATGCACGGAAACCCTCGCGGAGGCCCCGAGCTCGTCTCGGGGCCTCCGTCGAGGCTGCCTCTCTCCGCGGACGCACTCCTTGTGCGACGAGCGTCCCGTGCTAGCCACCAAGCGTGCGACGGCTACCGAGAGAGCTGCACGCGGTCGTCGCCGCCGCCTTCGCGAACCGTTCCCCGGAGGTGCACTAGCAGGTGCACGACGCGCACGCGTTCCTGCAGGCTCTCGCCGTCGTCCTCTGCGTCGCGGCGGTGACGACCGTCCTCTTCCAGCGCCTTCATCAGCCCGTCGTCCTCGGCTACGTCATCGCCGGCCTGATCGTAGGGCCGCACGTCCCGATTCCGCTCATCGCCGACGTCGGAATCGTAAAGACGCTGTCCGAGGTCGGCGTCATCCTCCTGATGTTCGCGCTCGGGCTCGAGTTCAGCCTGAGAAAGCTGCTCTCGGTCGGACCGACCGCCGGCACGACGGGCCTTCTGCAGTGCAGCTTCCTGCTCTGGCTCGGGTACGCGCTCGGCCGATCGTTCGGCTGGACGACGCTCGAGAGCTTTTTCACCGGCGCGATCATCTCGATCTCGAGCACGACGATCATCGCGAAGGCGTTCGACGAGCAAGCCGTTCAAGGCCGGCTTCGCGAGCTCGTCGTCGGCGTCCTGATCGTCGAGGACCTGATCGCGATCCTCTTGATGGCGACCCTGACGACGCTCGCGACGGGAAGCCTCTCCGCCTCCGAGCTCGCGATCACGGCCGGGAAGCTCGGCGCCTTCCTGGTCGCGCTCGTCGGAATCGGCCTCTTCATCGTTCCGCGCGCGATGCGCGCCGTCCTCCGGATGGGGCGCGACGAGACGACGCTCATCGCGAGCATCGGCATCTGCTTCGCGATCTCGCTGTTCGCGCAGGAGTGCGGTTATTCGGTGGCGCTGGGCGCCTTCCTCGCGGGCTCGCTCGTCGCGGAGTCGGGCGAGACGCACGAGGTCGAGCGCCTGGTGCTGCCCGTCCGCGACGTGTTCGCCGCGATCTTCTTCGTGTCCGTCGGCATGCTGATCGACCCGGCTCTGCTCGTCGAGTATTGGGCTCCCATCGCGATCCTCACCCTGGCGGTGGTCCTCGGGAAGATCCTGAGCGTGTCGCTCGGTGCCTTCCTGACGGGGAACGGTGTTCGCACCTCGGTCCAGGCCGGAATGTCGCTCGCGCAGATCGGCGAGTTCTCGTTCATCATCGCGGGCCTCGGCCTCTCTCTGAACGCGACGCGCGACTTCCTCTATCCGATCGCGGTCGCCGTCTCGGCACTGACGACGCTGTCGACGCCGTGGTTGATCCGCGCTTCCGACCCGCTCGCGACCTTCGTCGACCGGAAGCTGCCGAAGTCCCTGCAGACCTTCGTGAGCCTGTACGGCTCGTGGTGGGATCGGCTCCGCGCCGCTCCGGCCGAGACGAAGTCGATCTCGCGCGTACGACGTCTCGTGCGCCTTCTCTTGACCGATGCGATCGTGATCGGGGCCATCGCGATCGGCACGACGATCGCGCTCCCGCGCGTCGTTCCCTCGATCGCTTCGGCGCTCGGCTCGTCGGCGTCACTGGTCCGCGGGGCGCTCATCGTCGCGGCCGTCGCCGCGTGCCTTCCCTTCGGCGTCGGACTCCTCCGCGTCTCACGCGCGCTCGCGACGGCGCTCGCGGATCGCGCGTTCCCGGCCGGCGCGCCCGGCTCGCTCGATTTCGCGGTCGCGGTGCGCACGGCTCTCGTCATCACGCTGCAGGTCCTCGTGCTGCTCGTGCTGCTCCTCCCCCTCGGGGCGATCACGCAGCCTCTTCTCTCGGGATGGGAGAGCGGAGCGCTGATCGCCGCGCTGCTGCTCGTCCTCGTCGTGGTGCTCTGGCGAAGCACGACGAATCTCGACGCGCACGTGCGGGCCGGCGCGCAGATGGTGGTCGAAGCGCTGTCGCGGCAGAGCGCCGCCGGGAGCAACGACGACGAGCACGCGCTCGACGACGTGAAGGCGCTCCTCCCCGGGCTCGAGCCCGAGGGCGTACGAATTCCCGCGGGCAGCCTCGCCGCCGGAAAGACCCTCGCGGAGCTGCATCTGCGCGGCGTGACGGGTGCCACCGTCATCGCGATCGGCCGCGCGGGTCAGGGCGTCGCCGCGCCGTCCGCGCGCGAGGTCGTCCGCGAAGGCGACGTGCTCGCGCTCGCGGGAACGCGCGAGGCGATCGCAGCCGCGCGGGCCCTCCTCTGCAGCGTTTCCTGAGCTCGCACACGCTTTCCGCCCGCCGGAGAGATCCAATCCCCGCGCGGCGCTCGTAGCCGCGTTGAAGACCTTCCGGGTGGTCGAGGAGTGCGGCCGGCTCCTCCTGTCGGGAATCGCAACACAACGCAATTTTGGGAGGACAGCATGGGTACGAACGTTTGCTCGACGCGACGGGTTCGCGTGGGAGTCGCCTTGGTCGCCGCGCTCGGCTTCTGCGCCTCGGCGCAGCCGTCCTGGGCGAAGCCGAACTGCGCCGCCGGCAACAAGGTTTCGAAGAAGGGCACGGCGAGCTCGCTGAGCGTCGTCGCATTGACGGCCGACGGCCGGCTCGTCTGCTTCAAAGACCGCTCGCCGGACAAGACGAGCGAGATCGGCACGATCACGGGCCTGGCGGGAGCCGACACGAGCCTCGTCGGCATCGACTTCCGCGTGCAGGACGGGATGCTCTACGGCGTGGGCAACGCCGGCGGCGTCTACACGATCGACACGACGACCGCGGTCGCGACGCCGGGAGTGGCGCTGACCACCGCGCTCACTCCGGGCACGTTCTTCGGCGTCGACTTCAATCCCGCGGCCGACCGCCTGCGGATCGTCAGCGACGCGGGCCTGAACCTTCGCCACAACGTCAACGCGGCCGGCACGACGCTCACCGATTCCACGCTCGCCTACACGGTCGCGGCGACCGGCGTCAACGGCGCCGCCTACGTGAACAACGACCTCGCCTCGAGCACCGGAACGACCCTCTTCGATCTCGACTCCGACCTCGACCAGATCTCGCTGCAGTCGCCACCGAACGCGGGCTCGCTCGTCGCGACCGGAAAGCTCGGCATCGACGCGAGCCCGCCGGTCGGCCTCGACGTCTTCAGCGGCACCGTCGGCGGCGTCACCGTCTCGAACCAGGCCTTCGCTTCGTTCACCGCCCTCGGCGCACCGGCGTTCTACCGGATCAACCTCCTGACCGGTACCGCGACCTTCGTCGACGTCTTCGACGTGCCGGTCGTCGACATCGCGATCCCTCTCGCCGTCGAGTAGCGCCCTCTGCCGAGCGTGCGCGGGCCCGTTTCACTCGCGCGCGCTCGGCGTCTCGGCCCCGGCGGGCTCTAGCCTGCATTTCTCACCAGATCCCTACTGCGGCGGCCGATAGCACCGAATCTTCGCGAGCTTCTCCCTCCGGGCTCCTCGACGTACTGTTCAAGTACGCCTGCGTCGCCCTCCGGTCCGAGG
>VGTG01000281.1 GCA_016874795.1 Deltaproteobacteria bacterium | reverse complement strand
CTGGAGGTCGACTGATGCGCTTCGAGTCAATCGACGCCGAGAGCTTCGGGCCGCTTCGCGATGCGAGGCTGGAGCTTTCCGACGGCATGAACGTGGTCTACGGCCTCAACGAATCAGGCAAGTCGAGCTGGCACGCGGCCCTCTACGTTGCGCTGTGCGGGATGCGACGTGGGAAGGGCAGGCCATCATCAGGGGATCAGGCCTTCGCGAACCAGTACACACCTTGGAGTGGAGACCCCTGGCGGGTTCGATGCGTCGTCTCGCTCGCGGACGGTCGTCGGGTAGAACTCGCCCAGCACCTCGGGAACAAGGAAGGCAAGGCACACGAGCTCGGCAGGGGGATCGACGTCACCGACACGATCATGCATGAGGGGATGCCCGACGGTGCCCGGTGGCTGGGTCTCGATCGCAACGCGTTTGCTCACACAGCCTGCATCCGACAGGCAGAAATCGTCTCCGTCGTCGACGGTGCCGAGGAGATGAGAGAGCACCTACAGCGCGCCGCAGCCACCACACGGCACGACGCCACTGCCTCCGCGGCGCTGGATCGGATCAAGGTGTATCGCAAGGAGCGGGTGGGGACGACGCGCCCTGGCGGGAAACCTCTGCGGGCGTCGCTCGACGAACTCGACGAGGCCCGGAGTGCGCTCGAGCAAGCGCGAGAGTTGCACGCTTGCTACGCGGACCTCGCCAGGGAGGCGGCGAGCAAGCGCCTAGAAGTCGACGAAGCCGCACGCAACGTGCGAGCTGCAGTCGCGGCGCGAGAGCGTCGGGCGGCAGAGCAGGCCCGCGATCACTTCGAACGTGTTTCAAAACTCGCGACGAAGTTCGCGGACGGCGCGCCGGGTGGGCCGCTCGCCGACGATGACCTTGCCGACGATGTCGCGCGCGCACTCGTGTCGTATGGGAACTGTCCGAAGCCGATGGACCTCGAAGGTGCCGATGCGGCCGCGCTCCAGCGACAACTGGATGAGCTTTCCGAGCCTCCGACCGGTGATGTCGAGCCCGCCAGCGTCGTCGTCGAGGCGTTCGACGAGTTGGAGGCCGCACGAGCCGGTGTGGCGACGAGTGCAGGCGATGGACAAGGTCGCCGAGCCAGGCCTTTCCTTCTCCTCGGCATGGCCACAGCTCTGATCGGCGTCGCTCTGGCTGCGCTGGTCAGTCCGATCGCTGGAGGAGTTGTCGCGGCCGCCGGCGTCGCCGTTGCCGTGCTCGGTCTGGTGCGGCAGAGCCGCGCACTCGGGGACCGAATGGGCCCGTCGGGCGCTGTCGAGTCCCGTGAGCGCGCGCTTGTCGCCGCGCTGCGGACCCGGGGTGTCGAGATCGGCCCGAACGACGATGCTCTCTATGGGTACGAGTCGTACCTCGATTCGTGCCGCCGGCAAGCGATACGAGCACAAAGCCGAAGTGGCCTCGAGAGCGCGCTGAACTCACGCCGGAGCCTCGAAAACGCCGCGGCGGAGAACGAGCAGATGCGCGACGCGGCCGTTCACGGACTTCGTAAGGTCGCCGCCTTGTGCAGCATCGAGGCCTCCGACCCCGACGCGATCGTCAGATCGCTCGAGTCCTGGCAGAGCGAGCGGAGGATTCGGCGCGAACAAGAAGCCGAGCAACGCGATGATTGGGTCGAGCTCCAGCGCTTGCTCGGCGACGAATCGCTCGCCGACCTCGCAACGAAGGCTATTGAGCTCGAGCTCGAGGCAGGCGAGAAGGCAGCAGGCCTGTCGGAGGATGCGATCGCGACCTTTGCAGGTAGCGACAACCTCGATGACCTCGTGAAATCCATGGAGGAAGAACTGAGGTCATCGGAGCACGAATCGGCGACGCTGAGAGGGCAGGTGAAGGAGCGATCGGTCCCGTCGGTGCCGGAGGCAGAGGAACGGGTCGAACGTGCCGAACGCGAACACGATCGGGTGCAGCGATTGGATCGAACGCTCGCACTGGCCGTGCAGTATCTCGGCGACGCTCAGGACAAGGTGCATCGCGACATCGCTCCCGTCCTCGCCGAGTTCTTGGGGGCACGAATCGGTCCAACTACGGGCGGCCGCTACCGGGAGGCGATGGTCGACCCGGAGAGCCTGGACGTGAAGGTGCGGGATGGGAGTGGCGACTGGAGGCCGGCGAAGAACTTGTCGCAGGGTACGACAGAGCAGGTGTACCTCTTGTTGCGGATCGCGATGGCGGAACACCTGACGGTCCAGGGCGAAGCGTGCCCGTTGATTCTCGACGACGTGCTCGTACAGTTCGACGGCGAGCGCAGCATCGCCGTCCTCGACCTGTTGCACGAGATCAGCCGCGACCACCAGGTGATCGTCTTCTCCCAGGAAGACGATGTGAAAACCTGGGCCGAGGACCATCTCGCTCCGCCCCGCGATCGCCTGGAGCTTCTCGATCGGATCGCGCCGCACTCGTGAAGTGACGGGGCGGAGGGCGCGCTCGAGGTAGGTAGGGACCTGGTCGGGACGGTGACTGGCCCGCTCCGTCTTGAGCTCGATCATTTGGACCCGCGCTCTCCAGCCGACGGCGGAGTCGGGTGCCCCGCCTCGTCAAGGCGCGACTCCCCGGGACTTCTGGCCGCTACCGGAACGGCGCTCCGGCGAGCTTGCTGGTGGCCTTCAGGAACGCTTTGAACTCGGGTCCCGGTTCGGAGCTGTCGCCGAGGGGCGGATACCCGTTGGTGCCTCTTGCTGCGAGCATTCGAGGTCCGCGCACGATGTGGACGGACCAGTTGGTGCCGTCCATGACGCCGGGGCACTCGTAGGGCCCCGCCCAGCCCCAGGCGCCGACTTGTTCGAGCGCAGCCCAGAACCGGGTCCAGTCGGCGGCGCTCGGCGTCCGGCGGCTCGTGTTCGTCGGCTTGTACTGCTCGAGGGTCTCGTGCACGAGCACCTCGCCGTCGAGGTGCACGCGATACGACGTTCCCATGTAGCCGCCGATGAAGCAGTCGAACACCGCCGGGACGACGTCGTCGTCGAGCTCGGGCTTGGTCACCGTCAGCGGGGCACCGACGATCCGCGAGGAGAATGGCCGCTGAGAGCGGGTGGAAACGTGTGCGCGGCCGCGGCGATCAAGACCGCTGCACCTGAGGAAACTGTCGCTGCCCCCCGTAGGATGAGCTCATGTCCGAGAAGAAGTCACTTCGGGTCGGTTCCTGGAACACCAGGTTCGGGAGCGCCGACCCTTCGTTCGTTGTTCCCCACGAGCTCGATCTCCTCCTGCTGCAGGAGATGACGCCCAACGCCTTCGAAGCGTTCCGGGAGTGCTTCGCGGACGGCGTGCATTCCATCGGCCCCGTGCTGTACCCGAACGGTCCGCCGGCGGGGCATGGAGTCGCCGTGCTGTGGTCGTCTCGGCTGGCCGGGCGAGGTGCGCGCGTCCTCCCGTATCTCGTCGCGCCGCATCGCTTCCTGGTCTGCGATCTCGCGTTCACGGAACGCCGGGGGTACTTCCAGGCCTGCGCGTACCACGCGCTCAACGGCGAGCAGGGCGAGGACGGCTTCGACAAGCCCCGGATGACCTACCAGGTCGCCCGGTGGCTCGAGGAACAACCGGGCCCGGTGATCCTCGGGATGGACGCCAACTCTCCCGACGTCGATCACCCCGACTTCGCGCGGACGCGCTGTCACTTCGACTGGCTCGGACCCCGGCATCTCGAGCGGGCGCTGCTCGGCCCCGAGGCGAAGCATCGGTGCCGCGACGTCTACCGATCACTGGTTGACGCGAAGCCGCAGCTGCTGGCCGAGATCGTGAGTGCGCGCTCGGACGGACCTCTGGCCGTCTCACACCGGACCGGCCGCAACGAGCACCGTGCCGGGAACCCTCAGCGCTTCGATCACATCCTCGCGACGTGGCCGGACTTCGGAGTGAAAGACGCCGGCTATGACTACGAAGGAGCATGCGACGCCGGCAGCGACCACGCGCTCGTGGTCGCGGAGCTGGAGGTGGATCTCGTGGGAGGGTCCCGGTCCGAAGCCGACATGCTCCTGCCCACCGCAATCGCGCCATGAGGTAGGCCCGGCTGCTGGATTGCTCCGTCTCCGGTGGACGAACGCGAGACCGGGAGGTGAGGCCCTGAGCCGGACGCCTTGTGGGCTTCGGCTCATTCGCGGGGCGAGGCCAGCCCGGCTGCCTTGAGCAGTTGGGCCAGTCTCCCGATCT
>VGTG01000280.1 GCA_016874795.1 Deltaproteobacteria bacterium | reverse complement strand
CGTCCTCGCGCTGCTCGACGCGGCCGCGCGCGGGCCGCGCGTTGCCGGAACGTGGGTGATCCCCTGCCCGCCCGGCGATGAAGCCGCCGTTCTGCGCGACGCCACCCTGGAGCACTGCCCCGAGTCGCCGGACGCGGCCGCGACGAGCCTCGACGAGCGCGAGGTGACGCATCGGCTTCTCCGGCTTCCCTTCACCGAGCCGGCGCGCCTCGCCGCGACGGTGCCGTTCGAGCTCGAGAGCCTCGTGCCGTTCGACCTCGAGGACGCGATCACCACGTTCACGGTCCTCTCGCGGGAGCGCGAAGCGGAAGTGCTCGCGGCGCTCGCTCCGCGGACGGCCCTCGCTGCTCACCTCGAGCAGATGCGCGAAGCCGATCTCGATCCGGCCGTCGTCGACCTCGCGGCGATCGCGCTCGCCGGTCTCGTGAGACTGCAATGCTCGGACGCGCTCGTCGTCGAGCCGCGGCCGGGAGGAATCGTCGCGTGGATCCGCCAGGGCCACGTCGCCGGCCTGCACGTCCTCGACGGCTCCGATCTCGCCGCTCTCCGCCAGGAAGCGCGCTGGCTCGCGCTCGCGCTGCTCGGCGACGAGACGCCGCCGCCGGTCGTCGAGATCGCGACGAACGGAGACCGGATCGATCTCGCGAAGGCGCTCGGCACGACGTCCCTTCCGCTCGCGCGCGCTCTTCCCGCGTGGGTGGCCGACGTCGATCCCGGCGCCTTGCGCGCGGTCGCGCTCGCTGCACGAGCGGCGGGGCTCGTCCAGGTCGGTGTCAACTTCCGCGCGGGCGAGTTCGTGTACCACGCGCCGAGCGAGGAGGCGCAGCGACAGCTCCGGCAGACGGCGATCGTCGCCGCGCTCGCTCTCGTCCTCGGTCTCGCGAGCTACGGCGTCGTCCTCGCGGAGCGGCGGGCCGAGCTCGCCGCGCTCCGCGACGACATCCGCAAGGTCGTGACGCCGATCGTGCCGGGCGCGCCGATCGGCCAGGAGCGCCTGCGCCTCGAGGGCGCCGTCGAGTCGCTCGAGCGTCGGCGCGCGATGCTCGGCGGATCGACCGGCGCGCGGCCGCCGGTGCTCGACGTGTTCCGGCTCATCGACCGATCGGTTCCCCAATCGATCCCCTTCGAGATCGACGAGGTGACGATCGACGCCGAGGCCGTCCGGCTGCACGGCCGGACCGACAGCTACGAATCGGTCGACGTGATCAAGCGAGCGCTCGCGGGCTTCCCGAACGTCGACGATCCCGACGTGCGCGACGTCAAGACCGGGATCGACGATCGCATCGAGTTCCGCGCCGCGCTCGCGTTCAAGGCCGAGCAGAAGGCGCCGAAGTGATCCAGCGACTGATCGACCGGCTGATCGGACCGCTTCGCTCGCGCGTCACCGAGCATCTCGCACGGCTCTCGCCGCGCGAGCGAAACCTGCTCTTCGCCGGAGCGGGCGTCACGGTGCTGCTGATCCTGTGGCTCGGCATCTACGAGCCGCTCGCGTCCTCGATCGACCAGCTCGACACGCAGATCGCACAGGCGCGGCGGGACGCGGCCGAGGTGGCCGCGCTCACGGAGCGTCACGGCGGACTCCAGAGCGAGGTCGTGAAGCTCGAGAGCGGCTCCGGTGGCGGCGAAGGCGGCTCGCTCTTCGCCCAGCTCGAGTCGATCACGGTGCCGATCGTCGGACGTGAGCGCATCGTCTCGATGAACCCCGCCACGCGTCAGGTGAGCGACCGCGTGGAGGAAGAGACGGTCGACATGCGCCTCGAGGGCGTGCCGCTGCGCGATCTCCTGGAGCTCCTCTACGCGATCGAATACCGCGATCCGCCGCTGCAGCTCGCTCGGGCCGCCTTCAAGCGCGAGTACAAGAATCCCGAGCTGATCGACACGACCCTCGTCGTGGCGCGGCTGAGCCCGCGCTAGCCGCGTCTGCTTCGCGAGCGACGGAGAAGCGACGGAGAGATGAGAACGGCCGCGACCCCCATCGCTCTCGGCGGAGTGACGCGCTGGCTCGCTCCGTGGCGCGGCGTGCTCGGCTACGCGGCGTTCACCTTCGCGGTCTTCCTGGTCGCGCTCGTCTACAGCCTGCCGCACGACCTGATCGCACGGCGCGCGATCGACGAGGCGACCGCCGCCGCGCCCGTCCAGATCGAGCTCGCCGACGTGTCCTTCGCGTTCCCGAACGGCTACCAGCTCTCGGACGTCCGCATCGCGCCGCGCGAGGACCCCGGCCTCGCCGTCGAGATCCCGTCGATCACGCTGCGGACGCCGCTCCTCGGCGTGCTGCTCGGGCGCTTCGACGTCGCGACGTTCGAGGGCGAAGCGTACGACGGAAGGTTCTCGGGCTCGGCGACGACCCGAAGCGGGCGCGTGACGAGCCAGATCTCCGTGGACGACGTCGACCTCGCGGCGGCCGCGCGACGCTTCCTCCCGCCGCCCGGCCAGATCGGAGGACGCGCCTCCTTCGACCTCGAGATCGCTGGAGACGGGCGTACGACGCGAAGCTCGGAGGGAAAGCTGTCGCTGCAGGTGAAGGACCTGTCGATCGAGAAGCTGAACGTCCGCGGCATCGTCGTCCCCGATCTCCGCTTCCCCGAGGTGCGCGCCGACGGCGGCATCCAGGGCGTCCGACTGCAGGTGACCGAGCTCGATGCCTCCGGCGAGGAGGTCTCGCTCGGAGCCCGCGGTGACGTCCTGATCCGCGAGCCGCCGCAGCAGAGCGTCCTGAACCTGCAGCTCCGCGTCGAGGTCGCGCCGAACGCGCGGCCCGGCCTCAAGGTCGCGATGAATCTCCTTCCGAAGCGGCCGCCGGGACAGCCGGCAACCTGGACGCTCGCCGGTACGCTCGCGTCGCCGACGATCCGGTGAAGTGAGAGCCGGTGAGGCACGCCGTTCCCGCGCGCCTCACCCACCCTAGCCTGCATTTCTCACCAGATCACGTCGCGAGGCGGTCGAGAGTGCCGAAGATTCGCGAGCCTCGGACCGGAGGGCGACGCAGGCGTACTTGAACAGTACGTCGAGGAGCCCGGAGGGAGAAGCTCGCGAAGATTCGGTGCTATCGGCCGCCGCAGTAGGGATCTGGTGAGAAATGCAGGCTAGCCGTCCTCGAGGAGCGGCACGCTTCCCGCGGCGGGCTTGCAGACGAGCTGTCCGTCCGCGCCCGGAAGACGCTTCGCGCTCGTCGTCGCGGAGAACAGCGCGAAGAAGCGTGAGTCGTGGGTAGAATTGCGGTGCTCAGGACGCGGTGTCCGAAGTCTCGGACGCAGCCTCGCCTTCGGTAACACGCGTGATGAGCACGCTCGCGATGCGACGACCTTGCACGCGCTCCGCCTGGAAGCGGAGCCCGTCGACGACGACTTCCTCGCCTTCGTGCGGGATCGCGCCGAGCGTGCCGAGCAGCAAGCCGCCGACCGTGTCCCATTGCTCGCGCGGGAGATCGAGGTCGAGCATCTCGTTCAGGTCGTTGATCGAGAGGCGACCGCTGACTCGGTAGCTTTCTTCCGAGACGAGCTGCATCTGCGGTTCCTCGCGGTCGTACTCGTCGACGATGTCGCCGACGAGCTCCTCGAGGAGGTCCTCGAGCGTCACGAGCCCCGAGACGGATCCGTACTCGTCCGTCACGAGCGCCATGTGGAAGCGGTCGCTCTGCATCTCTCGCAAGAGCTCGCTCACGGGCTTCGGCTCGGGCACGAAATGCGCAGGCCGAAGGATCTCGTTGACGAGCCTGTCGTGCTCGCCGCGCCGCAGCGCCTTCAGCACGTCCTTGGCGTACGCGATCCCCTCGATGCGATCGAGATCGTCGCGGAAGACCGGAATGCGCGAGAAGCCGTGGCGCACGACGAGGTCCTGGATCGTACCGAGCGTCGCGCCGACGGGCGCAGAGACGATGTCGGGACGCGGCACCATCACCTCGCGCACGACCGAGTCGCGGAAGCGTAGCACCGAATGGATCAGGTCCTTCTCGTTCTCGGCGAGTCCGCCCTCCTGCTGCGCCACCTCCGCCATCGAGCGGATCTCCTCCGCGTGATAGAACGGCCCCTGAGCGAGACCCTTCCCGGGAAGGAGCACGTTCGCGAGCCAGATGAGCACGCGCGTCGGGATCGCGAGAGCCTTGCCGAGCGCCCACACGATGGGGGCGACCGCGAGCGCCGCTCGCGTCGAATGCAGGATCGCGAAGGTC
>VGTG01000279.1 GCA_016874795.1 Deltaproteobacteria bacterium | reverse complement strand
AACGAGCGAGCCGAGCCGCGCCGGAGGATCACCTGCTCGACCGCTTCGCGCGGCCCTTCGAGCGAGTCGGGAAGAGGCACGGGCGTCTGCGCTCCGCCCTCGGCGGAGGACAGCGGCTGCCGCCAGTCGCGCACGTCGTCGGCGCTCTCGAGGTTCCCGGCGACGTGCGCCTCGCGGATTCCCGGATAGTCGACCTCGCTTCGCGACAAAGGCAGCGTCGCGAGGCCCAGGCGCGTGACGTCTGGTGCGTGCGCCGCCGCCGGCGGCGCGTCGCGTCCGAGGGCGACGAGCCCGAGCGTCGCCTCGCGCGCGCCGTCGAGATCGAGGAGCCGTTCGAGCGTCTCGTCGACGAATCCGAGAACGATCCGTGCCGCCAGGCGCCGGGCCGCCGCGATCGCGAGGAGGTTCGAGAGAAGCGTGCCACTGTCCCAGAAGGCGTGGCGATAGGCGCGCGTCCGATACTTCCACGCGTTTCGCCAGAACGTCGTCGCGAACGCGAGCACGACGGGCGCGTCCGCGACCTGCGGCTCGCCCGCGGTCGCCTCGACGACGACGGCGCGATGGTCGCCCGCACGCAGGCGATGGAGCGAGCCGTCGTGCGGACCGAACTGGTAGACGCCGGCCTCGAGACCCGGCAGATCCGCGCAGATCACGTACAGATCGATGTGGTGTAGGTTTCCGGTGCACGCGGCCGCGCGGAAGTAGGCCTCGCCGCCGGGATAGGTGCGCCGCTTCGTGATGCCCGCGGTGAAGTAGAGGAGATGCGCGAGCGTCGCGAGGTCGAGCGCGGCGTCTCGCGGCCCCGTCCCCGTTTCCGTGTCGCCCGGATCCGCGAGGGCCTCGAGCACCGGCACCGGCGAGGTCTCGAACTCGTGCGGCAGGACGATCGGCTCGAGGTCCGGGTAGACCTTGAACGGCCGCGGCTGGTTGTCCCAGTCGAGCGAGTGCACGTCGCGACGCACGCTCTCGAGCGAGTGCTTCGTGGCGTCGTGGAAGGCGCGCGCCGCGGCGATGTCGCGATTGCGCACGAGCCGATGCTAGCCTGCATTTCTCACCAGATCCCTACTGCGGCGGCCGATAGCACCGAATCTTCGCGAGCTTCTCCCTCCGGGCTCCTCGACGTACTGTTCAAGTACGCCTGCGTCGCCCTCCGGTCCGAGGCTCGCGAATCTTCGGCACTCTCGACCGCCTCGCGACGTGATCTGGTGAGAAATGCAGGCTAGCGCGATTCGTCCGGCGTTACAGGCGCCCCCTCGCTCTACAGGATCCGCGAGGAGTGCCCCTTCCAGTACTCGTCCTTCAGGAGCCGCTTGTAGAGCTTGCCGGTCGGGTGCCGCGGCAGCTCCGCGCGGAAGTCGATCGAGCGCGGGCACTTCACGTCGGCGAGGTGCTCGCGGCAGAAGGCGATCAGCTCGCGCTCGAGGTCGGACCCCGCTTCGGCCAGGTCGACCGGCTGCACGACCGCTTTCACCTCCTCGCCGAAGTCCTCGTTCGGGACGCCGATCACGGCGACGTCCTGGACCTTCGGGTGCATCGTGAGCACGTTCTCCGCTTCCTGCGGATAGATGTTCACGCCGCCGGAGATGATCATGTTCGCCTTCCGGTCCGTCAAGTACAGGAAGCCGTCCTCGTCGAGCCGGCCGATGTCGCCGAGCGTGCTCCAGCCGTTCGCGAGGCGCGCCGCCGCCGTCTTCGCGGGGTCGTTGTGGTACTCGAACTCCTGCACGCCGCTTCCCGCGAAGTAGACGCCGCCCTCCTGCCCGGTCGGGACCTCGTGGCCCTCGTCGTCGACGATGTGGACCTCCGAAAGCACGGCCTTCCCGACCGTGCCGCGGTGCGCGAGCCACATCTCGGAGTTGCAGTAGACGAAGCCGTTCCCCTCGGTGCCGGCGTAGTACTCGTGCAGGATCGGTCCCCACCACTCGATCATCTGCTCCTTCACGGGGATCGGGCAGGGCGCCGCGGCGTGGATCGCATGCGTCAGGCTCGAGACGTCGAAGCGACGCCGCACGTCCTCGGGCAGCTTCAGCATGCGGACGAACATCGTCGGCACCCACTGGCTGTGCGTGACGCGGTACTTCTCGATCAGCCGCAGCGCCTCCTCCGCGTCGAAGTGCTCCATCACGACGACGGTCCCGCCCAGCCGGAGGAACTGCGTGCAGTAGCGGAGCGGCGCCGCGTGATAGAGGGGCGCCGGCGAGAGATAGACGGACGAGTCGTTCGCGCCGAAGAGGCCGCCGATGAGCTGCGTCAGCGCCTCGCCCGTCCCGAGCGGCGCCTGCGGCATCGGCGGCTTGACGCCCTTCGGACGGCCGGTCGTGCCCGAGGAGTAGAGCATCGGCAGCCCCTCGGTGGGGTCTTCGAGAGGCTCCGAAGACTGCGAGGCGATCGCCTTCTCGAACGACTCGAAGCCCGGGACGTCGCCGCCGACCGAGAGGCGGAGGTCGAGGCGGTCGAGCCGATCGCCGAGCTTCGCGACCTGATCGGCCCTGGACGGGCTCGTCAAAAACGCGCGGCTGCCGCTGTCCTCGATGATGTATCCGAGCTCGTCCGCCGTGAGCCGCGAGCTGATCGCGGTGTAGTAGAGGCCCGCGTAGTGCGCGCCCCAGAGTATCGGCAGATACTCCGCGCGGTTCTCGAGGCAGAACGCGACGTGGTCGCCGGCACGAAGCCCGATCGAGCGGAACAGGCGCGACAGCCGGTTCGCCGTCGCTTCGAGCTCGGCGTACGTGACGATCCCGCCGGAATCGCCGAGGATCACGGCCGGCTTGTCCGGTGCGCGAGCCGCCCACGTGCCAGGATGAAGCGTCAACTCTGCGGCCGATGCTTGCGAGGCCATGCGGCTCTCCTTTCGCGATTCCTATCTCGGTTCAACGAGACGTGACGAGCGGCCAGAGCGCTTCGGCGCCGCCTGCGAGCGCCGCGGTGCCGAGCTCCTCGGCCCATTCCTCCGCGGTCCCGAACTCGGCGCGCCACGCCCAGAGCCGGCGCGTCGAGAAGTGCAGCGTGTGCTCGTAGGTGAAGCCGATCGCGCCGTGCACCTGATGCGCGATGCGCGGCCCGAGCTCGGCCGCGTCGCCCGCGACGGCCTTCGCGCAGGCGATCTCGAACGTCGGGTCGCCGGGCTCGCCGGCTCGTCCATGGAACCCGGGCTTCGCCTCCGCCGCGGCGCGGAATGCGACCTCGGCGGCGGTCGTCGTCTCGGCGACCTGTCCCGCGAGCCGGGCGAGCTCCTGCTGGATGATCTGGAACGAGCCGATCGGCCGGCCGAACTGCACGCGCTCGCCCGCGTAGCGCACGGCCTGATCGAGGATGCGCGCGAGCGCGCCGCTCATCTGGCCGGCGCGGAGCATCGCGCCGTAGAGCGTGACGATGCGCGCGGGGAGCTCCGTGTCGGCGGCGCCGGCGAGCGGCGTCGTCGTGGCCAGCTCGAGAGAGTCGCGCGGCTCGAGCGCGAGGTTCCTTCCCTCCAGGACGCGCGCCTCGGCCGCGGAGACGTCCACGCAGACGACGCGCGCGCGGTCGCCTGCGGGAGCCGTCGCGACGACGTGGCGCACGTGCCGTCCCCAAGGAATGCGCTCGAATCGGAGCGAGGATTCGACGAGCGACGGGGCCGCGTCCGGCACGAGCTCCTTCGCGATGTCGAGCTCGAACGCCGGAGCCGGCATCGGCGCGAGATCGGGAAGGAGCCCGAGCGGTCCGTCGGGAACGTCGAGGCCCGCTTGCTCGAGAAGCCAGGTCGCGAGCACCGTCTCCACGAGCGGCAGCGGAACCGCGTGCCGGCCCGCGGCACGCGCGATCTCGAAGACGTCGAGCCAGTCGCCGCCCGCGCCGCCGTTCTCGTCCGAGAGGAGCGCGCGCGTGAGGCCGGCGGACTCGACCGCTTCCCAGAGAGCCTTCGGCCACTCGCCGCGCTCCGACGCGACGAGGAGCTCGTGGTCGACCTGCGCCGCGAAGAGACGCTCGATCGACTCGGCGATCAGCTCGCGCGCTTCGCTCATGCCGTCAATCGAACGAGAGGGGCGCCGCCCCTCTCCTCCACGCGGCAAAGCCGCGCGGAGCCTCCTCTCCCCGCTCGCTCGCGCTCGGCCGCGCGCTTGCGCGCGCGGAGACGAACGCCGCCCCTCTCCTCCACGCGGCAAAGCCGCGCGGAGCCTCCTCTCCCCGCTCGCTCGCGCTCGGCCGCGCGCC
>VGTG01000278.1 GCA_016874795.1 Deltaproteobacteria bacterium | reverse complement strand
CGCAGGAGAACGCCGCCGGTCGACGTGCTGAACTCCGGCGCGTGGACGCCGAGGAACTCGCCGGGATGCACGGGGTCCTCGCGCAGGTGGAAAAGCCCGCCGTCGCCGCGGAGGTAGAGCTCGTTCGCGTGCAGATTGGGATTGACGTAGTACGTCAGGTTCCCGTCGGCGACGAAGCTGCCGTCCGTGTAGCTGCCGCCGAGCTCGTGCCGCCCGACGTGGTTCAGAGTCTCCTCCGCCGTGCCGTCCTGATTGATCTCCCACGGGAAGAAGTGGTTGAACCGGTGCGTCGCAAGAGCCGAAGAGTACGCCGGGTCGCCCTGCGTGCGCGGCTCCGGGAAGACCTCCGCTCCGGCGAGCGTCGTCGTCTTCGCCGCGTCGGCCGCCTCGCTCGCCCACGTGAACGACTTGTACGTGGCCGCGGTCGAGGGAGCGTCGCCCTGCTGGTCGCGCTGCAGGTGGTCCCATTTCGTGAAGATCACGCGTCCGAAGGAGTCGAGCGAGAGCGAGAAGCTGCCGCTCGGCGAGTGCTGCAGGAGCGTCAGCTCGCCGCTCGACTCGTCGAGCGAGTAGATGCCCGCGACGGTGAACGCGGACTCGTACTCGTCGCGCTGCGGGTAGTGGTGCGAGGCGCCGCTCGGCGGCCGGTCGGACGTGAAGAGGATCTTCCCGTCGGTCGCGTAGATCGGCGAGACGTTGTTGAAGGTCGCCGGCTGGCCGGCGATCTTGCGGATCGTCGCCGTTTCGCCGACGCCGAGACCCTCCACCTCGTAGACCTGCCAGTAGAACGTCTTGATCTGGTACTGCTGCGTCGGCGCACCGACGATCATCGCGAAGAGCGCCTTGTCGCCGCTCCAGTGCACGCACGGCTCGCGCACGGCGATCGCGTTGGCGCCTTGCATCCCGGAGCTGCCGTAGCCCGCTTCGGCGGTGAGGAAGCGCAGCGATCCGTTCGGATAGCGGATCACGAGGTCGCCGCCGCGCGGCGCCGACTCCATCGTCGCGAGGTGGTTGCCGAAGGTGCTCGTCAGCGAGGTAAAGCCACCGACCGGCATCTGTGTGACGAAAAGGACCGGATGGGAGGGGGCCTGCGCCTGCGCTTGCCGTGAAATCGACGCCGCGACGATGACGGCAACGCAGAGAGCCAGAGTCCTTCTTCCCATCACGTCCCTCCTCTTCACCCGAGAGCCCGAGCCCCGAACATGCCGAGCTGCACCAAGCCGATGCAATCGATGTTCCGCCCGTGAGCCGTCGAGTTTCGGCGTCCGATTTCCGCCACGGCCGCCGTTGCGGCGCGAGCGGGCGAAGGCGAGCATGACCACGTGGGATCCACTTCCCGCCCGTGGACCGCCCGGAAGCCGCAAGCCGGCATTCCGACGACGCTTCCGCCGGCCCGCGCCCGGGCTTCGGGACAGCTCGGTCTGGCGATCGCCGCGGCGCCGCGACGGACGGAGCGGCGCGTCCTGCTCCCGGGCGTCGTCCTGGTGACGGCGTGGCTCGACGACGAGGCGCAGCGCGCTCTCGTCGCGGAGTTCCGTCGCTGGGCGTTGCCGCCGGCCGGTTTGCGTCATCCGCGGATGCCGACGGGACATGCGATGAGCGTGCAGTCCGTCTGCCTCGGATGGCACTGGCGGCCGTACCTGTACTCGCGGACGGCGGACGACACGGACGGCGCGCCGGTGAAGCCGATGCCCGACGATCTCGCCTCGCTCGGACGTGCGGCCGTCGTCGCGGCGTATGGCGAGAGCGACACGGCGCGCGCCTACGCGCCCGACGCCGCGATCGTCAACCTGTATGCACCCGAAGCGCGCCTCGGCCTCCATCAGGACGGCGAGGAGCCCTCCGAAGCGCCCGTCGTGACGCTGAGCCTCGGCGACGCCTGCGTCTTCCGGATGGCGGGCGTCGATCGGCGCTCCGGGCCCTTCGTCGACGTCGAGATGCGAAGCGGCGACCTCCTCGTCTTCGGAGGACCGAACCGCCGCATCTTCCACGGCGTGACGAAGCTGTTTCCGGACACGGCGCCGGACGGGCTCGGGCTTCCGCCCGGACGGCTCAGCATCACTCTCCGCGAGACGGGCCTGACGGACGGAGCCGACCCGGTGCGTGCCGAGTCGAGCCCGGAGTGAATCCGCAGGCTACGGGTCGGTCCGGAAGTACCCGTGCTCCTGCGGCGACGAGTCGGACCTCGAGACGACCTGGTTCTTCCGGCTCGCCCCGCGTTGAGCTTGGGTCTCAGCCGGAGCGGAGGTCAGTCGGTACGATAGGCGGTTTCGCCGCCGACGACGGTCTCGAGGACGCGGAGCCGGTCGATGCCCTCGGGATCGTCGAGCGGCGAGCGGTCGAGGACGACGAGGTCGGCGAGCTTGCCGGGCTCGAGCGAGCCGCGGTCGTTCTCGAGGAACTGCTGTCGCGCGGCGTCGATGGTGATCGCGCGCAGCGCCTGCAGCGGTGTCACGCTCTGCTCGGGACCGAGCACACGACCGCCGGTCGTGCGCCGGTTCACCGCACTCCACACGATCCGCAGCGGTTCCATCGGCACGACCGGCGTGTCGGCGTGCAACGTGAACGGGATGCCGCGCCGTGCCGCGCTGCCCGCGGGCGAGATGCGCGACGCGCGCTCCGGACCAAGGAAGCGCTCGTAATGCCGGTCGCCCCAATACCAGGTGTGGAGGACGAAGAAGCTCGGGATCGCGCCGAGCGCAGCCATGCGGTCGAGCTGGTCCTCGCGCGCGGTCTGCGCGTGCACGATCACCGGGCGCGCGTCGGCGCGCGGCGCCGCGCGCTGCGCCGCCTCCAACGCGTCGAGGATGTCGTCGATCGCGGCGTCGCCGTTGCCGTGAATGGCGACTTGCAGCCCCGCGCGGTGCACGCGCTCCACCGTGCGCACGAGGTCCTCGCGCGGGAAGCGCGGATAGCCGCGGTACGACAGGTCGTCGACCGGCGGCACGAAGTAGGGCTGCGAAAGGTATCCGGTGTAGCCCTGCAGCGAGCCGTCGGCGACGAGCTTGACGGCGCCGACGCGCAGCCAGGGATCGTCACTCGTCGGCTCGGGTCCGCGGTCCAGAATCGTCTCGCTCGCTTCTTGCGACGGCCACAACACGAGCCGAAGCGGCACGAGGCCGATGCGCGCGAGCCGGGGCAGGCTCGACAGCTGATCCGGCGTGGCGAGCCCGACCTGGGCCGTCGTGACACCCGCTGCGAGGTAGAGCTCGTTCGCGCGTCGCACGATGCGCAGCCCGTCGAGCACCCCGGGATTTGCGAGCAGCAGCACCGCCTGCTCCGCCGCCGTCTCCTCGAGCACGCCGTCCGGGTGGCCGTCGGCGCCGCGCCGAATGCGCCCGCCTTCCGGGTCCGGTGAACTGTCGTCGATGCCGAGCTTCGCGAGCCCGGCCGAGTTGACCGCCGCGAGGTGCCCGGACACGTGGATCGCGGCGACCGGGTGACGTGTGGACACGGCGTCGAGGTCGGCACGCGTCGGATGGCGGCGCTCCGCGAGCAGGGTGTCGTCGTAGCCGAAGCCCGCGACCCAGTCGCCCTCGCTGGTCTCCTCGACGCGAGTCTGCAGCGCCGCCTGCAGGCCGGCGATGCTCGTGACGGCGCCGATCGGCGGTGGGCTCAGGACGGCTGCCACCGCGTCGAGACCGGCGCCCGGGTAGTGACCATGTGCGTCGACGAAGCCCGGCAGCAGAGCGTGCCCGCCGAGGTCTACGGTGCGCGCGCCGTTCTGCGCCGCCCAGGCGCGCAGCTCGGGCGCATCACCGACCGCGGCGATGCGCTCGCCCTCGACCGCGAGCGCCTCGACCACGCGGTCCTGCGGATCCATCGTGAGGATCGGACCGCCGATGTACGGCGTGCGTGCAGGCGGCCGCAGCCAGCGGAGCGCGAGCCCGGTACCGAGCAGCACGACGAAGACGAGAAGGACGCGCTTCGCCACCGCTGATCGGCTCCAGGACGCGCCCTTCATCACCACCCCTCCAGGCTCTCCCGCTGGCGCTCGCTCATCGTCTGCCGGAGCGAGGTGGAGTGCCTCACCTCACGCCTTCGCGTAGCCGAGGGCGTTCATGTCGATCGCGTTCCGGAGCGGCTCGCCCGCGGCGTAGCGGCGCACGTTCTCCTGGAACAGCTCGAAGAGGTCGTCGACGTACCGGTCGATCGACGTCGAGCAGTGCGACGACATGTACGTGTTCGGCAGGTC
>VGTG01000277.1 GCA_016874795.1 Deltaproteobacteria bacterium | reverse complement strand
TCGGCCGGAGAGCCGGCCCGCGGCCCTCGTCCTGGGAGCCTGCCTCGGGCTCTCGTTCCTGCAGCGCTACGACCTCCTCGCGATCACGCCGGCCGCGGCTCTCGTGCTCGTCGTCGCGCGACCGACGCGTCGCTTCGCGACGCTCTCGTTCGTAGCGATCGGCTTCCTCGT
The DNA here is from genome assembly GCA_016874795.1 of Deltaproteobacteria bacterium. GTDB lineage: Bacteria > Desulfobacterota > Binatia > UBA12015 > UBA12015 > VGTG01. The sequence goes on along the minus strand of VGTG01000277.1, from coordinate 4,073 downwards.
GCCGACGCTGCCGTGGTTCGGGCGAAACCTGGTCTCGTTCGGCTCGCTCCTCGGCTCGACGTCGGTCGATCGCAACATCCTGAAGGGTGTGGTGGCGGGAGACGTCTACGGCTCCTCGGCGCCGGTCGACGTGTGGGGGCTGCTCTTCGCGAACTACGGCCGCGTGCTCTGGAAGTTCGTCGAAGGAGGGGCATGGGTGGTCGAGCACCGGAGCGCGCTCTTCGGAAGCGGACGCTTCTGGCTCGGAGCGGCGTGCCTCGTCGCGGGGCTGCTGCTCCGCTCGACGACCGCGCGGCTCGTGTGGCTCTTCGTTCTCGCGAGCTTCCTGTCGCGCTTCCTGCTGCTATCCTTGATGCACCACGAGGTGCGGTTCTACACGTCGTACACTCCGGTGATGCTCGTGTTGGTCGTCGGAGCCGCAGTCGCGTTGCAGAGCCGCTTGCCGGGTCTTCTCGGAGGGCTCGTGCCGCGCGCCGCGGTCGGCGCCGCGGTGATCGCTCTCGTCCTCTCGCCGAAGCTCGCCGTCTCGGGCCTCCAGCCGATCGGCGAGCACCCGGTACCCGCGCGCTTCTCGACTCTCGGCTCGCTCACGTCACCTGGCGACGTCGTCGCGGCGCGCGGTCCCGGACCGGCGTGGTACGGCGATCGTCCGACCATCCGGGTCGCGGGCGGCCTCGGTGCGCTGCGACAAGCGGACCAGCTCGTCTCGCTCGACGCGGTCCTCGTCGCGGACCGCGATCGTCTGCACGAGGAGCTCGGCGCGCACCCGGAGCTCGGCTTCCGCATCGGAGGAAGCGCCGACGGGCAGAGCCTGTGGGTGCGCGCGTCCGCGGAAGCGAGCGACGCGCCTCCGACGATCGAATCGCCGTCGCCGTCGCCGAGCGCCTCCGTCGCGGCGTCCGAGCCCGCGGCAGGAAAGAAGCAGCGCGGCACCACGCCCTCGAATCTCCTCTTGATCACCGTCGATACGCTTCGCGCGGATCGACTCGGCGTCTACGGCTACCGTCTCGACACGAGCCCGACGATCGATGCGCTCGCGGCACGCGGCGTCCGCTTCGCCGACGCGACCGTGCAGTGGCCGAAGACGTGGCCGGAGATGGCCTCGATGCTGACGGGCAAGTACCCCGCGAGCAACGGCGTCCAGCTCTTCCCGCGCCGGCCGCTGCCGGAGGGGAACGTGACGCTCGGGGAGGCGCTCGCCGCCGCGGGCTTCAAGACGGGCGCGGTCGTCGCCAATGCGAATCTGAGCGAGCGGTTCCGCTACGACCAGGGCTTCGATCTCTTCGTCGAGTCGTGGAAGGAAGGGCTCGACCGTGACGCGAAGGCCGGACGCAAGCAGAACGTCGCGAACAACCAGATCAAGCGGTACACGAACGCGACGATCGTCACCGATCAGGCGCTGACCCTGCTCGACCAGCTCCAGACCGACCAGCCGTTCTTCCTCTGGCTGCACTACATCGACCCGCACGGTCCGTATCAGCCGCCGGAGCGCTACGCGGATCTCTTCGCGGGCGAGTACGAGAAGCAGCCCGTCGCGCCGAGCCTCATCCCCGGCTACCAGCGCCAGAACGCGCCGGGCGAGAAGCAGTTCTCGACGGACCTCGGCTTCTACCGGAGCCAGTACGACCGCGAGATCCGGAACCTCGACGACCAGCTCGCGCGGCTCTTCGGCGAGCTCGAGAAGCGCCGCCTCGCGGCGAGCACGCTCGTCGTCCTCACCGCGGACCATGGCGAGAGCCTCGGCGAGCACGAGCTCTATCTCGAGCACGGCCACGGTCCGTATCAGCCGACGGCGGGCGTTCCCCTGATCCTCGCGTGGCGCGATCGGCTGCCCGCGGGCCGCGTCGTCACGTCTCCGGTCGGTCTCGTCGACCTGATGCCGACGCTCCTCGAACTGCTCGACGTCGAGCCGCCCGCGGATCTCGAAGGAACGAGCCTCGTCCCGATGATCGAGTCGGCGGACGGGAGCGGTGGTCCGGAGTGGGTCTTCCTGCAGTCGGGCTACGACGTCCCGCCGCAGCTCGCGGTGCGGCACGGCCGCTGGAAGCTCGTGCACCTCCGGACGGCGAGGTCGCGCGAAAAGTTCGGTCCGGAGTTCCAGCTCTACGACGTCGTCGCCGATCCCGGCGAGACGAACAACGTCGCCGAAGCGCACCCGGACGTCACGGAGAAGATGAAGGTCGCTCTCGCTGCGTGGGTCGCGAAGCAGCAGCAGGCGCAGGAGCGGAGCCGCACCGGCGGCGGCGACGAGGTCGACCTCGAGACGCTCGACGGGCGTACACGGAAGGCGCTCGAGGCGCTCGGCTACGTCGACAAGTAGCGCGGGAGACGGCGACTTTCGGAGCGTCCCTTCCTTCGATACGGTCCCGAGAACACCATCAGGAGGCTCTCGGACATGAGTGGATTTCTCGAAGGGAAAGCGATCGCCGTGACCGGCGCCGGCCGCGGCATCGGCCGCGCCATCGCCGTGGCCTGTGCCGCAGAAGGCGCCAAGGTCGTCGTGAACGACTATGGCGTTTCGATGGACGGGAACGAGCCGACCAGCGAGGTCGCCGAGTCCGTCGTCAAGGAGATCCAGTCGGCGGGCGGAGAAGCCGTCGCCAATGCGAGCTCGGTCGCCGAGATGGCGGGCGGAGCGAGCATCGTGCAGTCGGCGATCGATCGCTTCGGGAAGATCGACGGCGTCGTCTGCGTCGCGGGCATCCTGCGCGAGCGCATGCTCTTCAATCTCGGCGAGGAGGACTGGGATCCCGTCATCGCGACGCACCTGAAGGGCACTTTCACCGTGTTCCGCGCGGCCGCGGCCGCGATGCGGAAGCAGGGCAGCGGCACGCTGGTCGGCTTCACCTCGGGCGCGTACGCGGGCTCCGTCGCGCAGGCGAACTACAGCGCCGCGAAGGGCGGCATCGTCTCCCTCGTCCGCTCCGCCGCGGCGGGCATGTACAAGTACGGCGTCACGGCGAACTGCATCGCGCCGGTCGCGAAGACGCGCATGAGCGCGAACGTCCCGATGGAAATCGAGGGCATCGGCGAGGCCGAGGACATCGCGCCGATGGTCGTCTACCTCCTGAGCGACCAGGCGCGTCACGTGACGGGCCAGGTCTACACGGTCTCCGGCGGCAAGATCGCCGTCTGGAACCAGCCGGCAGAGCTCCGCGCGATGTTCAAGGACGGACGCTGGACACCGGAGGAGATCGCGAAGAAGCTCGACGTGCAGGTCGGTCAGGAGAAGATGGGCCTGATCGAGCGTCTCGCGAAGATGGCCGCGGCCGCCGCGAAGGGTGATCGGCCGAACGCGTGACGCGATCCTTCGTCGTCCTTTCCCTGGCCGTGCTCGGGCTCCTTCTCGGCTCGAGCACGGCACGAGCCGAAAAGATCCTCTGCCAGCAGAGCTCGTTCTGGGTCGGTGATTACTTGACGGTCACCGAAGCGGGCGCGTGTCCGGCGGAGTCGGTCGTCGACCTGGAGGACCTGCCGGGGCTTCGGCCCGAGCCACAGGCGCCCAAGGTCGAGTGCAAGCTCGAAGATTGGATCGGAACGGCCAAGGATGGCTACGCGTACTGCCAGGAGAACGGCAACCGCTACTGCGTCGCGCAGGTGATCGGTCAGGCGGCGGTGGTGATGGGGTGCCAGAAGCCGTTCCAGCGCCGGCCGCACTACACGCTCTGCTGCGGTTGACGTCGGGCGAGAAGATGGCGGCGAGACAGGAGCAGGAGCCGGCCCGGACCGAGGTCGAGGAAGTCGCGAAGAACGTCCTCCGGATGCAGCTTCCGATCTCGCTGCCGGGGCTCGGCCACGTGAACTGCTACGCGCTGGTCGACGATCACGGCGCGGCCGTCATCGATCCCGGCCTTCCGACGCCGGCTTCGTTCGCGGCGCTCGGGCAGCGGCTCGGGCAGGCCGGCCTCCGGGTGAAGGACATCCACACGGTCATCGTGACGCACTCGCACGGCGACCATTTCGGCGGAACGGGTCGGATCGTGCGCGAGTCGGGCGCGAAGGTCGTGGCGCACCGCACGTTCACGCTCGGCTTCGGGAAGCCGTCCGAGCCCGAGGTTTCGGTCGACGACCTC
>VGTG01000276.1 GCA_016874795.1 Deltaproteobacteria bacterium | reverse complement strand
CTCTCGTTCCTCAAGATCGGCTCCGTGCTCTTCGGCAGCGGCTACGTGCTCCTCGCCTTCCTCCGCGCCGAGCTCGTCGAGAGGCTCGGCTGGCTGACGGAGGGACAGCTCCTCGACGCGGTCGCCGTCGGACAGGTGACGCCCGGCCCCGTGTTCACGACGGCGACCTTCGTCGGCTACGTGCTCGGAGGCGCTCCCGGGGCGGTCGTCGCGACGGTCGGGATCTTCCTCCCAGCGTTCGTTTTCGTCGCGGCGAGCGGTCCACTCGTGCCGCGGCTCCGCCGCTCGCCGACGGCGGGAGCGTTTCTCGACGGCGTGAACGTCGCTTCCCTCGGGCTGATCGTCGTCGTGACGTGGCAGCTCGGGCGTGCGGCGGTGGTCGACCTCCCGACGCTCGTCCTCGCGCTCGCGAGCGCGGTGCTCCTGCTGCGCTTCGGCGTCAACTCCGCGTGGCTCGTCCTCGCCGGCGGTGCCGCAGGGATCGCTCTAAGCTGGTGACCGGGTTCGCCGAGCGAAGCTCGAGTCAGCCGGGTGCGGCGAGATAGCGATCCCCGAACGTCCGGAACAGGGGCGCCCCGCTCGCCTGCCGTCCGACCTCCCAGACGATCTCGCGCGGTGCGCGGCCGAACGCGCGGATCCGCCCTTCGTGGATGCCGCGCAGATGGTGCCAAGCACAAACCGTGGTGCGGTTCCCGAGGTCGTTGGCGCCGCCGCGCGAGCGGAACAGCACGTGGTGGTCGTGCAGGTTCTTCCGCGAGCTGCAGGCCGGCACCGAGCATCGCCAACCGTCGCGGTCGAAGATCGGATCGTGGTGGCGCGGCCGTCCTTGCCACTCCGCGCGCACGTGAGCGAGGAGCCGCTCCAGCCCCGACCACCGGAAGTGGTAGGGCGTCTCGAAGCTCCGCATCGCGGTCCTCAAGAGGACGACGACCGACTCGGGCCCGGAGAACGAGATCATCGCGTCCTGCACGCCAAAGCGCCCGAGCCGGCAGCGATGCGAACACATTTGCCGCTCGTCGGCGTCCGGATCCGCCTCGTCGGGCGGGACTTCGCCGGAGGAGCCGGAACGAAGGTCCGCATCCGGCGCCGGCGGCCAGACGGCCTCGGCGTCCTGCTGCCGCTCGAGAGCATGGTCGACCTCGTCCATCAGACGGCGGACCGTGACTTCGCGTGCGCGCTCCACCCAGGCCGCACCCGCGGCACCGGTCGTCGCCCGTACCGCAGGCAGGATCGCGAGCGCCCGTACCCACGAGATCCTCCCTTCGCGGTAGGCTTCGCCCAGCGCCGGCGCTCGCCAGCTCCGTCGCTCGATCGCGACGAGCCCGCGCGCGCGTCGCGTCGAGCAGCCGAGCCGCTCGCGCACGTAGCTCGAGAGCGAGCCGAAGCCCGCCAGCTCCGGATCGCGGATGTCGTGGAAGATGCGCAGCAGGCGACCCGTCTGCCAGTCGATCCGCTGCAGTGCGCGGACGACGTCGCGCAGCCGCGCGTCGAGCTCCCACGGATCGAGCGTCTCGCAGTCGTCGGCGAGCCGCACGACGTCGAGCGGAAGCGCCTCGCGGAGTGCGGTCCAGTCGAGGCATTCGTGTCCGACGCGCTTCGCGTCGCACGCGGCTTCTCGCCCGCGCTCGCGCGCCTCGTCGCGAGCTGCCTTCCTCGCCGCGTCGAGCCTGTCCTGCTCGCGCCACAGGTCGTCGGGCGGCGACCACGGTCCGCCGACCGCGCGGCGCGCCGAGTCGGATGCGGAGAGCGCTTCGGCGGCGATGGCTTCCGCCGCCTGCCAGACCGGGAGCTGCTCACCCGCCATGCGTCGCGCCAGCTCTACGGCGCGGTTCCACGACGCGGCGACGCGTCGCGGGCACGGAACCGAGAAGCGCGCTCGCGGCTCGCCGTCGCAGGTGTCGTCGTCATCGTCTTCGTCGCCTTCGTCGCCTTCGTCGCCTTGGTCGCCTTGGTCGCCTTCGTCGCCTTCGTCGCCTTCGTCGCCTTGGTCGTCTTCGTCGCCTTGGTCGCCTTGGTCGCCTTGGTCGCCTTCGTCGCCTTCGTCGCCTTCGTCGCCTTGGTCGTCTTCGTCGCCTTGGTCGCCTTGGTCGCCTTGGTCGTCTTCGTCGCCTTGGTCGCCTTGGTCGCCTTGGTCGCCTTGGTCGTCTTCGTCGACTTGGTCGTCTCGCTCATCCCGCCGCGCTTCGCGAATCAGCGACTCGAGCGCCCGCACCGGCCGCTCGCGTGCGAGCACGGCCCAATCGCGCTCGCTCTCGGCCGTGGCGACGCGCGTGAGCAGGCGGATCTTCGCCCAGGAGAGCTCGCCCCGATCGAACGCCTCGCGGAGCGCCGGCAACGAGTGCAGGCGTGCGGCCGCGCGTGCGAGCTCCTGCACCTCGCGCGCGCCCATCCCGAGCCGCTCGCGTGTCCAGTCGGAGAGGCGCGCGAAACCGAGCGAATGGCACCCCCGGATCGCGAGAAAGCGCCCCGCGAGCGCTCCGAGCACGCGGCGACAGAGCGCCTCCTGGCGGCTCAGGCGGCGGAGCCATCCGTCGAGCACGAGCGCGGCCGCGGGCCGATCGAGCCGGCCGCTCATGCCGCGCATGGGCGACGCGAGGATCTCCTCGGGGACCAGATCGAGCGATGAAACCCGCCCGGAAGCCAGGCCTGAGGTGGCCCCGCCGGGCCTCGCCGTTGCTCCGAGCATGAGGCGAAGATTAGGCGAAGATTGCCTATGTGTCAACGCGTTTTCGCCGCGTCCCGGATGCGACCGCGAACCTCCCCACCGGTCGGGGGATCCAGCTGACTGAACGTCCGCCGGACATCGACTTCCTCCTGCGGGCAGGCGGATCGGGCGCGACGTCTTCCGCCTCCGTCCGCCTCGGGCCGTGTTCGCGGTGAGAAACGGGAGGCAGTCTTTCCACGAAGCTCATGACTCGGGGGAGTAGCCCGAAGAATGAGACGAGGTAGAAGCATCCACTTCATTGCCGTCGGTAATACGATGAAGCTACGCTGCGCACCGCGATGAGGATCCGTACGACGGCTGCCTGGTTTGAACGCAGCAAGAGCCTCACATTCGACAGATCCAACGCCCTGCCCCCGGCAGCTGCCGACGCGACGACCAGCCACGCTACATTACGCAGGTCCGTCTAATTCCCGGCTCGAGGAACCCCAGCCATCAATTCCAAAGGGTCTTGAACCGCCGGTCCCCATTGGACAGGTCTGTCGACCGCTTCTGGTCTCCGGCGCGGGAAGCGGCCCAATAGTTGTTAGCCGTCATGCGCCGCGCCTCAGTGCTGGTTTCTGCTCTGGCAATATCGGTGATCCTCCCCGCATGCACGACGAGCAGTTCCTCGACGCCCAAGGCCCGCCAAATCGATGTCGCAGGTCCCACAGTCATCGGCTACTTTCCTGCTGTGCCAGAGGCCGAACTCAACAGCGATGCCGCGCTCCAGTCGGCACTGGAACACCTCGAGATGTCTCTCGAAGCGAGCGCCGCATGTTTTGGACCGAAGGGCGTCCGTGTTCAGAACGTCGTCGCAGATCAGATCGCGATCGTCGATGGGGATCACGTGCAGACAGTGGTGCCCACCCGCGACTCCGACGGAATCGGCGCCATCCTGATTGCTCCTGGTCGTGCCGGTCGCATCGTTGACGCCAGCCGTGGCCCAAGTTCTCTTGTCTTCTACGTGCCTGCTGCGGCAGCCGAGTACTTTGGTCTGCCGGCATGTGGCCCGGACGAGGAGCACAATGCCCGATGAGTCGCGGCTAACAAACCGCTGCAGCCGACGCGGGCCTGCGGCCCGCGCGGCTGACCGCTGGCGTTGGGCGTCACGAACGCACTGCCTCGTCATGCGAATCTACGGGAGGAGGACCTCATGGCAAGAGACGGAATGACCAAGCTTCGTGAGTTTGCTACCCGATACACGGCTGCCTGGTGCAGCGGGAATGCAGCTAGCGTTGCCGCGTTCTTCGCTCCGGGCGGGTCGCTAACTATCAATGGCGGCACCCCCTCGGCGGGGCGAGGCGCGATCACCGAGGCTGCGCAAGGCTTTATGACCGCGTTTCCTGACCTCAAGGTCTACATGGATGATCTCCTCGAGAAACAGGGCAAGGTGATCTACAAATGGACCCTCGAAGGCACTAACACTGGGCCTGGTGGTACGGGTAAGCGAGTTCGGATCAGCGGACTCGAAGAGTGGCGAATGGGCCACGATGGCCGGGTCGCTGACTCGCTTGGGAATTTCGATGGCGCCGAGTATCAACGTCAGGTCGAGCACGGGGTGAATGGCAAGTGACTGCGCGAGCCAGCGAACTGTCCGCCCTGCCGCGTGACGCCCAACCCTGCGATGCACCGGACCCGCTACAGCGGGCTCTGCCCGCTTTCGCGGACCGCTAATCTCTGACGTTCGCGCTCGCGGAACGATGCGAACCCAAGGTGCGCATCGG
>VGTG01000275.1 GCA_016874795.1 Deltaproteobacteria bacterium | reverse complement strand
TGCACGCGCTCGCGCACGCGCGCGAGCGCGTCCGCGATCTGCGCGTCGCGCGCCGAGGTCGGGGCTGCCTGATCCGCGCGCACGCCCGACGCGGGTGACGGTCCCGCGAGACGAGTCGGCGGCGTCGGCACGGGACGCTCGTTCGGCACCGGCGCTTCGCCCGCGGGTGCCGCCGGCGGAGCGGTCGGCGGCTTCGCAGTCGGAGCGGGCTTCTCGGTGGGCTTCGGCGCCGGCTTCTTCGTCGGCTGCGGCACCGCGGTCGGCTTCGCCGTCGGACGCGCCGTCGGCTTCGGCTTGACGGTCGCGGTCGGCTCCGGCTTCGCGGTCGCGGTCGGAGCCGGGCTCGCCGTCGGCCTGGGCTTCGCCGTCGCGGTCGGGCTCGGCTTCACCGAAGCGCTCGGCTTCGGGCTCGGCGAAGCGGTCGGCTTCGGCGTCGGAGTCGGCGTGGTCTCCGGACGCGCCGTCGCGCGTGCTTCGCCCGGCAGGATCACGTCGGGAGGCTCGGCCGGCTCGCGCTCGGGCGGCTTCTCCTCGGCGCGAGCTCGCGGCTCTTCGGGCTTCGGCTTCGGCGGCTCGGGCGCGACGGGCTTCGGCGGCGGCTCCTTCGGCTCGGGTCGCGGCGCGCCGCTCGAGAGCTTCGGCAGCCCCGCGGCGAGCGAAGGCGGCAGCCCGCCCACGAGCTCGACGCCGTAGCTTCCCTCCTCCTGGTCGGGACGGAGGTCCAGCTCGCCCCACACGAGGACGCCCAGGATCACCAGCACGTGCGCGGCGATCGAGAGCAGCATCGCACGGTAGAGACCTCGATCGCCGCTCCGATCGATGAGGATCGGCGACCGCCCCCTGCCCGGGCCGCCTCCCGTTCTTCCCACCCGGGTTCTCTCTCGGCGTCCCCTCAGCCGCCTTGCGACGGAAGCTGGGTCACCATCCCGACGTTCTTGATGCCGGCGGAACGAATCACGCCCATCACCGAGATCACCTCGCCGTAGGGCAAGCTCTCGTCGGCGCGCACGTAGACGGGCTCGTCGGGCGTCGCCTCCGCCCGGCCGCGGAGCTCCTCCACGAGCTGCTCGCGAGAGAGACTTCGCTCGTTCAGGAAGATCTCCCCACCTCGCGTCAGCGACACGACGACGGGCGCGTCACGCCCCTCGAGCGGCCCGACGTCCGCGCGCGGCAGCTCGACGTTGACACCCTGCTGGAGCATCGGCGCCGTCACCATGAAGATGACGAGCAGGACCAGCATCACATCGACGAGCGGCGTCACGTTGATCTGCGACATCGAGCCGCCGCCACCTTTGCTGTCGAAGGCCATCGTCGTCCGTCCCTGCGCTCACTTGAGGAAGTGCCGCTCGGCGATGTTCAGGAACTCCGAGGAGAAGTTCTCCATCTCGGTGTGCAGGACTTGAACCTCGCGGTTGAAGTGGTTGTAGGCGACGACCGCGGGGATCGCCGCCGCGAGACCGACCGCCGTCGCGACGAGCGCTTCCGAGATGCCCGGCGCGACCGCCTGGATGCTCGACGTCTGCGCCGTCGACAAACCGCGGAACGCGTTCATGATGCCCCAGACGGTCCCGAAGAGGCCGATGAACGGCGCGGTCGCAGCAGTGGTCGCGAGGAAAGTCAGCGTCTTCTCGAGCCGCGTGACCTCCTGGTTCGTCGCGCGGCGCATCGCCCGCTCGACGTTCGCGGTGCCGCCGAGCTCCGTCTCGCCCTCCTCCTCGCTGCGCTTCGCGCGCGTGAAGCGGAGAAGCTCCTGGTAGCCCGCGCGGAAGACCTGCGCGACGGGGCTCTGCTGATACTCGAGGCTCGCCGTGTGGATCTGGCCGAGGCTCTTCGACTCCCAGAAGATCTCGACGAAGCGCTCCGACTGGCGGCGCGCCTGGCGGAGCTGGGCGAGCTTGTAAATCGTGATCCCCCAGGAAAGGGCCGAGCAGAGGATCAGGATCCAGAGGACCGCGAGCACGACCCACCCGGTCCCACCGAAGAGATGCTCCATCATCCCGACCCCACTCGTCCCCCGCCCCCATCTAGCATTACGGCGCACTCGCCTTGCGGTCAATCGAAGGGCGCCGGTGGCAACGCATCGATCTTGTCCAAACCGGGACCGTCGAGTAGGTTTCGCCCCGAGCCTTTCCGCGCTCGATCCCCTATCCCATTTCACCCTCCCGAAGGAGAACGACCATGGCCGTGCGTGTGGGAATCAATGGCTTCGGCCGCATCGGACGTAACGTCTTCCGTGCGGCGCTCGGCAATCCCGCGATCGAAGTCGTCGCCGTCAACGACATCACCAACGCGAAGACCCTCGCGCACCTGTTGAAGTACGACTCGATCCACGGCCGGCTGCACCAGTCGGTCGAGGCGGCGGGCGACGGGCTCCAGGTCGGCGGGAAGAGCATCCGCGTCACCGCCGAGCGCGACCCCGCGAAGCTTCCCTGGAAGGAGCTCGGCGTCGGCATCGTCGTCGAGTCGACCGGCCTCTTCACGAGCAAGGACAAGGCGGCCGCGCACATCGCCGCGGGCGCGAAGAAGGTCCTGATCTCGGCGCCGGGGAAGGACGTCGACCTGACGATCGTCTACGGCGTGAACCACGGGATGTACGATCCCGCGAAGCACGACGTCATCTCGAACGCGTCCTGCACGACGAACTGCCTCGCTCCCGTCGCGAAGGTCCTGAACGACTCGTTCGGCATCGAGCGCGGCCTGATGACCACGGTGCACTCGTACACGAACGACCAGCAGATCCTCGACCTTCCGCACGAGGACCTGCGCCGCGCCCGCGCGGCGGCGCTCTCGATGATCCCGACGACGACCGGCGCCGCGAAGGCGGTCGGCCTCGTCCTCCCCGAGCTGAACGGCAAGCTCGACGGCATGGCGGTGCGCGTCCCGACGCCGAATACCTCCCTCGTCGACCTCACCGCGACGCTGAAGAAGGACGTGACCGCGGAAGAGGTGAACGCAGCGGTGAAGGCGGCGGCCGAGGGCCCGCTGAAGGGCATTCTCGCCTACAGCACGGAGCCGATCGTCTCGATCGACATCAACCACACGAGCGAGTCGTCTATCTTCGACTCGCCGCTGACGCGCGTCCTCGACAAGCGCTTCCTGAAAGTGCTGTCGTGGTACGACAACGAGTGGGGCTTCTCGAACCGGATGGTCGACGTCATCGGGATGATCGGGAAGAGCCTCTGAGCGGGCTCGTCTCCGCTTCCTCTTCGTTGCGATGAAGATCATCGACGAGCTGGACCTCCGCGGGAAGCGGACGTTCATCCGCGTCGACTACAACGTCCCGCTCGACGAGTCGCGGAAGATCACCGACGACTCGCGCATCCAGGGCTCGCTCCCGACCCTTCGGTACGCCATCGAGCACGGCGCGCGCGTCGTTCTCGCTTCGCACCTCGGGCGACCGAAGGGCAAGGCGGATCCGAAGTACAGCCTCGCTCCCGCGGCGGCGCGGCTCGCCGAGATCCTCGGGAAGAAGGTGCCGCTCGCGGGGGACTGCATCGGTCCCGCCGCGTCGAGCGCGGTCGCCTCGCTCGACGACGGCGACGTCGTCCTTCTCGAGAACCTCCGCTTCCATCCGGAGGAGGAGAAGAACGACCCCGAGTTCTGCAAGAAGCTCGCGGCTCTCGCGGACGTGTACGTGAACGACGCGTTCGGAACCGCGCATCGCGCGCACGCCTCGACGGCCGGCATCGCGGCGCTCGTGCGGGAGAAGGCCGCGGGGTTTCTCATGCGCGACGAGATCCAGCATCTCGGCGGGCTCTTGAAGGGCGCCGTGCGGCCGTTCGTCGCGATCCTCGGCGGCGCGAAGGTGTCGGACAAGATCACCGTCATCGACAACCTCCTGCCGCGGATCGACGCGCTCCTGATCGGCGGCGCGATGGCGTACACGTTCCTGCGCGCGAAGGGCGTCGCGGTGGGCGGGTCGCGCGTCGAGGCGGACAAGGTCGACGTCGCGGCGCAGGCGATCGCGGACGCAGAGAAGCGCGGCGTGCGCTTGTTGCTGCCCTCGGATCACGTGATCGCCGACAAGCCGGAGGCGAGTGCCGCGTCGAGGACGTGCGGCCTCGAGATCCCGGACGGCTGGCTCGGCGTCGACATCGGGCCGGAGAGCCGGAAGCAGTTCGCCGCGGCGATCGCGGGCGCGAAGACGGTCCTCTGGAACGGCCCGATGGGGATCTTCGAGATCGACGCGTTCGCGGCCGGCACGATGGCGATCGCCGAGGCGATGGCCGCGAGCCAGGCGCAGACGGTCGTCGGCGGCGGGGATTCGGTCGCGGCGGTGGTGCGAGCGGGAGTCGCGGAGAAGATGACGCACGTGTCGACCGGCGGCGGGGCTTCGCTCGAGTTCCTCGAGGGGAAGACGCTGCCCGGGATCGAGGCGCTCGGCTAGCCTGCATTTCTCACCAGATCCCTACTGCGGCGGCCGATAGCACCGAATCTTCGCGAGCTTCTCCCTCCGGGCTCCTCGACGTACTGTTCAAGTACG
>VGTG01000274.1 GCA_016874795.1 Deltaproteobacteria bacterium | reverse complement strand
GACGATCTATTGGCACAAGCCGTGCCGCTAAGGCAAGGCGGAAATGCTCAGCGCGCCATGAGCGGAAACGGCCCGCCCCTCTCGATCCCCCGGGCGTGCTCCGGCCGCGCGTCCACTCTCGACGTACGAGAGCTCGCCAGCTCTCCACCGGCCTTCCGCACCGGGGGCGGCGTCCACGAGCCATCGAGGATCGCCGGCTCGGGCCAGTAGGCGCGCACGTAGAGCGAGAAGGGCGCGCCCGCCGGCGACGGGAGCCAGTTGCTCTCCCTGTCCTTGCCCGGCGACTCGGGCTGCACCCAGATCGTCAACGAGCCGTCTTCGCCGTACTGGAGCGCCTTGCTCTTGGTTCCGACCGAGTACCGCCCGATCGCGTTCGGCGCGAAGAAGTGGTTCTCGTCGTAGAGCGTCAAGGACCAGAAGCCGCGCACGGGCGGAACCTGCCCCTTCTCGAAACGCACGCTGTAGGCGTTCGCTCCGGTGAGGCGCGCGCCGGACTCGTCGAGATCCTGATAGAAGTACTTCGTCTCCTTCTCTCTGTTGACGAAGATGTTCGAGCGCGCGACCGCCGTGCGCGTGAAGTAGTCGGTCCCGAACGCCGCTCCGTTGCGAATCGTGCTCCAGTGGTGCGGGAGCTCCAGGCCCCAGCTCTGGAACTGAAGCAGCGGATCGACGACCTCGGCATCGGCCTTCTTCGCTTCGTCGATCATCGCGCGGCGGAGATCGGGCCTCGCGCGCGCGACCGCGGCGAGGAACAGGACCTGACCGTAGAGAGCGTCCTCGCCGGGCAGCGGCCGCGCGTCCCGGAGCAGCGCCGGCAGCTCGTCGAAGAACTTCTCGGGCACGACCCACCTCGACTCGCCACCTCCCTGCCCGCCGGCCCACGGCGGCTCGGGAAGGTCCGGCAGGCTCCGCCAGTCGCGCTCCTTCATCGTGCCGTCGAACTCGCGGAGCGGATACATGTCGATGCCGTTGATGACCTGCTGGACCGCCTCGAGATCCTCAGGCGTGTCCTCGCGGAACACGCGCGGCAGGAAGAAGCCCGTGTCGGTCGGCGAGCGGAACACGGCCGTGATCCCCTCCGGGACGTCGCCCTTCCAGCTCGGTCCGACGAGCAGATAGAAGCCGGGCTTCGTGCCGTACATCTTGCCGAGCTCGGCGAAGCCGTCCGTGCGGACGTCGACGGCCTGATAGACCCAGAAGCGCTCGCCGAAGTCGGGCACCTGCACGACGATCGGGTCGAGGTCGAGCGCGAGAGCTCCCGCGCCGTAGACGACGTCCTGGTTCGGGCACGCGACGACTCGCTCGGCCGGATCGATGTAGTCGCTGAGCATCGAGAGCCGGTTGACGGGAGCGACCGGCACGATGCCGCCCATCCGACCGGTCTCGCGCAGCGAGCGGAACGCGCTCCGCCGATTGAACACGTTCGCCATCGGCCAGGCCCAGAAGTAGACGTCGCGCGCGACCATGCGGACCCAGGATTCCGTGACCTTCGTCCCCTCGACGGGACCGGGCATCGGCTCCACCGCCGCGGCCGACGTGGCTTGCAGGTTCGCGGCGATCGTCACCGCGGCCAGAGTTCGTCCGATCTTCAACCGATCCACCTCCTCCCGAGTGCCCGCGCTCTAGTGGGATCGCCCGGGCGTGTCCACTGGCGCCACGATTCGAGCTGCCGGCTCGAAGAGCATTGACCGGAAGGCATCGGCCTCGTAGCCCGTTCGACCTACGACCCCGAGCAGACCGGGATCTCTTCGGTCACTCGACGGCTGGACTCCTGGGCGACTCGCGCCTGACGGGCGGATACGCCGGCGGGCAGGCCGAGCTCCTGCGCGTCTCGTCGATTGACGTCGGATTTCAATCGACGTGGACGAGATCGAGCGTCTTCTTCGCGAGGGGACGCCGCGACGCCTCGAAGTCCGCCCATGGATCGGGCGCGGCGAGACGCTCGTGCGCGTTCCGCACGTTCCACCCGAGCGGCTTCCCGCCGGGGTCGAGCTCGTCCCAGTCGAGCGGGATCGCGACGGGAGCGCCCGGCCGCGCGCGCGGCGAGTAGGACGCGATCGCCGTCGCGTCGCGCTGGTTCCGAAGATAATCGATCAGGATCCTGCCGGTGCGCTTCGCCTTCGGGATCTCGGCGGTGAACTGCTTCGGCGCCTCGTGGACGAGCCGGAGCGCGATGCTGTGCGTGAACGACTTGATCTCCTCCCATCCCCAGCGGCGCACGAGCGGCACGACGACGTGCAGCCCCTTCCCGCCCGTCGTGCGGAGGAACGGCACGAAGCCGAGGTCCTGGAGGAACACGCGCAGGACCACGGCCGTCTCCGCGAGCCTGCGCCACGGCACCGACTCGTGCGGATCGAGATCGAGGATGAAGAGATCCGGCTTCTCGATCGCGTCGGCACGCGAGCCCCACGGGTGGAACTCGATCACGCCGAGCTGGACGAGCGCGATCACCGACGAGAGGTCGTTCACCATCGCGTACGGCTCCTCGCCGGGGTTGATCGCGACTCGACCGACCTGCTTCGGCATCGAAGCGGCGGCGTGCTTCTGGAAGAAGGCCTTCTTGTCGACGCCGTCGGGGCAGCGGACGAGGCTCAGCGGGCGCCTTCGTAGGCCCGGAAGCGCGCGCTCCGCGACCGTCTCCCAGTACTGCGCGAGCTCGCTCTTCGTGACGCCGACGTCCGGGTAGTAGACGCGGCCGGGATTCGAGAGGCGGACGCCCGCGACCTCGTCGCGAAGCGGGGGCACCGGCGGCGGCGCGCTGTCCTTCGTCCCCTGGCGGCTCGTCTTCTTCGCGACCGCTTTCACCTTCTTCGGCCCCTCCTTCTTCACGTCCCCCGTGTGCGCCTCGACCTCCCGGCGGACCGCCGAAGCGGGCTTGTCCGAGCGTCGAACGGGGTCCGGTTCGTTACAGCGTATCTGCACCCAGGCTCCTGAGCCTGGGTGCAGATGCGCGCTAACGAACCGGACCCCCTTGGCCTTGCCAGCGTCGGATTGCTCCGCGATCTCTCCTTCGATGGATCCGGCGTTTCTCGCGGCGCTCCTCGCCGCCGCGCGTGAGTTCAACTCGCGCCGCTACTTCGAGGCGCACGAGGCTCTCGAGGAGTCGCTCGAGGATCTCTCCGACGATCTGTGGCCGCTCTTCCTCGGCCTGATCCAGGTCTCGGTCGGCTACCACAAGGTGACGCAGCCGCTTCGACCCGGCGCCGCACGCATGCTCGAGAAGGGGCTCGAGAAGCTCGAGCCGCTCGCCGAAGACGCGGGCGGCGTCGAGCTCGACGCGCTGCGCCGGCGCGCACGCTCGGACCTCGAGAGCCTGCGCGCCGGTCGCTTCGATCAAGCCGACTTCGAGCGCCGCCCGCCCCGTCTGATCGTGCACAAGGATCGCCCGAAGAACCTCTGAAGAGCCGCGGCGCGCTCACGCCGTCTCGAAGCGGATTCGGAGCCGGCTCGGGCCGCGGACGAAGAACGACTCGACGAACGGCACGTCCTCGTCCGCGAGCTCGAAGCTGCGGCAGCGCTCGAGCAGGACTTCGAAGGCGACGCGCGCTTCGAGTCGGGCGAGCGAAGCGCCGAGGCAGAAGTGGATGCCCTGCCCGAAGGCGAGGTGCCCCTGCGGGTTGCGATGCACGTCGAATCGATCGGGATCGGGAAACTGACGCTCGTCCCGGTTCGCCGACGCGAACAGCACCATCAACAGCGCTCCTTTCGGAAGCTTCGTTCCGCAGAGCTGCGTGTCGCGCACGACCGTCCGCGCGAGCCCCTGCACCGGCGACTCCCAGCGGAGCGTCTCTTCCAGCATCGCAGGAATGAGCGCCGGCTCGCGCGCGACTTCTGCCAGCTGATCGGGATGCCGAAGCAGCGCCTTCATCGCGTTGCCGATGAGGTTGGTGGTCGTCTCGTTGCCGGCGACGAGGAGAAGAGTGACGAACGCCAGCACCTCGCTCGTCGAGAGCACGTCGCCCTCCTCCGCCTGCATGAGCGTCGTGATCAGATCGTCGCGCGGGCGGAGCCGGCGCTCCGCCATCATCCGCTCGATGTAGTCCGCCATCTCCTCGAACGCGTCGCGGATCTGGCCGAGGCTCCATTCCTGCGAGAAGCCGCTCAGGCCGACCGCAACCGCGTCCGACCAATGCTTGAACTGCTCGATGCGCTCGGCTTCCACGCCGAGGAGCTGCGCGATCACGGTGACCGGGAACGGAACCGCGAGGTCGCGCTGGAGGTCCATCTCGCCGACGTCGATCACCGCGCCAACGCACTGGCTCACGATCTCCCGCATTCTCGGCTCGAGACCGGCGATCCGGCGCGGCGTGAAGCCGCGACTCACGAGGCGCCGTAGACGACCGTGATCCGGCGGATCGACGCCGAGCAACCACGCGGACTCGAACAAACGCTGGTCGGCGAGAGCATCCGAGTTGGGAAACAGGCTGACCGTGCGATCCCGGCTCGGCCCGCGCAACGCATCCGACGAGTACGTCTCGGGATGGGAGAC
>VGTG01000273.1 GCA_016874795.1 Deltaproteobacteria bacterium | reverse complement strand
CGCGCGACTGCAGCCGGTACTCGTCGAGCTCGCTCCGCTTCCCTTGGCCGCGCTCGGAGACGGTGAGGATGGTCGCGCCGGGCTGCAGGACGACGAGGCTCACGACTTCGTCCTCGCCCTCGAGCGAGATGCCGCGGACGCCGCCGGCGGAGCGTCCCATGGCGCGCACGTCGCCTTCGCGGAAGCGGATCGCCTGGCCGTCGCGCGTGGACAGGAGGATCTCGTTGCCCTCGTCGACGATCCCTGCCCCGATCAGCCGGTCGCCCTCCTCGAGGGAAATCGCGATCAAGCCGGAGGACCGACGGTTCGCATAGGCCATCAAGTCCGTCTTCTTCACGGTTCCGCGGCGGGTCCCGAAGATCACCCAGCGTCCGTCGACGAACTCCGGCACCGTGAGGAACGCGGAGAGCTGCTCGTCCGGAGCGAGCTGCAGCAGGTTCACGACCGCCTTGCCGCGCGCTGCGCGGCTGCCCGACGGGATCTCGTACACCTTGCGCCAGTGAACGCGGCCGAGCGTCGTGAAGAACAGGATGATGTCGTGCGTCGAAGCGACCACGAGGCTCTCGATGAAGTCCTCTTCGCGCGCCGTCGCCCCCATCTTACCGCGCCCGCCGCGTCGCTGCGGCCGGTACTCGGAGGTGCCAATCCGCTTGATGTAGCCGGCGTGGGAGACCGTCACGACCATGTCCTCGCGCGGGATCAGGTCTTCGCGGGTGATGTCCTCTCCGGCCTCGACGATCTGGGTGCGTCGCGGATCGTTGTAGCGGTCGCGGATCTCGAGAAGCTCCGTCCGGATGATCTTGTCGACCTCGGCCGGGTTCTCGAGGATGAACTTGAGCCGCGCGATCAGCTCGACGGTCTCGCGGTGCTCGTCGAGGATCTTCTCGCGCTCGAGGTTGGTCAGGCGCTGGAGGCGCATGTCGAGGATCGCCTGCGCCTGGAGCTCGCTCAGCGAGAAGGTCGTCATCAAGCCCGAGCGCGCGTCCGCCGGGCTCGGAGCCGCTCGGATCAACGCGATGACCGCGTCCAGGTTGTCGAGCGCGATGCGAAGACCTTCGAGGATGTGGAGCCGCTCCTCGGCCTTCCGCAGGTCGTAGACGGTCCGTCGGGTCACGACCTCGCGGCGGTGATCGAGGAAGACGCGGAGGGCCTCGCGCAGGTTCAGGAGCTTCGGCGCACCGTCGACGATCGCGAGCAGGTTCACGCCGAACGAGTCCTGCATCGGCGTCAGCTTGAAGAGCTGGTTCAGGACGACCTGGCCGATCGCGTCGCGCTTCAGCTCGATGACGATCCGCATGCCGTTCCGGTCGGACTCGTCCCGCAGATCGGAGATCCCTTCGAGCTTCTTCTCGTTGACGAGCTCCGCGATGCGCTCGATCAGCCGCGCCTTGTTCACCTGGTACGGGATCGCGTCGACGATGATCGACTCGCGTCCGGACTTCGGATCCGACTCGATCTCGGCGCTCGCGCGAACTTGCAGGACGCCTCGCCCGGTGAGGTAGGCCTCCTTGATCGGGGCGCTTCCGCAGATGAACCCGGCGGTCGGGAAATCCGGGCCCGGGATGTAGCGCATCAGATCGAGCGGTCCGAGGTCCGGATCTTCGAGAAGGGCCACGCAGCCGTCGACCAGCTCCCCCAGGTTGTGTGGCGGAATGTTCGTCGCCATGCCGACGGCGATTCCCGAGGAGCCGTTCAGGAGGAGGTTCGGGATCTTCGCCGGAAGGACGATCGGCTCGTGCTCCGAGTCGTCGTAGTTCGCGGCGAAGTCGACCGTCTCGCGGTCGATGTCGGCGAGGAGCTCGCTCGCGATCCGGGCGAGCCGGATCTCGGTGTACCGCATCGCCGCGGGAGCGTCGCCGTCGACCGAGCCGAAGTTGCCCTGGCCGTCGACGAGCGGGTAGCGCATCGAGAAATCTTGCGCGAGGCGGACGATCGCGTCATAGACCGCGCTGTCGCCGTGCGGGTGGTACTTGCCGATGACGTCGCCGACGATGCGCGCGGACTTCTTGTACGCCCGGTTCCAATCGACGCCGAGCTGGTTCATCGCGTAGAGAACGCGACGGTGCACCGGCTTCAGGCCATCCCGGGCGTCGGGAAGTGCCCGCCCGATGATGACGCTCATCGCGTAGTCCATGTAGGACTGCCGCATCTCGTCTTCGATGTTGACCGGGATCCGAAGAGCCATCCGCAAACCGCCTTCGTTCGTGTCCGGTCACCGTGGCGAGGGTCGGGGCGGTTCCCTCGCCGGGCTTCGGTTGCCGGAGCCTGGGGTCAGATGTCGAGGTTTCGCGCGCTGCGCGCGTGCGCCTCGATGAACTGCCTGCGCGGCTCGACCGCGTCGCCCATCAGCGTGGAGAAGATGCGCTCCGCCTCGGGCATGTCGTCCACCCGCACCTCGAGAAGCGTGCGGGTCTCGGGGTTCATGGTCGTGTCCCAGAGCTGCTCCGGGTTCATCTCGCCGAGGCCCTTGTAGCGCTGGATCTCGAGGCCCTTGCGGGCGCTCGCCATCACGAAGCGGACCGCCGCGGAGAGCGTCGGCATCGCGATGCGCTCGTTGCCGGACTCGACGGTGAAGGGAGCCCGTCCCGCGCCGGAGAGCTCGTTCGTCAAACGGCGGGTCTCCTCGAATTCGGGAGAGGCGCAGAACTCGAGCGAAAGAACCGTCCGGTGGGGCGCGGCCGGCTTCCCGGTGGCGATCGAGATCACGGGAAGCTCTCCGGGCTCGGGCTCGACGATCTCGACGCCGACCATCTCGACGTCGCCGCGCTCGCGGAGCCGCTCCTCGAGGCGACGCGCGATTCCGGAGAGAAGCTCGGTGTCGCGGAAGGCCTCCGGCCCGAGGCGGTCCTCCTCGGCAGCCGCAGAGACCACTGCGCGCTGTCGACCGCCGCGCTCGATCACCTCGAGGATGTGCTCGAGCCGCGAAAAGCGACGCAGGACGTTCGCGAGCGCTTCGCCGGCGAGCGGAACTTCCGCGCCCGTGCCGATCACCTGCGTCTCCTCGCTGCCGAGTAGGATCAGGTGGTTCTCGAGGGCGGCGTCGTCCTTCAGGTACTTCTCTTTCTTGCCCTTCTTGACCTTGTAGAGCGGCGGCTGGGCGATCATCACGTGGCCGTTCTCGATCAGCTCGGGATACTGCCGGTAGAAGAACGTCAGCAGGAGTGTGCGAATGTGGCTCCCGTCGACGTCGGCGTCGGTCATGATCACGAGCGTATGGTAGCGGAGCTTCCCGACGTCGCGGTCTTCCTTGCCGATGCCCATACCGAGGGCGGTGATCAGGAGACGGATCTCCTGCGAGGAGAGCATGCGATCGAAGCGGGCCTTCTCGACGTTCAGGATCTTGCCGCGAAGCGGCAGGATCGCCTGGAAGCGCCGCTCGCGGCCCTGCTTCGCGGAGCCGCCTGCCGAGTCGCCCTCGACGATGAACAGCTCCGATAGCGCTGGATCGCGCTCCTGGCAGTCCGCGAGCTTGCCCGGGAGGGAACCCGAGTCGAGAGCGCCCTTGCGGCGCGCGAGATCCTTCGCCTTCCGGGTCGCCTCGCGGACGCGCGCGGCCTCGACGCACTTCGCGACGATCCGCTTCGCGTCCGCCGGATGCTCCTCGAGGTAGTTCGCGAGACCCTCGTTGACGAGCGCCTCGACGTAGCCCTTGACCTCGCTGTTGCCGAGCTTGGTCTTCGTCTGGCCCTCGAACTGGGGCTCCGGAACCTTGACCGCGATCACGGCCGTCAGGCCCTCGCGAACGTCGTCGCCCTCGAGAGCCTCGGAGTCCTTCTTCAGGATCCCGTTCCGGACCGCGTAGGCGTTGATCGTACGCGTCAGCGAGGACTTGAAGCCCGAGAGATGGGTACCGCCTTCGTTCGTGTTGATGCTGTTCGCGAAAGTGTAGACCGTCTCGGTGTACCCGTCGTTCCACTGCATCGAGACTTCGATCGTGACGCCCTCGCGCTCCCCGGCGATGTAGATCGCCGAAGGATGGATCGCCGTCTTCGCGGATCCGAGATGCTCGACGAACGAGGCGATGCCGCCCGGGTAGTGGAACTCGTGCGCGCGATCGGTCTGCTTGTCCTCGATCGAAATGCGCAGGCCGCGATTCAGGAAGGCCATCTCGCGGAGGCGCTTCGAGAGCGTGTCGAAGCTGAACTCGGTCGAAGGGAAGATCAGCGGATCGGGCTTGAAGGTGACCTTCGTGCCGCGGCTCTGCGTGGAGCCGATCTCCGCGAGCCGGTCGTCCGGCTGTCCGCGGTGATAGCGCTGGAAGTAGACTTTGCCGTTCCGCAGGATCTCGAGCTCGAGATGCTCGGAAAGAGCGTTGACCACCGAGATGCCGACACCGTGCAGACCGCCCGAGACCTTGTAGGCGCTCTTGTCGAACTTCCCGCCGGCATGGAGCTTCGTCAGCACGACCTCGGCCGCCGACACGCCCTCGGTCGGGTGGATGTCGACCGGGATTCCGCGACCATCGTCGACGACCGTCACGCCGCCATCGACGTGGATCGTCACCGAGATCGTCGTGCAGAAGCCTGCCAGCGCCTCGTCGAC
>VGTG01000272.1 GCA_016874795.1 Deltaproteobacteria bacterium | reverse complement strand
GGGACGGGTCGAGCGGGAGCCTTCCTCCGTCCTCCTCGAGGCCGCGGCAGCGCTCGCGCGCCCGAACGCGGTCACGGGAGAGCCGTCGTCGTCCGTCGTTCCCGACACGCGGGCGCTGCGGCGCGACGCGTTCTCCCCCGCGCGCGCCGCGGCCGAAGAGTTCCGTGCCGGACATGCGATTCGGCCGTCGGACTGGTCCACGCTCGCAGCGCGCGGCGCGACGCCACTCCCCTCCTCCTGGAATGCCGTCGGCGCGTTCGACCTCGCGCGCCTGCTCGTGCTGCGCGCCGACGGCGGTCCGGCCGGTCCTCTCGACGGCATCCTGCTGCCGAGTGCTAACCTCACGTCTCGCGTTCCCGGCTTGACGCCCGACCGGCCGACCTCGGCGTCAGCCTTGTCGACCCTCGTCGGGTGCCCTCATCAGCTCCTGCTGGAGCGAATTCTCCGCTTCCGGCCACCGAGCCCGCCACCCGGTGCGGGGACGATCGATTCTCTACCCTACGGCTCGTTGTTTCATTCGGTGGCAGAGGATCTCTACCGGCAACACGGGCTCGCGATCTGCCGTCGCGAGCAAGCACTCGACGAATGGAAGGTCCTCGCGCGAGAGATCGCGAGGCGCCACTTCCAGGAGCTGCTCGAAGGCTACCCTCTCGTGGGCGCCGAGGTACGCGGTCAACAGCTCGCCCGCCTCCTTCGAGACGTCGAGCGGTTTCTCGATTACGAATGGAGTGGCCCCCCTCGCGAGTTTCGCGCGGTCGAACTGCGCTACGGGTACGACGAGCCGCTGAGCATCGACCTCGACGAGGGCCCGCTCTTCGTCCGCGGCTTCATCGACCGTGTCGACGTCGAGAACGGCCGCACGCTGGTCCGCGACCTGAAGACCGGCAAGGCTCATCCGCGCGCGGGAAACGCGGATGCACCGGACCACGGCCGCGACCTCCAGATCGCGCTCTACGGCATGGTCCTCCGCAAGCTCGCAGATCGTCTCGGCCTCCCGACGCAGATCGCAGCGGCATACGTGTACATGGACCCTCACGAGCCGGAGCGCGCGTTCCGCGACGACTTCGACACGCTGGAGAGTGAAGCCCGCGACTGGCTGTCCGCCGCGCGTCGGCTTCTCGGCTCCGCGGCCTTTCCTCGCACACCGAACGCGGACGATTGCCGCTACTGCGACTTCAAGCCGGTGTGCGGACCGCACGCGCATCGTCGTGCCCTCAGCGTGCTCGAAGATACCCGCGCCGTGACCGAGCCCTTTCACCGGCTCAAGGGCGCACCCTGTCCCGACTCCAGCGACGGGAGCGAGGAATGAGCTCCGTCGGTCGCCCTCCCGCACCGGACCAGTCCGAACGCGACGCCGCGATCGCCGAACGCGCCCGCAACGTGGTGCTCGACGCCGGTGCCGGCACGGGCAAGACGACCATCCTCGTCGAGCGCGTGGTGCGCATGGTGGCTCCGCCGGACGACGTGACCGATCCGCCGATCCCGATCCGGCGAATCGCGGCCGTCACGTTCACGAGACGCGCCGCAGGCGAACTCCGCCTGCGGATCCGGGAGAGACTGCTTGGCGAGCTCGCGCGCACGGACACGAGTGCGTCCAGGCAGCAGCTCCTGCGCGACGCGCTGGGCGGGCTCGACACCGCGCACGTGGGGACCATCCACTCGTTCGCCGATCGCCTGCTGCGGCTCCGTCCCGTCGAGGCGCGGCTCAGCCCCTCGTACGACATCGTCGAGGACAATGCCGATCTCGTCCGCGAGACCCTCGAGGTTCTGCTGCACTCGGCGCAGACCGGGTCGCTCGCGGGCGAACTTTCCGGCAGCACGGCTGCGGCGCTGGCGAACGAGGCGGAACGCACGATCATCGATGCAGTGCGCGCAGGATTTCTCACGCATTCACGTGAGGTCACCGACTACTTCACCGAGGTCGGACTCGACGCGCTCGTCTCTGACTTCATCAACCACCGCGACGTCGAACCCATCCTTCCGGACCTCCGACAATTCGACCCAGACGCGTTCGCCGGCTCGGTGCGCGAGTTCGTGGCGCTCGTCCAGCCGCTTTCCGACGGCTCCGGCGGAACGCGCTGGCTGCGCGGCACTGCAAGCCTGCTCGCCGGGCTCGTGTCCGACGCGGATCCGATCGCGGTCATCGGCTCCACCCGCCGCAGGCTCAACGGTCCTTACGATGCCAGGAAGAAGACGGGCTTCGGCGGAAGCGAAGAAGCGTGGCGCGTCTGGAAGCTGTTCAGCGAAGGCAAGTACAAGAAGGACGAGAGAGAGCAGCCGCTGCGGGACGCCATCCGCGATCCGCTGCGATCCTGGTTCGCGCCGCGACTCGTACGGCTGTTCCCGGTCGTGAACGAGCTCTACCGGAAGGTGAAGGAGCGCCACCGGCAGCTCGACCAGATCGACCTGCTGCTCGTGCTGCGCACGCTGCTGCGCGACGACCTCGGCTGCCGCGCCTTCTATCGATCGCTCTTCGACCACGTGCTCGTGGACGAGTTCCAGGACACCGATCCGCTGCAGGCCGAGATCGTGGTCTTCCTCTGCGAGGACGGACGGCAAGCCGCATCGTGGCGCGATGCGCGGCTTCGCCCGGGAACGCTGACGATCGTGGGCGATCCGAAGCAGTCGATCTACCGGTTCCGGCGCGCCGACATCGCGACCTACGACGAGGTCCGCTCTCTCGTTGCGCGCCAGGACCACCTCGCAGCGCGCCTGTCGGCGAACTTCCGCAGCGCCGAGCCGTTGATCCGGTACTTCAACGACCGCTTCGCGCGGCTCCTCGGCACGCCGCCGAGTCCCTCGCAGACATTCGATCCGCAAACCGGGACGGTGTTCCACCAGGACCTCGAGGCGGGTCGCACCGGTGTCGGTGAAGGGTCGAC
This sequence comes from Deltaproteobacteria bacterium, assembly GCA_016874795.1. Classification (GTDB taxonomy): domain Bacteria; phylum Desulfobacterota; class Binatia; order UBA12015; family UBA12015; genus VGTG01. The sequence goes on along the minus strand of VGTG01000272.1, from coordinate 1,748 downwards.
CGTCGAGATCCTGCGCTACGAGTTCCCAGCGGGGGAAACGAAGAACACGGATGCGCACCGCGATCTCGAAGGCGAGATGCTGGCGCGGTACCTCCGCCACCTCGTCGAGAACTCCGGCCGTATCGTCGAGGATGCGATCACCGGGCAGAGGCGTTTGCTTCGCTACGGCGACGTCGCCGTGCTCACGCTGGCGACGTCCACGCTGCACCACCTCTTCAAGTCGTTCGACGAGCTCTCGATCCCCTACTCGGCACGCGGCGGACGGCTCTTTCTCGAGGACGATCTGCAGCGTCGCTTCATTCTGGGGCTGCGTGCGCTCGCCGATCGCGACGACGGGATCGCCCTCGCGACGTTGCTTCGCCCGCCGTTCTTCGCGGTCGATCCGCTCGACCTGGCGCTGGAGATCGTGCACCAGCGCCCGAGCGGGGATCGCCCGCTTGAGATGAACGCCGAGGCAGCCCGCGCCCGTGAGGCGCGAGACTTCGTGCGTGAGCTCAGCCGGAAACGGTTCCGCCGTCCGCCAGGCGAGACCGCGCGAGCTCTGCTCGAGCAGACGTTGCTGGCACGAACTGTCGCGCTCGAAGCGAACGGCGAGCAGCGGCTCCGATATCTGCGCGAGCTCTGCTTCGTCCTCGAGAGCGTCGCGGCTGCAGAAGGGCTGGACTTCGACGGCGCGACGGAGCGCTTGCGCGCGTGGGTGGATGCACCGGTCCAACTCGATCCGCCGCATCCGGTCGCTGCCGACGCCATCCACGTGATGACCGTCCACCAGGCGAAGGGGCTCGAGTTTCCGGTCGTCGTCCTGTGGGACAGCTGTGCCCAGCTTGCTAGCCGCGGCGAAGTGATCGCGTGGCGAACGACGGCCGACGGTCGGAACTGGTCTATGGCGCTCGACGACTTCGCCTGGGAGGAGCCGCGGGGGGTCGGGCTCCAGGCGATCGAGAAGGGGTATCGCGACGCGGAGCGGAAGCGACTCGTGTACGTCGCGGCGACACGGGCACGGGACCTGTTGCTGCTGCCGCGTGCGGCGATGGCGGGGGCGCAGCACGTGTCGGTTGCGTTGACGGACGGGGTTCCGCCGGAGCTCGCGGCGAGCCTCGGGACGTACACCGCCGGGGCGGGAGCCGAATGGAGCACCATTGCCGAACGGTCATCGCCGGCGACACTCGGCTTCGCTCTCGACGATGCGGGCGCGAGTGCGCGGTGGCGGTCCGTGGCCGACTCCGCGGCTCGTCCGAGATGCCAACCCGTCGCAGTGACGGGACTTCCGAACAACGATACAGATGCCGCGCAGTCGGTCGGGATCCTCGCCGACATTCCCCTCACGGAGAGAGACGAATCGCTGCCCCCATCATCGAAGCGACGCGAGGGACGCTTTGGTCCGAACTTCGGACAGACCGTCCACCTGGCGATCGCGCGATCCATTCGCGATCCGCGAGTCTCGATTGAAACCGCCGTCCGCGACGCCGCTCGGACGACCGGGCTTCTTGAGCTTCTTCGGGAGGCCGAGGCGGATGTCGCTCGGGCAGTGGGGGCCCTGCGCGCGGAGTCGCTGCTGGCGGACGGGGTATCGTGGCGCGTCGAGTACCCGATCGTCGGCCTCCGCGACGGACGACTGGTTAGCGGCTACATCGACTTCCTCGCGATCGTCGGAAGCACTGCGTACGTCCTCGACTTCAAGACGGACTCACCTCCGCAGGGAATGGATCAACCGCCCCAGCAATACCGCCGGCAGCTCGCCGGCTATG
>VGTG01000271.1 GCA_016874795.1 Deltaproteobacteria bacterium | reverse complement strand
CGCCATACGCACTCCTGGGTTCCGTTCGGCGGCGGTCCGCACATGTGCATCGGGCTTCGGTTCGCGGAGGTGCAGGTGAAGGCGATCATGCACCAGATGCTGCGACGCTATCGCTGGAGCGTGCCCGCCGGCTATCGGATGCCCGTGCAGCAGGCGCCGATCTCGAAACCGCTCGACGGGCTACCGATCGAGCTTCGAGCGATCTGATCGGAGGAGGCCGCCTCGTGGGCAACGGGGAGGAAGGCGATGCACTCGAGCTCGTGGCTCAAGCTCGCGAGCTCCTCCGACGCCCCGCCGAGCGACTGCGCCAGGACGGCCACCTCGCTCATCACACCTCGGACACGTCGGTTCATCTCCCGCTCGCGTTGGTCGGCCTCCTCCTTCTGCTGGGCTGATGAAGAGCCGGCCGACGAGAAGAAGGAGGCCGATGGCGACCAGGCTCGCGGCCGCACCCACGGCCAGGCGCCGCCCGAACCGGACCAGCGTCGTGACCGGCTCCGCTCGCCTCGATTCCTTGCGGGTCACCATCTGCGCGGAATCGGGAAAGCCCGCACTGGTGGCGCTGCTCGGTTCCCGCACGACGCAGAGCGCCGACATCTTTCATACGGCGCTCTTGCTGCTCCCGGACGCCCGTATCGGCTCGCCCTCCGCGTCCTGACGCTTCGCCGGGGCCTCGCGCCGAAACTGCGCCGATGCGGCGACGCGCTCGGCGAGAGCGGCTCGACCCGCGACCGGGACGTCGATCGGAAACTTGGCGTGGCTGCGATGCCAACGCTCGAGCCACTCGGGCCCGAGCAAGACGCGGCCGCGAGCCGCGGCGTGGTGCGCCGCCCCGCGTGTCATCGCGAGAGTCGTCTCGGGCTTCTTCCCGGTCGGCGCCCCGCGCGCGACCACGAATCCCGCGGCGAGGAGTGCCGTTCGCACCATTGTCGACGCCGAGTAGGTGAACAGCTCGGTGTCGTGCTCCGCGCACGCCGCGAATACGCTCTCGAAGCAGTCGAGCGTCCACATCGCGGCGTCGGTGACGGGCGAGAACGGATCGTAGAAGATCAGGTCGGGCGTCGGTGCGACTCTCATCTGCGTACGGAAGTCGCCCTCGCGCAGCATCCACTCGACGGGAGACCGCGGTGAGCGCCACTGCCCGGAACGCAGGATCTGTCCGGGCGCGGGCGAGTACAGGTGCGGAAACCGGGTGGCGTGACGGAGGGCGAGCCGCAGGGACGTGACGTCGTGCTCGAAGCTGACGAGCGTGAGAGGTCGCCGGGGCGCCGACTCCGCGCTCTCGTAGGCCCGGATCGCCGCCATCGCGTTGTACGCCGAGCCCAGGCCGACGTCCCACACGACCAGCGGAGTTTCCGTGGGGTCGTCCGCGCGCTCGAGGAGGCGGGACTGTCGCACGTAGAGGCTGTCCGCTTCCTCCGACGGATCGAGCCCGCCGTGCATCATCTCGCCCGACGCGAGGTGCACGACGGTCGCATGGCCCTGGAGCGTGCGGCGGATCGCGAACCCGTCGAGCGAGGGCTCGTCGTCGTGCCGCTGGCGCCGCGGCGCGATGACCGAAGGATGCTCCTCGTCCCCCCGTCCCAGCACCGAACGCTGGGCGTCGCGATACGCCGCGAACGTTCCGTCGAGAATGTGCGTCCGCATCGCGTGCATGAGGTCGTGGTAGAGCCGCAGGTTGTGCTTCGTCAGAAGCTGCCAGCCGAGCGGCTCTGCGGTCTTGATGAGATGATGCAGGTAGGCGCGCGAGTAGTGGGCGCAGGTCGAGCAGGGACACTCGGCATCGAGGACGTCCTCGGCGAGCTTGTAGACGCCGCGGGACACGTTGAGGCGTCCCTTCGACGTGAAGGCGACTCCCTGCTTGGCCAGGATCGAGGGCATCGTGCAGTCGAACATGTCCATTCCGCGATCGACGGCCTCCAGAAGATCGAGCGGCGTTCCGACGCCCATCAGGTAGCGCGGGAGGTGTGCAGGGAGCAGCGCCGACGTGAGGGCCGTGCAGCGCTCGCGCTCCTCCTTCTCCTCCCCGACCGCCAGGCCGCCGATCGCGTAGCCGTCGAACGGCAGCTCGATGAGGTGCGCCGCGCTCTCCCGGCGCAGGTCGTCGAAGCAAGCGCCCTGCACGATGCCGAAGAGCGCCGGCGAGGCCTCGCCGCGCGCCGCCAGGCTGCGGGCCGCCCACCGGTGCGTACGGTGCATGGCGGCCGCAGCGGTCGCGTGATCCGACGTCGACGCGACGCACTCGTCCATCACCATCATCACGTCGCTGCCGATCGCGAGCTGCGCTTCGATGCTGCGCTCCGGACTGAGGACGATCCGCGCGCCGTCGACGTAGCTACGAAAGACGGCACCCTCCTCCGTCACGACTCGCTCGTTCGCGAGCGAGAACACCTGGTAGCCGCCCGAATCCGTCAGCACGGGCCGCCGCCAGCTCATGAAGCGATGGATGCCGCCGATCTTGGCGAACACGTCGACCCCCGGACGGAGCAGGAGATGATACGCGTTGGCGAGGAGCATCCGCGCGCCGACCTCTTCGAGGTCGGAGGCGGTCAGCCCCTTGACGGTCGCCTGGGTGCCGACGGGCATGAAGATCGGCGTCGTGACCTCGCCGTGCAGGGTGACGAAGCGCGCCGCCCGCGCCCGCGAGCCGCTCGCGGTGCCGTCGATCTGGAAGCGGAGACGCGACATGGCGGCGACCGGCTTCCCTAGCGCGGGGAGCCGACGCCCGCCATCGACACGGGCGCGCCGAAGGTTTCTCGCCCCCAATCCACCGCCGCCGCCCGACCGAGCCAACGGCGGTCGAGATCAGCGAAGAAGCCCGCCTCCTCGAGATCGAGCAAGGCGAGATCGAGCTGGATGCGGAGCGGGCTCTGATGCGTGAGCGCGAGCGCGTAGTCCTTGATGTCGAAGTCGTGGCCGGCGACCTCGAGGGGCGCCTGCGGATGCCTGAGCATAGCCGCCATGAACGGCCGATTCGTCAGAATGCGCTCTCGGAAGTTGGGGCCCGGACAGCCGAGCGATCCCACCGGATCGTCTATCCCGCGTATGGCGTCCCGAGCAAGAGAAACTGCGGCGGGACCACCACCGTAGGGACGGAGCTCGCTCAGTCGACACCGTCATCGACGCGGTGGAGCCGCTCGCCAGCGTCAAGTATCGACCAGCGCGCAAAAGTCGGCACGGAAGCGCTCTCCAAGCGCTCGTCTGCGCGCGATGTCGATCGGCGTCTGCTCGAGACGCTCGAGAAGGGTCTGCAGATCGACCATGCCGTGTCGGATCGCCTCGCGGATGAAGGCGCGATCCTTCTCGCGTCCGGCGACGGCTTTGGAGACGAGCAGGTCGTGCACTTCGAGGCAGTACCCCGTGGCCCCTCGCGTGTTCTCGTTTCGCAGGACGACGAGTCGGTCTTGCCAACCCGCGGGGAGCACAGCGGTCGTCTCGCCCACTCCCTGCGCATAGTACCCGTACGTCGAGTGAAACGGAGACAGCTCACCGATCGAGCCATCGATGAGATCGGCGCGCTCGGGGTGATTTCGCGGCATCAGATCTGCTTCGACCGAGAACCGCAGCGACTCGGGTGCTTCCGGAAACTGGCCGAGAATCGCCTGGCTGCCGATCACGAGGATCTCGTCGTCCTCGGCGATGTCGGCGGCCGCGCGCAGAAGATGCTCGAGATCGCGACGCCTCATGCGAGTGTAACTTCCTCGCGCCTGATCCGACGCCAGATCTCCCAGCGTTCCGCGGCGGAAAGAGCCCCCGCGAACGGCGAGGACTGACGCAGCTCCCGCGCGCGCTCACCGGGATCCGTCAAGAACACGCGAATCGAGTCTCGATCGCGACGCAGCACCTCCGCCCAGCCGAGGGCGTAGCGGGGCGGCGGCGACTCCTCGAGCCATGCTCGCACGCGCTCCCTCGCTCGCTCCAGCAGCGCGGGCTGGCGCGCGATTCGCGCCGCGATCGCGCGGTGATAGGCGATGCTTCTCTCCTCTGCGAGACGATGTGAGTCGATCGCCATCTCGCCGGCGATGCTAGCAGAGAGGTGCAGGCGGCCGAAGGGTCGGAAGGCTCGAGGGCCGGTGACCAGAGCCGACACCCGGCCGAGGCGTCTCAGCTCTGCTCCGGCCAGCTTGGCGACACCGGCTCGATCCGCCAGATCGGGCCGTCCACGTACATCGCGCCCTCGAACTTGAGGAACATCAGGGCGGCTCCCGTCGACACCCAGAAGCGCACGTCGGGCGGACTCTTGCCGAGGACAGCCGCGACGAGACCCGCGGCGCCGCCGACGTCGAGGTCGAGGTCGAGGTCGACGAGGTAGCGCGCGTGAACGTGAGGATGTGGCCTTCGCGCGTGGCACCTTCGATCCGTCGGCGGCAACTACTTCGTCGGCGCGGGTGCCGGTCCCTTCGCGGTGCAGGGCGGTGACGACCCGTCCGCCGAGGATGCCGACATCGGCTTCCAATGCGCGCGCTAGCCCAGCGGGGCCATGAGGGCTTAATGCGGACGATCTCGAACGGATGCGCGGGCGAGCGGCAGCGGGCCGTCCAGGTCGCCCCGATCGGAGGTGCCCGGTGAGCGCGTCAATCACAAGTCGCGCCGATCAAGAGGTGCCCGTTCTGTCGCGGGGAGCGCTCGCAGCAACAGAACGGGCACGTTTCGGGCACACTCCGGGTCACCTGACGCTCCGCAGCATCCGCAACCCCTTGATTTTTCACTATGGGCCCGCCAGGCCTCGAA
>VGTG01000270.1 GCA_016874795.1 Deltaproteobacteria bacterium | reverse complement strand
TCAGGCCGCTACGCCGCCAGCGCTCAACCCGCCGTGCCCATGCAGCTCTCGTCTCTCGTGCCATCGCACGCCGGTCTACGCGGCGCGCGTGACGGTGTCAGCCACGCGGTTCGCGGAACAGATACATTTCGAGCGGGATTATGTGGGGAAGACTCGGGAAAGTGAAGCGCTTGCGCTGATTCTGCTTCTTGAGTCTGACAAATCTGGCCAGGTCTATCTGCCGAGCTATGAGCAAAGACACTTCAGTCCAAGAAGCGCAGCCAGTTGAGCATAGTCACCATGAACGGCCGATTTGTCAGAATGCCTCTTCTCGGAAGCTGGAAGTCGAGGCTGTCAGCCGAGCCAGGTCCCTCCTATCCCGCGTACGGCGTCCCGGGCAACCGGAAAGGCGGCGGGACCACCACCGTAGGGAGGAGCGCGTGAAACGCGAGCGTTCCGCCGGTGCCTCGCACGTACGCGCCGTCGAGCGCCAGCACGTGCACGTTGAGCCGCAGCGCCCCGTCGCTCCGCTGCACGAACACGACGAGCCCTGGGTGCGCGTCGCCCGCGCGCCGCAGCCCGAACACCCCCTTCGCGCGACGCCGCAGCTCCGCGAGCAGCACCCCCGTGAACGCCTCGATGAGCTCGGTGCAGAATGCACGCTTGTATCCTGCGGCCTTCCGCACCGCCCACGGCAGCGTGCACACCCACTGCCGCACCGGCGCCTCCGGCAGCACCTCGTCCACCAAGTGCGCCGCCGCGTCCGACATCCGCCGCGCCACGCACGACGGGCAGAAGACCCTCGCCTTGCACGAGAACGCTACCGCGAGCTCCTCGCCGCAACGCGTGCACGCGAGCCGCGACGCTCTCTCGAATTCGCTCCGCCCCACGACGAACGCGCGGGCCGTTCGAGGGCGGGACGGCTCCAGCTCGGATAGCCGCTATGCACGTAAAGCGGCCATTCGTCTGGCTCCCTGATGTCGCGCGCGTCAGGCCGCCGAGAGAGCGCCGTGGTCGTCGCAGTGACCAGCGTGCGGGTGGTGCAGGTGCCCGGCGACGAGGTAGTCGACGTGATCGCCGTGCGGGACGGCCTCGTGACCGCACCCGGCGCCGTGGACGTGGCCCTGGGCGTGACCGGCGCAGCTGTGCGAAGGCGTGCATGCGGCCGGGTTGGAGGCGCCGACTTCGAGGACGCACTCGTCCACGTGGCCATCGTGGCCGTGGTGGAGGTGGCCATCGTGAAGGTAGTCGACGTGGTCGCCGTGGCGGACTGAGGGGTGACCGCAGTCGGCGCTGTGGACGTGATCGTGATTCGGATGGGTGGTGTGGCTCATGACTTCCTCTTCCTTCTTTGCTGTGGCGAGGTGACGACAGCGGGCTCACCGGCGTGGTCGAGCGCGGCCCGAATGAGCTCGCGAACATGGTCGTCCGCGAGCGAGTAGTAGATGTGCTTGCCTTCGCGGCGGCGCTTCACGATGCGCTCTGCGTGCAGCACGCGAAGCTGCTGGGAGAGCGTGGAAAGCTTGGTCTCGCTCGCGTCGGCGAGCTCGGTGACGCAGCACTCACCCGCGTCGAGCCGATACAACAGCCGTAGGCGCGCCAGGTCGCCGGCGGCGCGGAAGAGCGCCGCAGCGCGCTCGAACGCAGAGTCGCTCACCTCCGGGACGTGGGGGCGTTCGGCAGCATGGGGGCCGCAGTCCTGCGCGCGCTTCGATGTCGATCGGTCTGTCATTTCAAAGACTGTTGAAGTGTTGTACCAAGCCGCGGCCTTCGCGTCAACCGGCTGCGAGGGGCCCGGTGTCTACGGGACGCCGACGTGCGAGGGCAGTTCGGCTGAGAGCATAGTCACCATGAACGGCCGATTTGTCAGAATGCCTCTTCTCGGAAGCTGGAAGTCGAGGCTGTCAGCCGAGCCAGGTCCCTCCTATCCCGCGTACGGCGTCCCGAGCAACCGGAAAGGCGGCGGGACCACCACCGTAGGGACGGGAAGTCGAGGCTGTCAGCCGAGCCAGGTCCCTCCTATCCCGCGTACGGCGTCCCGACCAACCGGAAAGGCGGCGGGACCACCACCGTAGGGAGTCGACACTCTTTCGCTCGCAGACCCGAACAGCATCGGCGTCGCGCGGCGGTTGCAGGGGAATTACGGCTTCTATGCGATCCTGGACCAGCAGATCGGCGCGGGCATCGGCCCGGGGCGCGGCGCCGGATTTTTCTTCCGTGCGGGCGTGGCGCCGGATGACCGAAATCTTGTCAGCGTTTCCGCGGACGCCGGCGTCTCATTCGTCGGCTTCATGGACGATCGGCCAGACGATCTGTTCGGCGTGGGATTTGGGTATACGAAAATTTCCGGCGCCGCCCGCGCCCTCGACCGCGATGCGGCCTATTTCAACAACGCACTGGCCCCCTTAAGATCGTCGGAGGAATTGGTCGAAGTCACCTATATCGCCAAAATGGCTGCGGGTTGGTACCTGCAACCCGACGCGCAGTTCATCTTGCAGCCTGGAGGAAATATTCCCGACCCATTAAATCCATCGGGCGTGGCTCCATTACGCAATTCGTTCGTCTTGGGCCTGAGAACCTTGCTGCGTTTCTGATGCGATTGTTTCTTGCGACATCCAACCACTCCACCATGGGCTCGATTATCGGAGTCCCTCCAACTCCTCACGACAAAGCTTGGCGTAGGCGCTGATCACATTCATGCCCGGCTGATCCATCATTTCGCGCATTTCTTGCTGCGTGCGACAGGGCCCGAGCGCAATATCGACGATGATGCGAAGAGCTTCGATCGCTCCCTCGGCAACGGGCTGTGTGGCCGAGAGGCCAATGCGTCCGGAGAGCCCATAGGCGATCGTCAGTCGGTCGTAATCAACGCTCGTATTATTGAGAGCGTTCGCGTAGAGCACGGCCAGTTCGTCCATGTAACGACCGTAAAGCTCTTCTCTCTTGGCCCTCTCGGCTGCGATTCGCGCCGCATTCGCCTGAGCTTTCGTCGTCATCCATGTCGAGGCGAGCGACGTGAGCGCGCCGATCGACGTTCCCGCAAGCGCGGAAATGGCAGATACGATACCCGCATCCATAAGTGGACCTCGGCTACGATGGAGAAGGCCCATGCGACGAACGATCGCTGGTCCTTGTCGAAAATTACGGAACGGCATTATTCGCCAAACAAAGCTGAAGCGCAAGAATAGCCTTGCGGTCGATCATTCACCGGGCAACCCGGGAAAACGGGCTCGCGCGTCTCACCCCTGCGCGGGCAGATGCGCCTTCACCGTCTCGACAAGCTGCTTGATCGAGAAAGGTTTCGGCAGGAAGCCGAATTCGCCCTCCGGCAGGTTCTTGGCGAAGGCCTCCTCCGCGTAGCCGGAAACAAATGTCACTTTCGCCGTCACGCCACGCTTACGCAGTTCGGCATACATGGTGGCTCCGTCCATTTCGGGCATCACCACGTCGGAGACGATGAGATCGATTTTGCCGTCTACTTCCTCGACGACGTCGAGGGCCTCGAGGCCGGTGGCGGCCTCCAGGACGGTAAAGTCGCGCGTCTTGAGCGACCGGGCCCCGATAGCGCGCACGGCGTCCTCGTCCTCGACGAGGAGAATGACGCCCTGCCCTGTGTAGTCGTTTTGCGGCTTGGGCGCGTCGCTTTCCTTCTGAGGCGTTTCTTTCTCGTCGGGAAGATGACGCGGAAGGAAGATGCGGAAGACCGTGCCGCGGCCGACTTCGCTGTCGGCGAAGATCGAACCGCCCGACTGCTTGACGATGCCGAAGACCATCGAGAGGCCGAGCCCCGTGCCCTTGCCGACTTCTTTCGTCGTGAAGAAGGGCTCGAAAATCTTCTCAATCACATCCGGAGGGATGCCACAGCCATTATCCTCGACTTCAACGAGCACATAATCGGCGGGCGCGAGCAGCGGCTCGTTGAACTTCGCGCATTCCTCCTTGGGAACGTTCGAGGTACGAATCTGAATGCGCCCGCCCGACTCCGGCGTTGCGTCGCGCGCATTCACCACGAGGTTCATGATGACCTGTTCGAACTGCGGCAGGTCGGCCTTCACGAACCACAAATCGCGTCCGTGCCGGAGATCGAGTTCGGCCTTCTCGCCGACGAGGCGGCGCAGCAGCATCTGCAGTTCAGAGAGCGCATCGCCAAGTTGCAGAACCTGCGGCCGCAGCGTCTGCCGGCGCGAGAAGGCGAGCAGTTGCCGCGTGAGCGCGGCGGCGCGTTCGGCCGTCGCCTTGATCTGGCGGATATCCTTGAACGCCGGATCCGTTGGGCGATGGCTCGACAGGACGAAATCGGAATAGCCGATGATCGCCGTCAGCATATTGTTGAAGTCGTGCGCCACGCCGCCCGCGAGCTGGCCCACGGCGTTCATCTTTTGTGATTGCGCGAATTCTTCCTGCAGCTTGCGCTGTTCGGTCGTATCGAGCGCATAGACCATCGCGGCCCGCTGTCCGCCATCCTCCGCCGGAGAGACGAAGAAGCGCGCCGAGCGCACGGCCCCGTCTTCGAGCGAGACGTTGACCGGTTTAACATCGCTCTTGCCCTGGATGGCGGCCTCGATCGCCTCGCGCAGCGACTGGGCGTCGCGTTCGGAAAGACCGGCGAGCAGCGCCCAGGACTCCTTGCCGGGGCCGGCCTTCAGCGCCTGCGGCAGGAGCTTGGCGAACGCCGCGTTCGAGTCGCGCACGCGCCCCTCATCGTCGAGCACCGCGATCGCCATCGGCGTGAGCATAGTCACCATGAACGGCCGATTTGTCAGAATGCCTCTTCTCGGAAGCTGGAAGTCGAGGCTGTCAGCCGAGCCAGGTC
>VGTG01000269.1 GCA_016874795.1 Deltaproteobacteria bacterium | reverse complement strand
GATTTTCCCCTTCAGGTGATCCTGCCCACCCGCGACCTCGATCCCGAGGCCGTAGCGGAGGTACTTCTGGAGGTCGCCGCCCGAGACGCCGTCCGGAACGTAGACGCCCGTCGCCGACGGGCTCGGAGCGCTCGGCGCGACGAGCCGGAGGCCGAGCGCCTGCGCACCGGCGCGCGTCGCGCGCGCGAGCTTCGCGTGCCGCGCGAAGAGCGCCTCGAGCCCTTCCGAGAGCATCATCTCGAGGGCCTTCCGGAGGCCGTACATCAGGTTGATCGCCGGCGTGTACGCCGTGGTGTTCTTGCGTTGGTTGTCGCGCTCGCGGCGGAGATCGAAGTAGAAGCGCGGCGAGGTCGCCCGCTCCGTCGCCTTCCAGGCGCGCTCCGAGAGCGCGACGAACGCGAGCCCCGGCGGCAGCATGAACGCCTTCTGCGAGCCCGACAGGAGGACGTCGATCCCGAGGCGGTCCATCGGCATGTCGGCGACGCCGACCGAGGTGATGCCATCGACGACGAGGAGCGTCTCCGTGGCGCTCGTGAGCTTCGCGATCTCCGCGATCGGATGGATCACGGTCGTCGAGGTCTCGCTTCCCTGCAGCAGCACCGCCCGGATCTCGGGCCGGCTGCGGAGCGCCTTCTCGATCGCCGCCGGATCGACGGCTTGCCCCCACTCGACGACGATCTCCTCGACCGCGATCCCGTAGCTCTTGCAGATCTTCGTCCAGCGCTCGCCGAACTTGCCGGCGTTCACGACGAGCGCCGTGTCGCCGGGCGACAGCAGGTTCACGACGGACGCTTCCATCGCGCCCGTCCCGGAGGCCGCGAGCACGAGCACGTCCTGCTCCGTTTGCCACACCTTCTGCAGGTCGCGGCGGATATCGGCGACGACCGCCTCGAACTCGGGGGTTCGATGGTGGATCGTCGGTGCCGCCATCGCGAGCAGCACTTCCTCGGGCACAGGCGTCGGACCCGGCGCGAGCAAATACTTCTTCTGCGGACGTGGCGGCATGACCGGCGGCCCCGCGATGGTGCGCCGTGCGCCCGCGGGACGACGACGGAGGTGGCTACCGAAGCTCCTCCGGAAGGTCAAGTTTGCAGGTTCCGCGACGTTTCCACGGGCCTGCATCGAGCCAAGTCCTGATGGCGCTCCACGTCAATTGACATCCCGCGAGCGCGTCGATACCCGATCCGGAGTGCACCCGAGCAGTCCCGAACGTCCGCAAGCACGAGTCCGGATGGTTCTCGCAGTGCTCGCGCTCGCAGCGGTCGCCGTCGTTCCGATCGCTCCGGCTCCGTCGACGGTCGCGCTCGCGAGAGAGTCCGACGAGGCGGTCGATCCCCGGACGGGCGCTTCTTCGCGGGCGGGTGCCCCGATCGAGCTGCGCGAGAAGCTCGCCGACGAGGAGCCCATCTGGGAAGCGCTCCGCGCGCAGTACCGCTATCCCGTATCGCCGCCGCCCTCGCCGTACATCAGCGGCGTCCGCGAAGCCGCTTCCCGGCTCACCTTGCGCGACGCGGTGCTGACCGCGGTCCAGAACAATCCGCAGGTGATCGCGGAGTCCCTCACGCCGCTCGCGCAGGAGACCGGCATCCTCGAGGCGCAGGCGCAGTTCGATCCGATCGTCGGCGCCGAGGCGAGCTGGGCCCGGCTCGCGGCGCCGTCGAGCAACGTCCTGACGGACGCCTCCGAGAGCGACACGCTTCGCGTGACGACGATCGATTCGATCTGGAACTTCGGGATCGGGAAGGCGCTCCGCACCGGCGGCTTCCTCGACCTCTCGTGGGACAACGAGCGGCTCACGAACGACGCGCGCCTCCGCTTCGGCGACCAGTCGATTCCGTTCCAGCTCTTCTCGCCGCAGTTCACGCCCGAGCTCGCCGCGACGCTGACGCAGCCCCTCCTGCGCGACTTCGGGCTCTACTTCACGAACCTCCGGATCCAGATCGCGGAGACGGCGACCGACGCCGCGATCGAGCGCTACAAGGCCGCCGTCGCGAACTTCATCCGCGGCGTCGTCGCGAACTACTGGGCGGTCGTCGGCCTCGAGGAGCGCGTCGAGGTGCTCGAGGGCTCGCTCGAGCTCGCGCAGAAGACCGTGCGCGACAACCAGACGCGCGTCGACGTCGGCGTGCTGCCGCCGGTCGCCGTTCTCGAGAGCCAGGCAGAGGCGGCCCGCCGTCAGGAGGACGTGATCGTCGCGCAGAACGATCTCGTGCAGGCACGGCTCCAGCTCCGCCAGCAGGTGTACCTGCCGAGCGACAACCCGTTCCTCCCGCGTGCCGTCGAGCCGGTCGATCGTCCGAACAGCGAGAAGGTCGAGGTGGTCGTCGAGGAGTCGCTCCAGCTCGCGATGGAGAAGCGGCCCGAGATCCAGGCGGCGCGGCTCTCGATCGAAGGAAGCGAGCTGAACACGGCGATCACGAAGAACCAGCGGCTGCCGCGTCTCGACCTCTTCGGATCGACGGGCCTCAACTCCCTCGCCGGCGTCAATACCACGCCGCAGATCGAGCGCTTCGAGGGCGGCTACGGCGACTCGCTCAACTTCCTCTTCGACGGCCGCTTCTACTCGTACTCCGCCGGCGTGCGTATCGAGGTGCCGATCGGCAACGCGCAGGCGAATGCACGCGCGACGCGCGCCCGCGTCGAGGAGCAGCAAGCGTACGACCGCTACCGCCAGACGGTGTCCGAGGTGAGCCTCGAGGTCGGCCAGGCGATCGGCGACATGCTCTCGGATCAGGAGCGGATCGAGACGACCCGCGTCGCACGCGAGCTATCCGAGCAGAACCTGCGCAACCAGACGAAGCGCTACGAGGTCGGTATGGTGACGACGACCGACCTTCTGAAGTTCCAGAACGACCTCGCGACGGCGAAGGTCGCCGAGATCCAGGCGCTCATCGAGTACAGCATCTCGCGCACCGAGTTCGAGCGTGCCCAGGGGACGCTCCTCGGGCAGTACAACGTCACCGTCGAGCCCCGCGGCGAAACGTACACGCCGTGGTGGGCTCGGTTCTGAGCCGAATCAGCTCCGGCGGTGGCCGATCAGGTTCATGAACTCGTCCCGGGTCTCCTGCTTCTCCCGGAACACGCCGAACATCGCGCTCGTCACGACGTAGGAGTTCTGCTTCTCGACGCCACGCATCCGCATGCAGAGATGCTCGGCCTCGACGACGACGGCGACACCTTCGGGGCGAAGCTTCTCCATCAGGAGCTGGGCGACCTGCGTCGTCATGCGCTCCTGGACCTGCAGGCGGCGTGCGAAGACGTCGACGATCCGAGCGAGCTTCGAGATTCCGACGATCTTGCCCTTCGGCAGGTACGCGATGTGCGTCTTGCCGAAGAAGGGCAGCATGTGGTGCTCGCACATCGAGAAGAAGTCGATGTCCTTCATGATGATCATCTCGGAGTACTCCTCGGTGAAGAGGGCTCCGTTGATGATCGCCTCGGGATCCTCGTGGTAGCCCCGCGTCATCTCCGCGTAGGCCCGGGTACAGCGCTGCGGGGTCTTCACGAGCCCCTCGCGCTCGGGGTTCTCCCCGATCGCCCGCAGGATCTCCTCGAAGGCTTTCTCCATGGCGCTCTACGACTTGCCGCCTTTCCGCTCGACGGCCTTCACCTTCTGATACTTCCGATAATCGTAGCCGGTCGCCATCGCCAGCAGCATCGATTCCATCCCGCCGTCACGCTCGCGGCGAAGGATCGACAGGCGATCGAAGAACTCCTGGAAGCCGCGCACCGCGCGGACGCGCTCGTCGTCGGGCGACGGATCGGGAAGACGCTCCTCCGTGATCGCCGCGAGACCCGCCTCCGCTCCCGGAAGCCGGAGGATGTCGCGGAGGCGCGTCACGGTGAAGCGGAACGCGGAGAAGCGAAGCTCGTTCGGGAACGCATCCCACTCGGCGAGGGAGAGCGTGCGGATCGACTCGTAGCCCGCGATCAAGCACTCGAACCGCTTCAGGTCGTAGCTGCCCTGGCTGAAGCAGAGAGCGTTCACCGCGGTCGCGAGATCGAAGATGAACTTGCCGCGGCAGGCCGCCTCGAAGCTGACGATGCCGACGAGCTTCTCCCCTTTCACGAGGAGGCTCTCGTTCAGCAGGTCGCCGTAGATGACGCCCTTCGGCAGCTTTCCTTCGAGGTAGCTGCCGAGGTACTCGACCTCCTCGTCGAGCGTGCGGGTGATGCGCCGGAAGTACGTGGGGAGCCGCGGGCGCATCTCCGTGTAGAGATCGGCGACGCGCTCGAAGCTGAAGCGGTTCTCGATGCCCTTCTTGTAGCCCTTGCCGATCAGATGCAGCTCGCCGAGGGCACGGCCGGAGTTCTCGATCTGCGCGGCGGAGAGCTCGTCGACGTCGCAGCGGCGGCCGTCGATGTGCTTGTAGGCGGTGATGCGCGCACCGCCGATGTCGCGATAGTGGCGACTCTTGCGATCCGCGAGAGGCTGCGGGCAAGGAAAGTTGTGCTTGCGGAGATAGAGGAAGAGATCGACTTCGCGTTTCAGGTCGAGCTCGCCGCGACGCTCGTCGAGGCGAAAGATGACCTTGTTGCGGCCGACGTCGACGAGAAAGTTCCGCTGGTGGTTGGAGGAGCGATCCCACGCCGTCGGGGCCGGCGCGACGCCTTGGACCTTGCCCAGCCCATACTCCTCGACGAGCCCGGCGATTTGTCGCTTATCCAGTGTAGCTTCGACCATCAGCTCATCGCGCGGGCGTGCCCGTGACCGGCCGGCTCGTTCCTGCAGCATCCCCTCACCCCCCCGAGCCCTTGTCGCGCTTCGGGCGGCGAAAGGCCCAAAGCCTAAGCCATGGCCTCGATCGCCCCCGGTCGTGACATGGTGTTTGTTTTTCTCCCAAGGGGGAAAGT
>VGTG01000268.1 GCA_016874795.1 Deltaproteobacteria bacterium | reverse complement strand
TTCGTCAGGCGCAGCCCGCCCTTGCGCTTCTCGCTCCCGTGGCACTCGTAGCAGTGGTCGCGGAAGATCGGCTGGATGTCGCGCGCGAAGTCGATCTCGCCCGCGGATGCCGCGCCGGGCCCGGCGGCGCGGGCTCCGCCGCTCGCACCGATCGTCGCGGAGAGCGAGTGCGCAAACGCGATACCGGCGACGAGAGCTACCGAGCAGGCCCGCACGACCCTCCAGAGGGTACGGACGGCCCGTTCGAGTAGTCAAGCTGGGTTCGCGTCTAGCCTGCATTTCTCACCAGATCACGTCGCGAGGCGGTCGAGAGTGCCGAAGATTCGCGAGCCTCGGACCGGAGGGCGACGCAGGCGTACTCGAACAGTACGTCGAGGAGCCCGGAGGGAGAAGCTCGCGAAGATTCCGTGCTATCGGCCGCCGCAGTAGGGATCTGGTGAGAAACGCAGGCTAGGCCCTCGCCGCCTTCGCGAGCACGCCGTCGACGAGCGCTTGCGCTTCCGCCTGGATGCGGGCGAGGTGGTCGCGGCCGCGGAAGCTCTCCGCATAGATCTTGTAGATGTTCTCGGTCCCGGACGGCCGCGCCGCGAACCAGCCGTTCTCCGTCACGACCTTGATGCCGCCGATCGGCGCGCCGTTCGCCGGCGCGCGCGTCATCTTCGCGAGGATCGGCTCGCCCGCGAGCTCGCGCTCCGTCACCTGCTCGGGCTCGAGCTTCGCGAGCGCCGCCTTCTGCGCAGGAGAAGCGGGCGCGTCCGTGCGCTCGTAGACCGGGCTTCCGAAGCGCTCCTCGAGCTCGCGATAGCTCTCCGCCGGATCGCGTCCCGTGCGCGCCGTGATCTCGGCCGCGAGGAGGTCGATGATCGGTCCGTCCTTGTCGGTCGTCCAGACGCTGCCGTCGAGCCGCAGGAAGGTCGCGCCAGCGCTCTCTTCGCCGCCGAAGCCGAGCGTGCCGTCCGTCAACCCGTCGACGAACCACTTGAAGCCGACGGGCACCTCGGCGAGCGGCCTGCCGACGAGCTTCGCGACGCGGTCGATCATCGAGCTCGAGACGAGCGTCTTCCCGACGCCGACGGTCGCGGGCCAGCGCTTCCGCGTCTCGAAGAGCGAGCGGATCGCGACGGCGAGCACGTGGTTCGGCGGAAGGAGGCCCGCGCCGCGGCTGACGATCCCGTGCCGGTCGGCGTCGCCGTCGTTGCCGAACGCGAGATCGAAGCGATCCTTCAGCTCGACGAGGCTCGCCATCGCGTACGGCGACGAGCAGTCCATGCGGATCTTGCCGTCGTGGTCGACGGTCATGAACGAGAACGTCGGATCGACGCGCGGATCGACGATCTCGATGTCGAGCCCGTACGTCTCCGCGATCGGTCCCCAGACGGAGACGCTCGCGCCGCCGAGCGGATGGACGCCGAGCTTCAAGCCGGCGCTGCGGATCACGTCGACCTCGACGACGTTCCGCAGGTCGTCGACGTACGGCTTCAGGTTGTCGCACTCGCGCGTCGTCGGCGCGCGGCGCGCGCGCTCCCACGGGATCCGCTTCACGTCGCGCAGGCCACCGGCGATGATCGCGTTCGCCCGCGCCTCGATGGCCTTCGTCGTCTTCTCGTCGGCCGGGCCGCCCGACGGCGGGTTGTACTTGTAGCCGCCGTCGCGCGGCGGGTTGTGCGAGGGCGTGATCACGACACCGTCGCCGAGGCCGCTCGTTCGGCCACGGTTGTGGCCGAGGATCGCGTGCGACACGACCGGCGTCGGCGTGTAGCGCAGGCCCTGCTCGAGGACGACCAGGGCGCCGTTCGCGGCGAGCACCTCGACCGTCGTGACGAGCGCGGGCTCCGACAGCGCGTGCGTGTCGATGCCGATGAAGAGCGGGCCGTCGATTCCCGCGGCGGCTCGGTGCTCGGCGAGCGCTTGCGTGATCGCGAGGACGTGCGCTTCGTTGAAGCTTCCGTCGAAGGCGCTGCCGCGATGTCCCGACGTGCCGAACGCGACGCGCTGCGCGGGATTGGAAGGATCCGGCTCGACCGAGAAGTACGTGGTCACGAGCCGCGGAATGTTCTCGAGGATCTCGCGCGGCGCCTTCTTCCCGGCAAGCTCGTTCAAGGCCATCGACGCTCTCTACCACGCGGCCAGGATCGCGTCGCCTCGTTGCCGAGTCTCGTTGCCGAGTCTCGTTGCCGACGAGAGAGAGAGAGAGTACGCGGGGGCATGCGTCGCGCGATCGCTCCCTACGGCTCGTGGCGCTCGCCGATCACCGCCGAGCAGCTCGCCGCGCACGCGGTCGGGCTCGGAGCGATCGCCGTCGTCGGCGACGAGCTCCTCTGGACCGAGAGCCGCCCTCTCGAGGACGGCCGCACGGCGCTCGTGCGTCGCAGCGCCGCGGCGCCGAGCGGCGCAGAGGACGTGCTGGCGCCGCCGTGGAGCGTCCGCTCCCGCGTCCACGAGTACGGCGGCGGAGCGCTCACGACGGGCGGAGGACGCGTCTTCTTCTCGAACGACGGCGACCGGCGTCTCTACGAAGCTTCGCTTCGAGGCGCCGAGCCGCGCGCGCTGACTCCGGCGGGGCCGTGGCGCTTCGCCGACGGCGTCCTGGACGAGCGTCGCTCGCGGCTCGTCTCGGTCTGCGAGGATCACGGCGGAAGCGGCGAGCCGGCGAACTTCATCGCGGCGATCTCGCTCGACGACGCCCTGCCGCCGCGCGTCCTAGCGAGCGGCCGCGACTTCTATGCGGCGCCGCGCCTCTCGCCGGACGGAAGCGCGCTTGCCTGGCTCTCGTGGAGCCACCCACACATGCCGTGGAACGAGACCGAGCTCTGGCTCGCGGAAGTCGATTCCGCGGGAGCGCTCGTCGACGCGCGGTGCATCGCGGGCGGCTCGGGTGAATCGATCCTGCAGCCCCTCTGGTCACCGGACGGCGTTCTGCACTTCGTCTCGGATCGCGCCGGCTGGTGGAACCTGCATCGCTGCCAGGATCCCTTCGACGGGAGCACGGCGCGCGCCCTCGCTCCGCGTGAAGCGGAGTTCGCGCGGCCGCTCTGGTCGCTCGGGCAGAGGACGTTCGCGTTCGCCGACGCCGCGACGATCGTCTGCACGTTCGGACGGGGCGGTCGCGAGCATCTCGCGCGTCTCGACGTCGCGCGCGGCGAGCTCTCCGAGATCGAGACGCCGTTCGTCGGCTTCGATTCGGTGCACGTCGCGCGTGGACGAGCGTGGTTCATCGCGTCGTCGACGACGGCGCCGGCGGCGCTCGTCGAGCTCGACCTCGCGACGGGGCGACACGAGGTCGTACGACGCTCGCTCGATCTCGACCTCGATCCGGAGTGGATCTCCGTCGCGGAGCCCGTCGCGTACCGGAGCGGCGACCGCACCGCGCACGCGTTCTTCTATCCGCCGAAGAATCCGGAGTTCTCGGCGCCCGAAGGCGAACGGCCGCCGCTCCGCGTCCGGGCGCACGGCGGTCCGACCGCGGCGACGGATCCCTCGCTCAAGCTCGCGATCCAGTACTGGACGAGCCGCGGCTTCGCGGTGCTCGACGTCGACTATGCAGGCAGCACCGGGTACGGGCGCGAGTACCGCGATCTCCTCGCCGGACGATGGGGCGTGATCGACGTCGAGGATTGCGTGAACGGTGCGCTCCACGTCGCCGAAGCGGGCCGCGCCGACCGCGCGCGTCTCACGATCAGCGGCGGGAGCGCCGGCGGCTACACGGTGCTCTGCGCTCTCGCTTTCCACGACGCGTTTCGCGCGGGAGCGAGCCATTACGGCATCGGCGACCTGGGCGCGCTCGCCGCCGACACCCACAAGTTCGAGTCGCGCTACACGGACTGGCTCGTCGCGCCGTGGCCCGAAGGAAGGGAGATCTACCGGGCACGCTCGCCGCTCTTCCACGCGGAGCGGCTTTCGTGTCCCGTGATCTTCTTCCAGGGGGAGCAGGACCGCGTCGTCCCGCCGAACCAGGCGGAGGCGATGGCTCAGGTGCTTCGCGAAAAGGGCATTCCGACAGCGCTCGTGCTCTTTCCCGACGAGGCGCACGGCTTTCGCAAGGCCGCGAGCATCCGCCGCGCGCTGACGGGCGAGCTCGGCTTCTTCGCGCGGATCCTCGGCTTCACGCCGGCGGACCGCATCGATCCGCTGCCGATCGAGAACCTGGATCCTGCCTAGACGCGTCGAGATAGCGTCAAGCAGATTGCCGTTCATCGGCGTCCCTCGCAAGGAACGCCGACGAAGGAATATCTGGCATATTTCGAGGAGGTGTGACGCCGCGAGGGGCGTCGAGGGGCGTTAAGGTGTTGACGCTATCTCGGCGGCGGCGCACTAGGCTCGATGCGACGAAAGATCCGTCAGCATGTCGCCGGAGGTTCGGGACGTGAAGGGCGCCAGTCCACCGCGTGGGCTTGAACGCCCGGGGGTCTCGAGGCTGACTTTCGCGCTGCCGTTCGGGGTGCTCGTGACGCTGGTTCTCGCGCTCGGCGGCTAAGGGGTCGGTGTGAGCCGAGTGCTTCGAAACATGGCCCGATTCATTCGCAATGCTCCTTTATTAATCTTGACACTCTTCTTCGAGTGCGCTAGCGTTCGGTCATGCCGGAGCAGCTCTCCTTCGGCGATCTGAGGAGGCGATCGGGGCGCGGCGGGCCGCGAAGCGGCGCCGGTCGGCCGCCGGGGCCGCGCAACTTCCGCACGCCGTGCAGGTCAAACGCCCGGATTCGTCAAACTTCGGCTGCCTCCCCGGCGAAGCCGGGGGGGCTCCCGGGATGTGCGGCCTAGCCTGCATTTCTCACCAGATCCCTACTGCGGCGGCCGATAGCACCGAATCTTCGCGAGCTTCTCCCTCCGGGCTCCTCGACGTACTGTTCAAGTACGCCTGCGTCGCCCTCCGGTCCGAGGCTCGCGAATCTTC
>VGTG01000267.1 GCA_016874795.1 Deltaproteobacteria bacterium | reverse complement strand
TACTGTTCAAGTACGCCTGCGTCGCCCTCCGGTCCGAGGCTCGCGAATCTTCGGCACTCTCGACCGCCTCGCGACGTGATCTGGTGAGAAATGCAGGCTAGGATCTCCGCGCGCGAAGCGCGCGGCCGAAGCGCAGCGAGCGCACGAGTGGGGCCCCGCGCGGCTTTGCCGCGCGGGGCGAGGGGCGCGTGCCCCTCGTGCGATAACCCCGTACCAGATCGGCGACGTCACGGCGCGCTCGCGGATCGTGCGCGGAATCTGCTCGTCGCAGCACGCTCCGAGCTGCGGAGGAACCGTGTCCGGCTCGTCGCAGCGGACGCCGGCCGCGTTGCAGAAGTAGGTTTGCCAGCGGCACGTCGGCGTCTCGAGGACGCGCGCGTAGTAGAACGCGCGCTCCGCCAGATCGAAGTCGGGATCGGTCCAGACGCGGCAGAGCGAGCTCGCGCCGCCCGCGGAGGTCGCGCAGGTGGCTTCGTCGACGGTCGCCTCGTCGGGTGCCGTGGCGACGTCGTAGACCTTCTCGCGCGTCTCGCCGTTCTCGATCCAGCCCTTGACGATCTGGATGCGCTCGAGCGGCGCGCCGGGCTTCTTCTCGACGCCGGGATCGCGGAGTGCCGTGACCGCGAAGCTCGGCTTCGCCGCGGCGTCGGGCGGAGCGGGGAGCGTGCCGCCCATCGGAACGCCGCCGGCGTAGCCGATCTCGTCGAAGCTCGCCGCGTCGCACAGGTCCGCGGGATACGACCAGCCGCCGAAGAAGCGCACCGTGATCCGCGGGCCCGACGTCGAGTACGTCTCGCGTCGTCGCATCGCCGCGAAGAGAGACTCGCGCGTGTTCTCCTCCGCCCACAGCACCGCGAGCCCGCCCGGGTTGAACTCGACGTCGTCGGGAAGCTCGATCGGGCCGTCCGCGGTCGCGGGCCTTCCGGCGCCGCCGTGGCCGGGATGATTCTTCTCGTCCACCTGGCCGGGCGTTCCGAGGTGCGTGTCCGTGCTCGCGACGAGCCCGAGCTGGAAGGGGTTCGTGCCGAGCCTTTCCTCGAGGAGGAGGCCGTCCTTCAACGCGTTCCGGACGAAGCTCGTCGGCCCGGGGTCCTCCGCGCTCGTCATGAACTTTCCGGCGAAGCTGTCGTAGGGAAGGAGCTCGAACGTGCACGACTCGTCGTTCGTCCCCGCTCCGAGCCGGCACTCCGAGTCGCCCTTGTGCTGCGTGAGCTCGACGAGCGGCTCCATGCGCGCGCGGAGCCGCGCGTACTCGGGCGTGAACGGAGCGCCGGTCTCCTCGGTGTCGGCGAACATCAGCCCGGCGCTCAGGTTCGAGTTGTGCGGGATCGCGAGGAACTCGCAGCCGGGCTTCTCCTTCGTGCAGACGCGCTCGAGCTCGCGCCAGAGATCGCTCACGATCGTCGCGTCGAGCGCGCTCACCGGCAGATCGGGGACGACCGAGCCCGCGAAGAGGACGTTCCGGTGCAGGTTCCGCGCGTCCGGTGCGCCCGTCCACTCGTAGCCGATGAACGACGTGAAGGAGCAGCGATCGGTTCGGTCGTACGATTCCTCCGCCGCGTCGACGACCTCCCTCCAGGGTGCGCGTGCCGCGTCCAGGCAGCCGCGCGCTCCCTCGCCGCAGTAGGAGAAGCGGGTCGAGTCCGCTCCCGCCGCGACGCGCGAGTTCATCACGAAGAACGCGAGGCGCGGCCAGCGGCGGTAAACCATGCACGTCGGCGAGTCGTATCCCGGCAGGCCGGGCGTTTCGCAGATGCGGAGCTCTCCGAAGAACTCGGCGTGATCGGTCACGGCGGCGAAGTCGAGCGGCCGATCGAGACGGAGGTGGCGGAGCGCGTTGCCGCTCTCGTCGAACGGTTGGATCCCGACCTCCTCGCCGCGTGCGAATCTGTACGCGTCGCGCGGGCGGAGGCGTGTGCCCTGCGTCGAAGCGTCGAGCGAGAGCGCCGTATGCACGTGCAGGTCGCCGAAGAAGGGCTGCCGGAGAGCGTTTCGGCCTTCGCAGGGCGGACGCTCCTCCGCTCGAAGGGTCGAGGACGGAGTGATCGCGTCGATCGCGGTAAGAACGGCGAGCCAAGCGAGCACACGAAGCACCGGATGCTTGCTCACGCAAAGAGCTCGATCAGGTTCACGGGGCTTCCGCCGGAGACGAGCGGTGTCGCGTAGATCCGAAGCAGGCTCGACACGAAGAGAAGGACGACCGCCGCGAGGACTCCCCGCTTCTGCCACTCCGGCGGAACTGCGGAGTACAGGACACGAGTGGCGAGCCACGCGACGAGCCAGCATGCGCCGACACTCAGGAGCGCTTGCCCGGCGAAGAGGCCGCTGACGATCTGCGGCACCATCCCGCCTTCGGTCATCAGCATCGCGAGTGCGAAGCCCGTCAGCTCGAGGAGCCAGAGCGACGGCACGCGGCCGCTCTCCATCACCCAGTAGGGGACCGGAAGCACGACCACGAGCGCGAGCCACAGGATGCGGCGGGTCGTCTTCACGCTCACGGTCGTCGGACCGAACCACGCTTCCCGGAGCGGATCAAGCCGAAGGAGCGGTTCACACCGGCGAGGCAACGCGGTACGCACTCTTCGAGAGATGAGTGCCCATCGCGGACGCTTCGCGCCGTCGCCCACGGGCGATCTGCACCTCGGGTGCGCGGCGACGGCGGTCGTCACGTGGCTCGTGGCGCGTGCCGCCGGCGGAACGCTCGCTCTTCGCATCGAGGACATCGACGGGCCACGCGTCGTCGCGGGAATGGCGGAGCGACAGCTCGACGACCTGCGCTGGCTCGGCCTCGACTGGGACGAAGGCCCGGATCGCGGCGGCGAATTCGGTCCGTACGTGCAATCGCAGCGCTTCGCGCTCTACGAGGCGGCGCTCGCTTCGCTCGCGCAACGGGACGTGGTCTACTGGTGCGACTGCTCGCGCGCCGAGATCGCACGCGTCGCGAGCGCGCCGCACGCGGGGGAAGAGGGGCCTCCGTATCCGGGGCTGTGTCGTTCCTTCGGCCTCGAGAAGCGGTCGTGGAAGCGGCCGCCCGCGCTCCGGCTGCGGGTCCCGCCGGGCGAGATCACGATCGAGGATCGCTTCCAGGGGAAGCTCGTGCAGGACGTCGCGCATGCCGTCGGCGACTTCGTCCTGAAGCGCGGCGACGGCGTGTACGCGTACCAGCTCGCGGTCGTCGTCGACGACCTCGCCATGGGCATCACGGAGGTCGTTCGCGGCGCGGATCTTCTTTCGTCGGCGCCGCGGCAGGCCGTGCTCGCGGAGCTCCTCGGCTTCGCCGTTCCGCGCTTCGCGCACGCGCCTCTCGTCCTGTCGCCCGATGGCTCCCGCCTCGCGAAGCGTGCCCGGGGAATCACCCTCCGCGATCATCGCGAGGCGGGACGTGCTCCCGAGGAGATCGTCGCGTTGCTCGCGCGCACGCTCGGGCTACTCGATCCGGGCGAGTTGACCGAGAGGCTTTCGCCGCGCGAGCTTCGCTCCCTTGTGCGTCTCGACCGTCTCGCCGGTCGCCGCGAGGTACGTCTCGAGCCGGGAATCGTCGAGCCGGATGCGCCGTCGCCGCTCGGCGGGAACGCTCGCAGACGATGAGCGCTCGGTCGGGGGCTCGGTCGGGGGTCCGGTTCGTTACGGCGCATCTGCACCCAGGCTCGTGCAGCAGCCCTGGTACAGATGCGCCGTAACGAACCGGACCCCCTTCAGAAGTAGAGCTTCCGACAGTTCTCGGCGGTCGCCTTGCGGCGAATTTCCGGATCGAGCCCCGCGAACGCTTCCTCGATCGCCTGCCGCGAGTGCGGGAACGGGCTGTCGGGATGCGGATAGTCGGACGCCCACATCACGCTGTCGGCGCCGAGCAGCGGAATCAGCTTCGGTCCGAGCGGCTCCTCCTCGAACGTCACGAGAACCTGCTGCTTGAAGATCTCGCTCGGCTTCGCCTTCAAGCGATAGTCCTTCGCGTTCTTGACGTGCTTCTCCGCCGTCATGTCCATGCGCTCGACGATGTAGGGCACCCAGCCGATGCCCGCCTCCGCGAGAACGAGCTTCATCTTCGGATTTCGCTCGAGGGCACCCGAGAAGATCATTGCCGCGAGCGCCTCGTCGAGCTGGATTGGCGCGCAAGCGGACCACGCCGCGAGCTCCCAGCTCTCCGGCCTCATCTTGAGGAGCGACATGCCTCCGCCGATGTGGAAGCTGATCGGGATCGCGAGGCTCGCGGCCGCGCTCCAGAGCGGCTCCCATCCGGGATCGGTCACGCGCGTCTCGAAGACGTAGAGGATCGCCCCGCGATGGCCGAGCTTCGCCACGCGCTCGAGCTCTGCGATCGCGGCTTTCGGATCGTGCGCGGGCAGCACCGGCAGCACGCAGAGACGATTGCGATCGTGCGCGTTGAACTCGCCCGCCCAGTCGTTGTAAGCGCGCAGGCACTCCGCCTTGAGCTCGAGATCGGGGATCTGCAGGCCGAGGAGCGAGGGGCCGTAGATCACCGACGAGTACACGCCGTCGAGGTCCATGTCCTGCAATCGAAGCTCGGGGTTACTCGCGCGGAGCCCGTCGTCCTCGATGCCCGCGCGCAGGATCGCACTGTATCCTTTGCTTGCCGTCATCCGGCTCGCGCCGAGGAGGACGTCGCCCGCGACCCAGAAGTCCTGCTCGGGCTTCTGCACGACACGCGGCCCGCGCTCGCGAAGACCCTTCGGCAAGCGCTCTTCCCAGAGGCTCGGGGGCAGAGCCCAGAGGTCGATGTGGTCGTCGCAAGAATAGATTTTCTGTTCGGCCGACATGACGTCCTCCCGTCTGCTTCGCTGCGCGGTGTCCTCTCCGACTATCAGCACTCCGCGGGCCGCGCTACGGCGAGGCAGGCGCCGCGGCGCGTCGTGGGGCCGTGCGAGCCGTGCGACCCGTG
>VGTG01000266.1 GCA_016874795.1 Deltaproteobacteria bacterium | reverse complement strand
GCGACTCCGCGAGGCGCTCGAGGCGACCGTCGAGATCCCTGCCGGCCTCGAGGACGATCCGCGCCTCGCTCTCGCGCGCGATCCGCAGACCTCGGGAGGACTCCTCGCGGCGATCGCGCCGGAAGCGTGGCCGAAGATCTCCGCGGCACTCGTGGCGCGCGGCGTGCGCGTGGCGAGGGTCGGGAGGGTCCGCGCCGGGCCCGCGGGGCACATGGCCGTCCGCGAGCGCGACGGGCTGGTCAGCGAGCCGGGTCCTGAGCTAGACCGTGCCCGGGGCGCGAGATCGACCGCGCCGGGACGAGCATGAGCGAACGAGAACCTTCGGCCTCCGAAACCGCGCAGCGTCCCGCTGCGCTGCACGGCGTCCGCGTGCTCGACTTCAGCCACCAGGCGGCGGGGCCGTGGGCTTCGACGCTTCTCGGCGACCTCGGCGCCGACGTCGTCAAGGTCGAGAAGCCCGGCCGCGGCGACTCGATCCGCTACGGGCAGGGCGAGGACACATTCGAGACGGGAAGCCTCAACTTCTGGGGCCTGAACCGGAGCAAGCGCGGCATCACCGTCGACATCGGTACCGACGACGGCTGCAATCTGATTCGCCGGATCGTGCCGCGCTTCGACGTCGTTCTCGAGAACTTCCGTCCCGGCGTGATGGACCGGAAGGGTCTCGGCTGGGAAGCCCTTTCCGCGCTGCAACCGCGTCTCGTCTACTGCGCGATCACCGCTTTTGGCCCGACGGGCCCGATGGCGCAGAAGCCCGGCATGGATCTGATCCTGCAGGCGACGGGCGGCGTGATGGGCATCACCGGCGAGGCGCAGGGACGCCCGCCGGTGAAGGCGGGTCCGCCGGTCGCCGACATCACGACGGGGATCTACTCGGCGCTCGCCGTGACGAGCGCGCTCTACGAGCGCGAGCGCTCGGGCAAGGGGCAGAAGGTCGAGGTCGCGATGCTCGACGCCGTGATCTCGCTCCTCGCGGACGTCGGCTTGAAGACGCACGTCGGCGGACGCGACTTCGGTCCGTTCGGCAGCGGCCATCCCGACATCGTCCCGTACCAGGCGTTCCGCGCGCAGGACGGGTTCTTCATCGTCGCGTGCTTGACGGGTGCATTCTGGAAGCGCCTTCCCGCCGCGATCGGTCGTCCGGAGCTGCAGGGCGATCCGCGCTTCCGCGGGATGCGCGACCGCGTGCAGAACCGCGAGGCGCTCGTCGCCGTCCTCGAGGAGATCTTCGCCGCGCACCCGGTCGCCCACTGGATCGAGAGGATCGAGGCCGCGGACATCCCCACGTGCCGGGTGAACAGCCTGCGCGACGTCTTCGCGCTCGAGCAGCTCCGCTTCAACGAGTCGCTCGTGCGCGTGCCGCATCCGACGCGCGGCGAGATCGAGATCCTGAATTCGCCGATCCGCATGGGCGGCAGCCCGACCGAGGTGAAACGCGGCGCGCCGGTCCTCGGCGAGCACACGGACGAGGTGCTCGCGGAGCTCGGCGTCGAAGCGGACGAGCGCGAGCGGCTCCGCGCCGCCGGAGTGATCTGAGCCTCACGCCACGCGTGCATGGGCGACTACCGCTACATCGAGTACGAGGTGCGCGACGCGGTCGCTCTGCTCCGGTGGAACCGGCCCGATGCACGGAACGCGCTCCTCCCGGAGATGACCGACGAGGCGGGCGAGGCGCTCTCGCGCGCCGCTTCGGACGCCGACGTCCGCGCGGTGGTCTTGACCGGAGCGGGAGAAGCGTTCTCCGCGGGCGCCGACCTGAAGGCTCTCGGCCAGAGCGACCGTCTCGGGCGAAGCGCGATCGTCGGACACGAGCGCGGTCGGCACGGCACCGCCCGGACGAAGCAGCTCCTGGAGCTGCCGAAGCCGACGATCGCTGCAGTGCACGGCGCCGTCGCGGGCATGTCCTGCGCTTGGGCGCTCGCTTGCGACGTGATCGTCGCGAGTCGGGACGCGCGCTTCCACTTCGGGTTCGTGCGCGTCGGCTTCGTCACGGACTGCGGGACGAGCTGGCTCCTCGTCCGCCGCGTCGGGATTGGACAGGCGAAGCGGCTCGCGCTGACGGGCGATCCCGTCGACGGGGCGGAGGCGCTTCGCATCGGGCTCTGCGACGAGCTCGTCGACGGAGGCACGGACGTCGAGCGCGCTCTCGCTCTCGGGAAGCGCATCGCCGAACAGCCGCCTCTCGCCGTGCAGAACGTGAAGCGGGTTCTCGAGTTTGCCGGACGCGCGAGCTTCGACGACGCAGCCGAGCTCGAAGCGTGGACGCAGGGCGCACTCGGCGAGACCGCCGACCATCAAGAGGCCGTGCGCGCGTTCGTCGAGAAGCGCACGCCGCGCTTCTCCGGATCGTGAAGGGCCGGGTTCCCGTCGAGGTCGCGACGCTTCCCGGCCTCGTCGCGTGGTGCGCTTCGCGCTGGGGCGAGCGCGAAGCGCTGATCACGGTCGACGAACGCTGGAGCTACGCGCGCCTCGCACGAGAGACCGCGCGCGTCGCCGAAGGTCTCGCCGCGCTCGGGGTCGGACCGGGAGACCGCGTCGGCGTGCTTCTCCCGAACCGCCCCGAGTTCTTCGCCTCCGTCTTCGGCATCCAGGCGACCGGCGCCGCCGCCGTGTGCCTCAACACGATGGCGCCGGAGGCGGAGCTCGCGTTCCACGTGGCGCACACGCGGCTCGACACGGTCGTCTACGTACCGAGCTTCCTGAAGCACGACTACGTCGCGCGTCTCGACGCGTTGACCGCGAGCGGCGAAGCGGCGGGCTTCCTGCAGAGGCGCATCGCCGTCGTCGAGGGTTCCGCCGGCTCCGAGGTCCCTCCGGGATCGCTCGACTACGCTGCGTTGGGCTCGCTTCCCGAAGACGGGCCTTCGGCTCTCCGCGCGCTCGACCACTCGACGAGTGAGAGCCCCGCCGCGATCTTCTTCACCTCCGGCTCGACCGCGAAGCCGAAGGCGCTCGTGCACGCGCACCGCTCGCTCGTGCACCAGGCCTTCGTCGCGGGAGACGCCTTCGGTATCGAGGCGGAGGACCGCGCCTGGGGTGGGCTCCCGATGTTCTTCACGGGCGGCTTCGTCGTGATCGGCCTGCTGAGCCTCGCCGTCGGCGGCGCCGTCGTGCTGCAGGATCACTTCGAGGCCGCGACCGCTCTCGACCTGATGGAGCGCGAGCGGATCACCGTCTATGCGGGCTGGCAGCTCGCTGCCGCGCTCTGCGAGCACGAGAGCTTTCCGCGACGCCGGCTCCGGCTGCGAAAAGGCATGTACGCGGAGACGCCGGTCACGGAGACGCTCCTCGCGCCGGACCACGTCTCGATCGCCGGATACGGCCTGAGCGAGACCGCGACCACGATCTGCGCGGCACGCTGGGACGACCCGCCCGACGTGCGAAAGCGCGGCTTCGGGCGTCCGCTTCCCGGCGCGGAGGTCGCGATCGTCGACCCGGAGACCGGCGCGCCGCGGCCGGAAGGGGAGGTCGGCGAGGTGCGCGTGCGCGGTCCCTCGCTGATGCTCGGCTACCTCGGCGTCGCGAGGGAGGAGTACCTCGACGCGCGCGGCTTCTTCCGCACCGGCGACTTCGGACGTCTCGACGACACGGGAACGCTCCACTTCGAGGGCCGCTTGAAGGAGGTCATCAAGACCGCGGGCGTGAACGTCGCCGCCGCCGAGGTGGAAGCGTGCCTCGAGGCGCTGCCGTTCGTGCGCGCCGCGTACGTCGTTCCCGTGGCGCACCCGGTGCGCGGGGAGAACGTCGCCGCGTTCCTCGTCACCCAGCCTGGCGTTTCGCTTCCCGTCGATGCGGTTCTCGAGCACTGCCGGACCGCGCTCGCTCCGTACAAGGTCCCGCGACACCTCTTCCGGCTCGATCCCGCGGATGTGCCGCGCACGGGCACGCAGAAGGTCGACAAGCCCCGACTGCGCGAGGACGCGGGTCGCCAAGCCGGCGGCGCGATCGACCTGCTCTTCGCGAAGCGCGACGGCTGAGCCCGCGGCTCAGCGTCCCTTCCACTCCGGCTTGCGCTTCTCCAGGAACGCGCGCGGACCCTCGTCGTGGTCCTCGGTCTGCTCGACGATCTCGAGGTAGTTCGCCGCGATCTCCTCCGCCTGCTCGACCGGAAGCTCGAGGCCGCGCAGGATGCCCATCTTCGTGCCCCAGACGGCGAGCGGCGCGTTCTCGCAGATGAGCCCCGCGAGCTCGCGCGCACGGTCGAGGAGCTGGTCGTGCGGCACGATCTCGGTCACGAGCCCGACTGCGAGCGCGCGCTCCGCGCTCATCCGCTCCTTGCTGCCGAGGAGGGCCATGCGCATCGCGACCGCGAGCGGAACGCGACGCGCCATGTTCACCATCTCGTGCGACGACACATATCCGATCGAGACGTGCGAATCGAAGAACTGCGCGCGCTCGGAGGCGATCGGGATGTCCGACTCCGTGACGAGGTCGAGCGACACTCCGTTCACGACTCCGTTCACGGCCGCGATGACCGGCTTCTTCACACTCATCCGTCGCGGCGTGGGAAGCGCGCGGATGATGTCGATCATCGCGAGCTTGCTCCAGTGGTCCGTCCGCCGGAAGCCCTTGCCGTCGAGCGCCTCCACCTCGGCGCCGCTCGAGAACGCGCGCCCGGCGCCGGTGAGGATCGCGACCCAGACGTCCGGATTCTCCCGGACCTCCGTCCACACTTCGCGGAGGTCGTCCTTCATCGCCTGGTTCATGGCGTTGAGCTTGTCCGGGCGGTTCAACGTGATCGTCGCGATTCGATCCGAGACCTCGAATCGCACGGTGGTGAGCTCCTGCATCGGTCGCCTCCTCGCCGAGAACGTAGCGCTCGTCGTTCGTCCGGGGCAACCACGGCGTCTTCGCGAGCCATCTCGTTTGACCTGGCGCGCCGCGACCCGCACGATGCCCGCGATGACCGACCCCGCACCGAAGGACGCCGGCCTCCTCGATCTCCGCATCCAGACCGCCTGCTTCCTGATCATCACGACGATTCTCGTGGCGCTCGCGCTCTTCTGGCTGAAGTCGGTGATGATCCCGTTCGTGCTGGCGCTGTTCCTCGCGGCGGGC
>VGTG01000265.1 GCA_016874795.1 Deltaproteobacteria bacterium | reverse complement strand
GGCGGGGGCCCCATGGGCTGGCTCATCGCTTTGGGTGGAGTGGTTCTCGTCGTCCTGTCTCTCAGCGCCGATTCGATGGGGATCGGTGAAGGAACGGCGATCGGTTACAAGCAGCTCTCCGGAGCCATCCTCGGGATCGCCTTCGTCGCGATCGGCGCTTGGCGGGCGCTGCAACGCTGAAGCGCGAGGGCGAGCCGCCGGAGCTCGGCGCGGACTTCGCCGTGCCCGCCTCATGCGTGCACGAGCTCGCCGACAAGGGACACACGCTCGTGCGCGGGCTCGCCTCGCCCGCCGAGGTCGCCGCATACCGACCGGCCCTCCTCGAGGCGGGACCGCGCGGCCGCTACGACCACCGCCCGCTCGAGAAGCGCGACACGTACGGCAAGGCGTTCGTGCAGATGTTCAACCTCTGGCGACACGACGCGCGCGTTCACGCCTTCGTCTTCGCGCAACGCTTCGCACGCGCTGCCGCAGAGCTGATGGGCGTCGCCGGGGTGCGGCTCTACCACGACCAGGCGCTCTTCAAGGAGCCGGGCGGCGGTCATACGCCGTGGCACCAGGACCAGTTCTACTGGCCGCTCGACACGCCGCACACGATCACGATGTGGATGCCGCTCGTCGAAATCTCGGCGGAGATGGGGCCCGTTCGCTTCGCCTCGGGCTCGCACCGGCTCGGCAACCTCGGCGACTTCCACATCGGCGATCGCTCGCACGCCGAATTCGAGCGGGTGGTGCACGAGAACCGGCTGCCGTGCTCGGAGTACGACGCGTTCGCGCCCGGGGACGCGACGTTCCACTCCGGCTGGACGCTCCACTCCGCACCGCCAAACCGGACCGAGCGGATGCGCGAGGTGATGACGATCATCTACTTCGCGGACGGCACGCGCGTCGGACCGCTCGATCATCCGGCGCGTCGCTTCGACCGCGACACGTGGCTCGCCGGCTGCGAGCCGGGCGAGCCCGCCGCGGGACCGCTCAACCCGGTCCTGTGGCGGCGGGACGAGGCGTCGGCGAAGGCGTGATCCGGACCGCGCTCGGCACGTCCGGGCATCCCTTCGCGGTCGGCGCACGCACGGCGAACGTCTTCGCGTGGTTCGCCTCGATCGCGCCTCCTGCGGCTCCGCCGAACGCGACGCAGTAGCGGTCGCCGCCTCCGAGCGTCAGGATCACACCGCCCTCCGTTCCCGGATCCGGCGCGAGCACGTCGACGCTCGGGTCGTCGTACAGCTTGATCTTGATCTTGAACGGGCCGGGCGTACCGGGCGTCGTGGAGCTCGTGGTCCCGATCCACACGAACCAGATCGCGCCATCGCGATCGCTGCGGAACTGATAGCTCTTCCCGTCCTCCGGCCGGATGCCCGGCGCGACGCTCCAGCCGTCCTTGGGAAGCTCGATCGTGCGGTCGTACGAGCGGCTCGGACTGCGCGTGATCAGGCGGAGCGTCGCCCCGCTCGCGGTCGGATCTCCGACGAGCTTCGCTCCGGCGCTCGGCGTGACCGAAGCCGAGACGAAAACCTTCCGCTGGCCCGAGCCGTCCGCCGCACCCTTGACGAGCAGCTTCTCGCCGAGGATCGTCTGCGTACCGGCTTCTGCGGGT
The DNA here is from genome assembly GCA_016874795.1 of Deltaproteobacteria bacterium. Classification (GTDB taxonomy): domain Bacteria; phylum Desulfobacterota; class Binatia; order UBA12015; family UBA12015; genus VGTG01. Next base: position 3,472 of record VGTG01000265.1, on the reverse strand, counting down.
CGTCCGGCCAGCGTCGCGAGCGTCACGATCGCGAGCGACGAGACGAGCCGAATCCGAAGCGTGCCCACCGTGCTTCTCCTTCCGTGCCGACGCGCAGAGCCGCCGTACACGGCCGGGGAGGAAATTGCCATGCGAAACCCACGCGGAACCGATCCGATCTCTCGTCGAGCCGCTCTGGCGACGGCGCTGCTCGCGGCTCCCGCGTGGTCGTGGTCGTCGTCGTCCTCGGCGTGGGCGTGGGCGAACGCCGCGTCCTCGCCGCGCGCGGATCGCACGTCGAGCGCGACGTGCACTCTCGACGCGCTGCTCTCCCGTCGCCGCGTGGTGCGTCGCTTCTCCGCCGAGGACGTCTCCGATGCGCAGATCGAGCGTCTCGTCTCCGTCGCGAAGCGTGCTCCGAGCGCCGGGCACACGCAGCCCGCGGCCTTCGTGCTCGTCCGCGATCGCGCGACGAGACTCGCGCTCGCCGAAGCGGCGCTCGGTCAATCCTTCGTCGCGGAGGCGCCCGTCGTCCTCGTCGCGTGCGCGGATCTCGACCGCTCGACCGGGAAGTACGGGGAACGGGGCGAGCAGTACGCGCTGATCGACGTCGCCTTCGCCTCGATGCTGCTGCTCCTGGCCGTCGTCGAGGAAGGTCTCGGCGCGTGCTTCGTCGGCGCGTTTCGCGACGGCGAGGTCGCGCAGTTGATCGGCCTGCCGCCGCGCGTGCAGCCGGTCGCCGTAATCCCGATCGGACATCCCGCCGAAGCGCCGCGTCCGCAGCGCTTGCGCAAGACGTCGGCCGTGCTCCACCGCGAGCGCTGGAGCGACCGACTCAGCCCTGCTCCTCGGCTCCGAGCGCGAGCGGCTCCGGCACGAGGTGCGCTTCCTTCACGCGATCACGCACGCTCATGAACAGGGCGAGCGTCAGCGAGGCGACGGACAGCGCGGCGCCGACGAGGAACGCCGTGGCGAACGACCCTCCGGTGTCGATGCCGCCGTAGACCATCGTCAGCGTCGTGATGCCGAACGCGACGCCCATCTGACCCGTCAAGCGATTCGCGGCGGCGGCGACGCCGAGATCCTCGTCGTCGACCGCCCCCGCCGTCGCCGAGGCGAGCACCGGCTGCGTCAAGCCGTGTCCGAGCCCCTGTAGAACGAGACCGACTTCGATCGCGAAGCGCGAGAGTCCGTAGGCTCCCGCCGCGATCAGGAGCAGACCGAACGTCATCACGCTGCCGCCGAGGAGAGCTGTCCTCCGCTCGCCGATCCGCGCGCCGAGCCTGCCGCCGATCGGCGACGCGATCGTCAGACTGGCGGTCCGCATGAGCATCACCGCGGCCGTCGCCGTGACGGAGTAGCCGAAGAGCTTCACGTAGAGGAGCGGCGATATGGAGAAGCTCCCCATGTACGCGGCGCTGTGGAACGCGTTCGAAGCGATCGAGGCGCTGAAGTTCGGACGCCGGAAGAACTCGAGCGGCAGGAGCGGCGTCGCGGCGCGGCGCTCGATCCGGACGAACGCCCAGATCCCGATCGCGCCTCCGACGATCCCGAGCCAGAAGTACGGGCTTCCGTCGCCGAGCTCGCGAAGCTGGCTCACGGCATACATGAGCCCCCCGACGCCGACCGCGAGCGCCGCCGCTCCGGCGACGTCGAAGCGCGCACGCTTGCGCGGCGTCTCCGAGAGGACGACGGAAGCGAGCAGGAGCGCGATCGCGGAGAGGCACGCCTGCACGAGGAACACGACCCGCCATCCGAGCCAGTCGACGAGCGGGCCGCCCGCGATCAATCCGAACGCCGGAGCTGCAGCTCCGGTCATCGACCACCAGCCCATCGCTCGGACGCGATCCTCGGGCCGGTGCACGCTCAGGATCAGCGCCATCGCCGCGGGCTGCGTCGCGCCGCCGACGACCGCGGCGATCGTGCGCAAGCCGATCAGCGAGGGCAGGTTCCAGGCGAACGCCGTCGCCGAGGCGGCGACCGTCGCGGCGCCGAAGCCGAGAAGGAAGACGCGACGGTGTCCGTGCAGGTCGCCGAGCTTTCCGAGGAGCGGGAGCGCGACGCCCGAGAGCAGAAGCGGCGCCGAGAGCACCCACGCGACCGCGGTCTCGCGCGCCCCGAACTCCTCCGCGATCGGCCCGAGCGAGACCGTGAGAATCGTGATCGGAAAGCCGCTCGCGAAGACGCCGGCGAGCGACGCGAACAGCACCCACGACGGATAGGAGCCGCGCGCCTTCAGACGCGCGACGAGGCTCGCGCGGAAGCGGCTGAAGGGTCCGGACGGTTCGGGTGGAGGGGGAGAGCGTGGTTCATCGAGCGGCGTCACGGAAGAGAAGCAGCATAGTACAAACGCCGCTCCGTGCGCTCGGCGCTCAACGAACGAGCGGTGCCACCCAGACGAACAGCGTCATCGCGACGAGACCGCCGCAGAGACCGAGCACGGTGCCGTACGTGCGAAGCTGGATCTTCGTCTCCGCGAGCTCGCCGCCCGTCTTGAAGCGCGCGAGACGATTGGACAACTCGACCAGCTCCTGCGCGCGCCGGCGAAGCTCCTTCTTGTAGTACGCCTCGAGCTGGCGCTCGACGGGGCCGTTCACCCAGCGCGCCATCCAGTACGTCGGGATGACCCAGAGAGCCGCCTGCATCGCGAGCAACGCAGTGAATCCGAGCAGGCTGACGAAGGGACGTACGACGTTGTCGCTCATGAACTGGATCTCGGCGAGGGCGTCCGGATCGACGGGCTGGGACTCCCAAAGATACGCCTCGACGGCGGTGAAAGCCGGCCCGAAGAGCTGCCAGGCGAAGAGCGCGAGGATCCCGAGCGGTGCGCCGAGCGGAAGGTTCCACAGCTCGCGGCGTTGCACGGGCCGGACACGGGGCGCGTAGCGCTCGACCTGCCGAATGGTCATCCACATCGGCGCGATCGCGGCGACGAACAGGCCCGTCACGGGCGACCGCTCGTCGCGCAGACCCGCCGCCGACATGGCGACGACGGCGAGCGTGCCGACCGCCGCACCGATCAAGAGCGCCTTCGTTCGCGGGTCGAACGGCTGCGTCTTGTGCTCCACCCGTACCCGAGTGCGCTTGCGGGTCGGGGGAGCACGCCGGACGATCTTTAGACTTGGCTCCATGGGTCGGACGGGATGGTCTCGCTGCAAAGAGGATACCCACCCTAACACGGAGTCCTCAACCCCAGACGACTACGCGGCTCGGTACGAATCTCCACCGGTCCGTACCGCGGATCCTTCCACCCATGCGCTCCCGGCGCCCGGCCGTCCACCCTCGGCGACGCTTTTCGCCTCCCAAGTTCATGGGATGCCGCCCCCGAGCCGATGCCCGAGCAGACTCCCGGCGTGCTGGTGACAGCTCGGCGCGCCCTCTAGCCTGCATTTCTCACCAGATCACGTCGCGAGGCGGTCGAGAGTGCCGAAGATTCGCGAGCCTCGGACCGGAGGGCGACGCAGGCGTACTTGAACAGTACGTCGAGGAGCCC
>VGTG01000264.1 GCA_016874795.1 Deltaproteobacteria bacterium | reverse complement strand
CGCAGGCGTACTTGAACAGTACGTCGAGGAGCCCGGAGGGAGAAGCTCGCGAAGATTCGGTGCTATCGGCCGCCGCAGTAGGGATCTGGTGAGAAATGCAGGCTAGCATCCGGGGCCAAGATCTGACCTTCGGCTGATCTTGAGCGCGGGGACCGTTATGAGCGGAGAAGGGAGGTAAGGCTCATGACTCAAGACGATGCGCTTCGTTCGTTCGAGAAGACCCTGCGGAACGCCCTGCAGTGGATGGACGAGGCCGCCGCGCACGCGAAGGCGAAGTCCTTCGAGGTGGACGTGCTCGCGCAGGCGCGGCTCGCGCCGGATCAGTTCTGCTTCGTCCAGCAGGTGCAGGGCGCCTGCGACCAGGCGAAGTACGCGGCCGCGTATCTCGGCGGCAAGCCGCCGCCGTCGCATCCCGACACGGAGAAGACGTTCGACGAGCTCCGCCAGCGGATCCGGAAGTGCCTCGACTTCGTCGGCACCGTGAAGGCGAGTGATCTCGCCGGAGCGGAGGAGCGCAAGGTCGCTCCCGGGTGGCTCGGCGGCAAGTGGCTCCGCGGCGACGACTACCTCGTGCACGTGGCGATCCCGAACTTCTTCTTCCACGCGACGATGGCGTACGCGATCCTGCGCCACAACGGCGTCGAGCTCGGGAAGATGGACTACATCGGCGGGCTGCCGACGAAGGACGGGTGAGACTCTCCGCGTTTCTCAGCCCGACCGGAGCTCGGGAGCCGGGAGGTCGGCGCCGTCGAGGATGCTCGCCGCGTGCCGGCCCGTCTGCGTTCGAAGCAGGTACTCGACCGCGACGGATGGATGCCTCCAAGCCGTGTCGAAAGGACCCGGCTCGGTCGTGGTGACGACGGAAGCCGAAGCGCGCGTCGCGAACCTCCGCTCTCGAAGCGGGCTGGCTTCCCTGCGATGATCCAAAGGCCGTCCCGACGAGGAGGGAAGCCGTGAGCAGGATCGACATCGATGGCCTCAGCGAAGCGGATCTCATCGACCTGAACCACCGCATCGTCGAGCGGCTCCGGTTCTTGCGTCAGATGCGGGCGCACTCGACGATGCTCGAGTTCCGAATCGGCGACCGGGTGTCCTTTCATTCCGAAGGGCGCCCGCCGGTGATCGGAATGCTGACGCGCTACAACCGGAAGTCCGTCACCGTCATCACGGACGACGGCCAGCGGTGGAACGTGGCGCCCGAGCTCTTGCGCAAGGAGGGCTCGAGCGGAAGCGCCGCGCGCGCGACCGTCACGGTCCTGCCGTTGAAGCGCAAGTGAGCGGGTCACGCCGGTCGTGCTTCAGCCCGGCCGCACGCGGTTCATCTCAGTGTAGGTTCCGCTCGAGGCAGCACTTCTTGTACTTCGCGCCGCTGCCGCACGGGCACGGATCGTTTCGGCCCGCGTGCTGCGTCGGACCGCCCGCGTCTCGGTAGACCGCTTCGGGGCTGCGTCCGCCGAGCTCCGGCCGCGGGACCGCATTCCACGCGTCCATCAGCACGGGAACCAGCCGCTCGACGGTGGAGCGCGAAGGCCGCACCGTCGCGCTCTCGAGGATCGCATGGAGGACGGCCGTCGGTTGCTCGCTTCGCGCGATGATTCGTTTCACTTGATCGGCGGTGAGCGTGCTGCCGAGGCTCTCGAGCGCTCGTCCGAGCGGGCTTTCGCGATCCTCGGACCCCGGTTCGCCGCGCCGCTCGCCCGCCTCTCGTGCCATCGCGTCGAGGCCGACGGACTCCATCGGGCCGTCGGCCCAGAGCGTGTCTTCCCATTCGTGGATCACGAGCTCGTCGGTCTCGCACACGCGGCAGAACGCGTGGATCGAGTCGTCCGACTCCTTCAGGACCCACAAGAGGCCGAGGCACGGTTGGTTGCCGGGGCGTCGCTTGCAGGGCACGAGAGTTTCGCGTGTATGTCCGCGAGGCAGCGGACCGCCGTACTCGATGCACTGCGCGACGCGGAGGATCCGCGAGCGGAGGCGAGGATCGTCCGGAAAGCTGCCATCTTCGTTCAGCCAGTGATGCGGATTGACCACGGTGACCATCGATCGCACGGGCGGATCCAATCGTCCGCCGGTCGGCGGGTCAAGGGCGCTCGTCCGTTCGTGCGTCCGGAATCGGCCTTGCCTTCGGCCTGGGCGAGACTGTAGGTCGGGCGAGATCTCGTGAATCGCGACGCGTCGCGGCTCACGGACGGCGGCGAGGGACGCGGGATGACGGCTGGCACCGAGTCATCGATGGTACGCATCTCGTCTCGCATGACCTTCTTCTCGAAGCGAGTCTTCCCTATCCTATGGTTCGGATTCCTGGCCATCTTCTCCGCAGCGACCCTCGCAGCGTCGGCGTCGCCGCGAAGACCCCCGGTCTGGTTCTTGATCCCTCCCGTCGTGCTGGCCGTCTTCGGATACTTCCCGATGAAGGTGCTCGTATTCGACTTGGCCGACGAGGTTTGGGACGCGGGCAACGAGTTGGTCGTGAAGAACAAGGGACACGAGGTACGCGTGCAGCTGAGCGACGTGAAGAACGTGAGCTATACGGTTCTCACGAACCCGCAACGCGTGACGCTCACGCTGCGGCAGCCGACCGTTTTCGGGAGTGAGATCACCTTCGCGCCTCCGCGAGTGTGGATTCCATTCGCCAAGCATCCGCTCGTGGAAGACCTGATCGAACGGATCGACGTGGCGAGGGGACTACGAACGTGACGGACGCTCAGGGTGAGAATCCGGTGTGCTCGTTCTGCGGAAAGACCGCCGATCAGATTCGGCGCATGCTCGCCGGACCATCCGCATTCATCTGCGACGAATGCATCGACGTCTGCGTCGACGTCCTTCTCGCCGAAGGCGCGTCCTTCCGCTGGGCGCTGTACATGACGAGGCGAAGCCTCCGGTTGATGCTCCGCTCCGGGTGGCGGGCGATCTTCGGAGATCGCTCGTCCGCGGTGCGTTCATGATCGAGCCGAACGACTGGCGGCTGCGAGGGCAGGAGCGGTACCTGACGGGCGCCGAGCTCTGCTTCCGCGAGTATCGACAGTACCCGGAGAACCCGCCCTGGGATCACGACCACTGCAGCTTCTGTTGGGCGAAGTTCTCGTTCTCGGCTACCGGCGACGACCTCCGCGAGGGTTACTGCACGCCCGACGAGACCTACTGGATCTGCGGCGACTGCTGACTTTAGCGCGGCGAGGGCTACCGCGAGGGCGGAATGGGGAGAAAGCAGAGGTCCGAGTTTCGTGAGAGCGAGACTCCTTCGGGCGGATTTTTCTTACTCCGAACTAGGATTGGCAGACTTTTCGGAGGCGGATCTCGCGCTCGCTGATCTGCGCAACGCCAGTCTGGGATCGGCGGTAGGCTTGACGCAGGATCAGGTCTCTGCGGCATGCGCTGACGGTTCGACCATCTTGCCGAGCGGGATAACAGCGCATTGGACGGCACGGTGCGATGGGCTTCATCCGGCCGACTAGCGGATGCGTCTGGATCGTTCCTCGAGGAATCGCGCTCGAAGCCGACTGGCGTTTCGGGCGGGTAGGGTACGTGAGGCTTGAACCCTCCCTGGACGCCGACTACCCACCCCCCATGCGCTTCTACGAGTACGAGTCGAAGGCCCTCTTCAAGAAGCACGGCCTCCCCCTCCCGAAGGGCCGCGTCGCCACCTCGGCCGAGCAAGCCCGCGTCATCGCTCGGGAAATCGGCGGGCCGGTGGTTCTCAAGAGCCAGGTGCTCTCCGGGGGACGCATGAAGGCCGGGGCGGTGAAGTTTGCCGAGAGCCCGGACGAGTGCCCGGCGCTCTACGAGCACATCATGGGCGTCGTCGTGAACGGGCAGAAGGCGCGGTCCGTGCTCGTCGAGGAGAAGAGCCCGATCGTGCAGGAGTACTTCGTCTCGGTCACCTGGGACGGACGGCGGAAGCTCCCCGTCGTGCTCTTCAGCGACATGGGCGGCATCGACATCGAAGAGGTCGCCGAGAAGCACCCGGACCACGTCTCGAAGACGCACTTCTCGACGATCCTGCCGATCACGCCGCGGATCGCGAAAGAGGCCGTCGGCGCGGTCGGCGTCTCGGGCGACGACCTGAACCGCCTCACGCCGATCGTCTTCGAGCTGATGGGCGCCTTCCTCGACTACGACCTGACGCTCGCCGAGATCAACCCGCTCGCGAAGCTGAAGGACGGACGCTTCATCGTCCTCGACGGCCACGTCGACCTCGAGGCCGAAGCGCGCGGACGCCACAAGAAGCTCGTCGCCGACCTCGGCATCGCCGAGGAGGAGACGCGTCAAGCACGCGAAGCGACTCCCTTCGAGATCGCCGGCCGCAAGGTCAACGAAGCCGATCACCGCGGCGTCGCCGGCAACGTCGTCGAGTTCGACGGCAACCTCGGCCTCGTGATCGGCGCCGGCGGCGGTTCGCTCACCCTCTTCGACGCCGTCCGGAAGCACGGCGGCAAGCCCGCGAACTACTGCGAGATCGGCGGCAACCCGAGCGTCAAGAAGGCCTGCGAGCTCACCAAGCTCATCCTCTCGAAGCCCGGCGTCGAGAAGATCGCCGTCATGATGAACGTCGTCTCCAACACCCGCGTCGACATCGTCGCGCGCGGCGTGATCAAGGGCTGCATCGAGTCCGGCAAGGACCCGGCCGAGGTCATCGCGATCTTCCGCATCCCCGGCGCTTGGGAGGAGGACGGCTTCGCGATCCTGAAGAAGTACGGCGTCGAGTACTGCGACCGGAGCGTCTCGATGTACGAGGCGGCCGGACGCGCCGTCGCCAAGACGGGCAAGACGGGCAAGACGGGCAAGGCCGGAACAACCGGCAACGCGGGCAAGGCGAGCTGAGGAGCAACACATGTCCATCCTGATCAGCAGCGAGACCCGCTTCCTCGTCCAGGGCATCACCGGCCGCGAGGCCGTGAACCTGACGCGCGAGAACCTCGCCTACGGCGCGAAGATCGTCGCCGGCGTCACGCCCGGCCGCGCAGGACGCGACGTCTACGGCGTCCCCGTCTACGACTCCGTCCGCGACGCCGTGAAGGCGCACGGCCCGATCGAGGGCGCCGTCATCTCCGTCCCGCCCGGCTTCGTGAAAGACGCCTTCTTCGAGGCGATCCAGAACGGCGTCAAGCTCATGGTCGCCGTCACCGAGAACGTTCCCCGGAAGGACGTCGCGCAGGCGGTCG